>JAQUCU010000150.1 GCA_028686055.1 Desulfuromonadaceae bacterium
TAGGCGCGCCCTTCGGGGGTGCTGACCACAGACGGCTTGCGCCCATGCCCGAGCGCCACGTAGGCGACCCGGTCCGCCAGCGGCAGCGCATCGTCCGGCTGCATGTTGCCGATCTCCACCGGCGAATAGGTCCAGATGCCCACATGGAACAGCAGCAGGTTGTTTTCGGTCGTCACCGCCTCGCAGATACGCGCCACATGGTGGCCCGCCTGGGTACCGATGTAGCCGAGGCCGTAGATATTGATCCCCTTGATCTCGATATGGCCGCCCGTGCCGGTTTCAGGATCGAACGGATCGAAGCGGTAGCCGCCGCTTTCGGTGCGCGAAGGCCGCAGCAGGCGGATGTAGCCCATCTGCGACAGCGCCTCCATCCACGAGATGCTGTCACGGCGGTGAATCCAGTCGTGGTTTCCTTCGACGGCGAGGCAGGGGATTCCGGCATCCTTCAGCGGTTGCAGGGTTTCGATGGTGCGGGCAAAGGTGCGGGGGAGGATTTGGCCGGTGTGGAACAGGTCACCGGCGATCAGGACAAAATCCACCTGTTCGGCAATAGCATCAGAAACGATGCAGCCGAGCATACGAAAGAAGTCTTCGTAACGCTCGGCTTCATCGGCGGAGGTGCGGTATGTTTTGCCGAGGTGGATGTCGGCGGTGTGGAGGAATTTGGTCATGCGGCTTCCCAGTAGACGGGCGATATCGCTCGCCAATAAGTGACTGATTTACAGGTGGAGATGAATGGGAGGTGTGGACATGAATTGTCCGGTTATGAATTGCAATGACAAAATATTTTAAGATACTCCTAACCAACCATTGCTTGCGCCGGATAGTCACTCCATGTCTGACCAAGCAACATGCGGCCATTTGCTTTCTTGCCACGCTTAACCCTGTCCATACCCCACGTGCCCCACTGTTTGAAAAAGAAGGCGCTGCCGTACTTTTCGCACTGTTCTTTTATTGACAGAACCCACTCCTGACTCATGGGCCGTGCTTTTGGTCCAGATTCCCCGCCAACAATAACCCAATGGATATCGGTTAAATCAATCGTCCCGAGATCCTGAAGCAGCGGTTCAACAGACAAAAACCTGATGGCGGCATTTACCTTGCGTAGATGGTCGATTCGAGGAATACCGCTTTCTCGATCCTCAACCGTAACCCCAAGCCAAATGTTTGAAGGAAGAATTTTAGAGCCAAAGTATTCCGGCAACCGATACGCCCGCTTGGTCAAAATCTGATAGGTATGTTGTGGGGTCTGTCTCATAACGGCAAAAATTTCGTCCAAAAACTTATCCGGCACATCCTCATGAAACAGGTCGCTCATTGAGTTAACAAAGAATCGGGTCGGTTTCTTTTTACGCATCGGTTGATTAAGACGTTCCGGCATCAGGGTCAATTCGAAGCCGTTATCATACCCTGGCGCTCTCATTGCCTGAAGACGCTTAGCCATGGTTTCGGCATAGCAGTTGGCGCATCCGGCACTGACCTTGCTGCATCCTGTCACCGGATTCCAGGTTTCTTCTGTCCATTCTATAGCAGTGGCGGTTGCCATTGCACTCTCCTTGATATCTTGATTGATAAGTCTTTCTTTGTATGATCCCAACTTGTGCTGGGTTTACCGGTAGCTGGTGTCAGAGACGGAAAACGTGTTACTTCAATCTGGTTATTTTCCATTTTTTTGAGGCAGTCCTTATAATCTTTCAGTGAAAAGTTAATTCCGAATTTCTGTGCCAGCCTGACCAGCAATTCCTTCAGTTCAATTTCAGTGTCTATGAGAGAAACTATCTCATTTTCAATATCACGGCAAGCACCTTGAATTGATGGGTTGGGAAAGTCAATCTCGATAAGCGCAAACTGATTGTTGCGTGCCTCCTCTCTGAAAGCCGCCCATCGCTTATTCATGTTATCAACCATAAGCAGCAGCGCATCTACATGGTCGGTGGCAAAAACAATCCGGTATTTTGGTATGTGGCTGATCTTGACTTTAATCGGTATATTAACAACATAACGGAAGACTGTTCTGAGTTGTTCGCAATATTTGGTGACAAACAATTCTTCTGCTTCTGGCATTTTGATCTGACACGTATTGTATCTGCCGATTATCTCTCGCCAATATGTCCCGCCAGCAATATCATTCAACCGTTCAGGCGTATTGATGTCCGGTTCGTAATCTTCAGGAGTATCATTTTCTAAAATCTTGAATTTTAGCAACCTGCATGCCTCTCTCAGAAATCCAAAGGTGTTCAGGTTTAGAAGCAGTTCAACCGAGTGTAAATCTTTCTTCTTATGAATCTTTTCAAAGTAAGAGAACAGAATACTTTTTATGCCGTAAGGATCAACGTACAGAAAGAGATTCTGGTTTCGAGAGGGGTAATTATTCACGAAATAATCCATCTTCTCTTCGTAGTCTCCCTCCAGAAGGTGGCACCACGGCTTTTGCGGAATATTTTCCTTCAAGTTTTTGAAATACTTTTTCTCGATGAAGACCGCTTTAATAGCTTGGGTTGTTGGATCGGCCAGTTGATGTGAAATGGCCTCTGCAATAATCAGTGGTGACCCAGGTTCCCCGTTGTCAAAGCAACCTTTACCGGCAAAGCAATCCGCGACAATAATAGGACATCTTGTTCTAGAAACTTTGGCTAAATATGGCACAAGATAGGCCTTTAGTACTTCATCCTTGATTCTCGACCAGGCCCGTTTCTCTTTAAAAAAGGAATTCGATGAACTCATTATTCACTCTCACTGGTTTGGATTTTCAGGAAAAAAAACATTGTTAATCGTCGTTTTTTGTAAACGCGACCCCTTGCTACTCCCCCTCCGCAAGCATTAATAATTCAAATTATTACAATAAGTTATCCCTTGGCCACAACTTAAAGCTCTCTCAAGCAGTGCTTCACCACGCTTAGCAATTCCTTCTTCGTCCCATTTATCTGCTTCATGAAGTTGTTGGTTAATTGGCAAAAGCGAATAACGCATCAGTTCCGGTTTTTTATCAGTCCAAGACCCATTTGAAATAGATGAATTCAACGCTTGAGTAAGGATAGTTAAATTTCCGAATGTCTGAAGCATAGAGTTTCTTCTACGTGTTGCAACTGCACATAAATCGCTTGGTTCAGCTGTCCAGAGATCAGCAATAGACATCCCTCTTTGGCCGTCTTCAAGTGGCCATTTATCAACCCACTGCTGCGGCAGAATATGTTCAACAGATAAAGGACAACTAATAGTAATATTTTCCATTTTAGAAGTCATATATGTATCACTTAGACGTCGAAGAATATGGACAATCTTTGAATTATTTAGCGTTGCATAGGCGTGTTTAGCTCGCCAAGCTTCTGAAAAGGCGCTATCAGTAGGCCATTCAGCTGAATCGCCACTCTGATCTTTGAGTTGTTTGCCAAGATTATCCAAGCTCAAACCATCTCGCAGATTTCGCGTCAGGTTAAGAAAAATACGGTTATAGTTTTTTGTGGTTAAGCCACACACCGCACGCCGTATTAAATATGACTCCAACACAATTGATATTGTCACCCACTCTTCAGCTGATATACCCTTATCGAGTAGTGCTAATAAAAGTGGATATGATGTACGAATGTCAAAAGCATCAAGAAAAGTAACGAGCGGGAAGATTGTATCTCCCTTTTGGGGTTCAATAATTCTACGAAAATCGTCACCCTGCCGAGCAAGCTCTTTTAATTCATCTTTAACACAATTGTACGGTTGTTTCCTCTCGATCCAATACCTATACTCAATGTAAAGATGCTTAATTGGAATATCCGCAGTAAGGCGACTGGCAAGAAAATGTTGCATAAAAAGATCACTACGCGGCCGCAATAAACGGCCCTGTTTTACTTCAACCCTCCAAAAAGGGTCGTCAAATCGAGCCCAGAACTCCTTATACAATGGCTCTTGCGGCTCACCCCTTCTTGCAGCTCTAAGAAAAATATAATTTCGAAGCAAGTCAGCGGGTAGAAGTGGCTCACCTCTCGCATTCAAAGTTTCAAAAATAACTTGAGCATCATCATCCTGTGCCAAATCAATAACTACGACTTGTAATGCATTTTTCAGTGTCTGAAAGCTTTCATCTAGGCGTTGTGGAAGAGGGTATTCCGCCGCTAGAGGCACTTCAGTTGTTGACCCTAGAAAAAACTCTTGAAGTTGGTCGAAAAAGAACAGGTAAGCTTCTATCATCCGTGGTCGCGGGTCAGGTTTTCTTGCATACTTTTTCCATACTAATGGATGCTTACTCAGCACAGCAGCTCTTGATCCAGATTCAATTACGTCTGAAAATTGACCACGATCTAATTGGGTAGGCCAAACCTTAAATTTATCAACTTCAGGTTCAGCCATCATTCCCTTATTAAGAGTGTATGAATCACACTCCTTCGCTAACTCTTCACAATCATGCTCATGGCAAAAATCACGGAGTGCTGCCAAGAAGATTTGTAGCGTCGTAAGTCTCTGCTGCCCGTCTATTACTTGACGCTTCTCAACGTGCGTCGTCGGCGTTTGTTTCTGATCAAGCACCATGGCACCAAGAAAATGAACTGGGGCTTCCTTACGTCCTTCAAGCGCTTCAGTAAATTTACGCGATATATCTTCCCATAAAGGTTCCCATTGCTGACCTTTACTCCAGACATACTGACGCTGAAACAGCGGGACCTCTAAGCGCATTTTTTTCTCAAAAATGGCAAGGAGTGACATCGCACTAGCATTCATAACAACCTCCGAAATCCTGGGGACAATATATTTAACTCACTACCTACCAAAAACCTACCAATCCTCCACCTGCCAAACCCAATCGCCTGCCCTCCTCGCCCCCTCAACCTCACACCACCCATCCGCTCCCACAACCACCGGCTCCGAACGGTACACAACCATTCCTACCCATACCGCTCCAACCTCTCCCTCACAACCATCTCCCGCTCCCTCTCAACCTCCGCCCGCAACTCCTCCTCTGACGGCAAATACAGCCGGTATTTGGAGGCAAAGAGCTGGCTGCTTTCGTTCAACACCGAATACTTAAAAACCAGATTTTCACGCGACGACGCAACGACGCGACGAAAACCTTAAAACACAATCAATTTGATTTGGGGTCAAGATTTTGATTCTCGTTGCGTCGTCGCGGCGTCGCGTGAGTAAAAGGTTTCTTCAATATTCCAAGCCATTCACTATCCGTTTAAAACCATCCTTCATAAGATTCTCACCGAAATTTATCAACAAGCCCAAACGACATCCGGTTAAACGAAGATAGGTCAACAGCTGTTTCGAATGCACCGGTTGTAAACGTTCAACAGATTTCAACTCAATGATGACCTTCTGTTCTACGAATAGATCGGCTCGAAAACCTTCATCAAAAACTATTTCCTGAAATCGGATCTGTACCGGTACCTGACGTTCGACAACCAATCCCATGTCAGCCAACTTCCTGTCCAAAATAATTTCATATACGCTTTCCAACAGTCCTGGACCGAGTTCCCGATGTATCTGGAATGCCGCATCCATTATCATATTGGCAATTTCATTTTCGGTCATAAAACACAACCCTTTGGTGTTTGTATTTGCCTTTCGTTGCGTCGTCGCGTCGTCGCGTGAAAATGGTTTCGAAATTCCAGTATGTACGGGTCTTTGATGAAATCACGCGGCGTAGCAGCAAGAGGCGCGGTCTTCTCCTGCATCTCTTCAATAACCGGCAGCTTGTCACGGCTCATCAACAAACGCTCGTAATAGAGTGAGTTTATCTGGCGTTCCAGCGTGCGGGTGCTCCAGTTCTGATCGGCGGATTCAGTTAGGTAGTAGGTGCGGGCTGCTTCCTTCTCTACCCGGATCAACATGCGATAATGGGTCCACGACAATTCGGGACGCACTGCGTCCCGAATTGGGAACGCCGCATAGAATTGGCGCATTTTTCGTAATTCACGTTCATCAAATCCTTTTCCAAACTGAGTGGACAAGCGCAACGCCAGATTACGGAGGAGATAGACGCCATATTCCGCTCGATCCTTACCTTGTTCCTCCTCAACAATCATCCGACCGATATTCCAGTAGGCCTCGACCATGATAAAGTTCACTGTGCGATAGGCATTGCACCGAGCAGCCTGTAGAATATCTACAACAGATTGATAAAATTCAGGCCGAACTACGTCCCGAATCAGTACGGCAGGTTTCTTAGTCATTTTTTATCACCTTCTCGCGAACACCTGGCATTTTCTCCATAAGGCTATGCACCAACAGATTCATGGACGGCGTAATCGCCACCTCTCCCCGCTCCCACCGGCCATAGGTGTTGCGCCCGACGTGCAACAGATCACAGATTTCTTCCAGTTTCATATTCAGAACACGCCGCAGTATTTTCAGTTGATCGGGCGCAAGCAGCGGCTTCAGCCCGAATTCCAGGGCGATCCGTTTCTTGTCTATTTCCAGACTCTGAGCATGGGTAAAAGTTATTTCGCCGCAGGCCGGACAGGTCTCACAGTTGAGGTCACGCAAAACATGACTCTCACCATTGACGATGACCGTTAATTCGGTTGTGGCGGTCTTGTATTCGGCTTCAAAACAATTTGTGCAGATCATGGTTTAGTTCCTCTATTTAATCGTGAAAGAGGTCAGCTTCCATTCGATGAACTCGTCAGTCTTTGGATGATAGTTGCTGCAAACCTTGCAGTATACGTTCACTCCCGTAGTGCTCATTCCCCGTATCACATAATGGGTGTTGTTAAGACTACTTGCCCTCTCGCTCGTTGCGGGCATGGCCTTCTCAATCGTGTCGGCGTGAGTGATAACATTCTCCACGTCAGCCTCCAGTAGCCCGGCACGAACCATGTCCTCCAGGCAATCCCTGGTTTTGCGAACCTTCCCAGCCAGATAGGCTGCCTGAATGATGCTGAGTACAAAATCGTCTAATCCTGTCCCGATTGGTGTCATATATTACCCTTGACAGCACAAACACCAATTGGTGTTATTGTTAAATACACCAATTGGTGTCTTAGTGCCAACTATTCTTTTCAGATTGCGTTTTAAATACATTCCAGCACCAGAATCACTCACCTCCCCCTTCACACCCCATACACCACATACCCTCTCCGCGGCGCCTCTACCTCGCACCAGCCTTCCGCATCA
>JAQUCU010000011.1 GCA_028686055.1 Desulfuromonadaceae bacterium
GCCCGTTTCGGAATAAGCCAGATGGAGTGGGCTCTGGCGGATACCGGATCGCTGGTTCAGAATTCTACCGCCATAGAGCAACGCCTGGCATCGTCGCTGTCGGCAATCCATATTGCCCTGGCTCCGACAAGCGGAATACTGCCGGACATGCCGGCGCTGCTTTCCCGGGTTCAGCCCAAAGAGTGCGCATATCTTGCAATGATTACCGGGCCGAGCAGAACGGCAGATATCGAACGGGTGCTAACAATCGGAGTGCATGGGCCGGAACGGCTCGTTATTGTTTTTGTCGATGAGCTGGGAGGTGCAACCTGATGGGAAATAAATTTAAAGAATCTATCCACGCCGCCGTCAATAATGCCAATCTGACTGGGGCGCTCGGCAAGTTCTCCGAAGCCTATAAGGTTAATCGTGCCAAAGCATATGAAGGGATCGATTTTGAGGAGCTACGGGGAAGGATCGCCGAACTGAAGTCCTATGCCGCCTCCCACTTTGAAGAACTCTCCGAGCAGTTTACGCAGAATGCTGAAGCTTGCGGCGCTAAGGTTTTCAGGACGAACGATCCGGCCAAGGTAAGGGAGTACATCTTGAAGGTCGCGCAGGAAAACAACGTCAAAACCGTTGTGAAATCAAAATCCATGGCGACGGAAGAGATTCACCTCAATCCCTATCTGGAAAAGGCCGGTATCGAAGTCGGAGAAACCGACCTGGGGGAATGGATAATCCAGCTGGCCGGGCAGACCCCATCGCACATGGTCATGCCGGCGATCCATATGACCAAGGAGGAGGTCTCCGACCTGTTCAGCAAGGAGGTCAATGAACGTTTGTCGTCAGATATACCAAGGCTCGTCAAGGTGGCCCGCGAGAAACTGCGCCCGGTATTTCTTGCTGCTGATATGGGCATTTCGGGCGGGAACATTGCCGTCGCGGAAACCGGCAGCATCGTCCTCATGACCAATGAAGGAAATGCCCGGCTGGTCACGTCGCTCCCTAGAATCCACATCGCGCTGGTTGGCATCGAAAAGCTTATCGCCAACTATGCAGATGTTGCCACGATTTTAAAAGCACTTCCCCGGAGCGCCACCGCCCAGCTATTGACCAGTTATGTCTCGATCATCACCGGTCCGACGCCGAACTGCGACGGGTCAATGAAAGATCTCCATATTATCCTGATGGACAACCGCCGCTCGGAAATGGCGGCCGATCCGAAATTCAAGCAGGCGCTGCAATGCATCCGCTGTGCTTCCTGCCTTAATGTCTGCCCAGTTTTCCGGCTGGTTGGGGGGCATGTGTTCGGCAAGGTATACACCGGCGGCATTGGCACCATACTGACCGCTTGGTTCGATGAGCTGAAAAAATCGGCAGACATCCAGGGGCTCTGCATCCAATGCGGCGCCTGCAAGGATGTCTGCCCCGGAAAGATCGATATTCCGGACCTGATAATGGAAATCAGGCGGCGGTTGGTGCTGAAGCAGGGGGTGCCGCTGCTGCAGAAATCGATCTATGCCGTGGTGAACAATCGCAAGCTGTTCCACGGCATGCTCCGGGCGGCTTCAATCGCAGGCAAACCGTTCACGTCGGGCACATTTATTCGTCATCTGCCGCTGTTCCTGGCGGACCTGACCGATGGCCGCAGTCTGCCGGCCATCGTGGCTGAACCATTCAGGGATCGTTTTAAAAAAATCAGCCAGCCGAAACTGAAGGAGCGGGTCGTTTTCTACGCCGGCTGTCTGATCGATTTTGCGTATCCGGAAATGGGTGAATCTCTGGTAAAAATTCTGAACAAGGCCGGCTTCGAGGTGCTGTTCCCGGATGAACAGACCTGCTGCGGCGCTCCGGCCCGCTACAATGGTGCCTATGAGGTCGCAGAAAGAAACGCCATCGACAATATAAAGGCTCTGCTGAGTGTGGAGGCTGCGTATGTGGTTTCGGCCTGTCCGACCTGCACCGTGGCGCTGGCACATGAATTCATCAGCACTTTTGAAAGCGTCGGCCAGACCGAATGGTTGCCAAAGGCGAGGGAGCTGGCCGGTAAAACGGTTGATTTTTCGACCCTTGTCAAGAAGCTGGTCGATGAGGGGCGGTTGTCTCTGAAAGAGGGACAGAAACTCGGCGCGATAACCTATCATGATTCCTGTCATCTGAAGCGGACGCTGAAGGTTTCGGAACAGCCGAGGGAGCTGCTGCAACGCGCCGGCTATGAGCTCACCGAGATGTTCGAGTGCGATACCTGTTGCGGCATGGGTGGCTCGTATTCGCTCAAGCTGCCGGAAATATCAGCGCCGATTCTGCAGCGCAAGCTGAGGAATATCAAGGAGACCGGTGCGGCGATCGTCGCCATGGATTGTCCCGGATGCGTGATGCAGATCAGGGGCGGGCTCGATCAGGACGGAGCGGCAATAAAGGTTAATCACACTGTTGAACTGTTGGCTCAACAGTTGGATATATAATGTGTAAACGAATTTATGAAAATATTTATTCAAATCTTTATGTTGCATGGTGACGGAATCACTACTCTGTTTTTGGTTGAAATAGTGAGAAACTAGGGTATGCTTTGCTGATGATAACTACAACCACTCTTGATAACGGCGTCCGGATTGTCACCCAGAATATCGGGTATATGCACACAGTAACAACCGGCATCTGGGTTGCTAACGGCACCCGCCATGAAGCTCCAGAGGATAACGGCGTTGCCCATTTTATTGAACACATGCTCTTCAAGGGGACAAAGCGCCGCAGTGCTCATCAGATTACTCGTGAAATCGATTCCATGGGCGGGATCCTGAATGCATTTACCGGACATGAATATGTCTGCTACTATGCCAAGGTTCTGGCTAAATTCCTTCCTCGCGCAACGGACCTGCTGACTGATATTTTTCTGAATTCAACCTTTCCCCTTGACGAAATAGAGCGGGAACGCAAGGTTATTCTTCAGGAAATCAAGATGCGTGATGACTCTCCCGAAGAGTACATTCATGACCGCTTTCATCAGAACTTCTGGCGGGGACAACTCCTGGGCATGCCGGTCCTGGGGAGTAATGAAACAGTCACCAACCTGACACAAACATCGATCCTGTCGCATAAAAACAGCCGCTATCGTCCTCAGGACATTATTATTGCAGCGGCCGGCAATGTGAAACACGACGAGTTGGTTGCCATTCTGGCTCCCATGTTTTCTGAAATATATTCTAATTGGCAGCCCGGACCAAGCGGTTCTTTTCTACCTTTTGATAAAGAGGTTAATCTGATAGAACGTGAAATGGAGCAGACTCTTGTATGCCTCGGTACGCGTTCGCTCCGATATGATCATCAGGATCGCTATGCGCTCTTTCTTTTGACGACTGTCCTGGGTGGTGGGATGAGTTCGCGACTGTTCCAGGAAGTTCGCGAGAAGAAGGGGTTGGCGTATTCGGTCTACTCCTACATCGTATCGCATGCGGATTCTGGTGCGCTGATAGTCTACGCAGGCACTGAAAAAGGTTACTGTCGTGAAGTCATTGATATTGCACAGCGTGAGATGTCGCGCCTCGTTACTGAAGAGGTTCCGCAGGACGAGCTTGATGCTGCACGGGAACAGCTGAAGGGAAAGACTCTGATGTCACTCGAAAGCAGCGACAGTTTGATGACGCGCCTGGCGAAGAACGAGATCTATCTTCAAAAACAGCAGTCGATTGAAGATGTTCTCGCCAATTATGATGCGGTTAGAAGCTCTGATATTCAGAGGGTGTCCCGTGATCTGATCCGGAATGAATATCTACACCTCGAAGTGATGGGACAGGTTGCTGACCTGGGCCTGTCGGCCGGGATGCTTGATGTTTAGCATCAATGGCCGCGATTTTTTTTTGCAACTCGGCCTTTTATTGAAATCCTGCTTGACCTGCTTCGGTTCTGAATGGTAGAGTGCTGAAAATAAATACAACCCCTTTTAATTTGGTACGAGAGACCAGCAAAGGCGACGCAATGGAAACACTGAATTCATAACAGAAGGGTCTTGCCGCTTGGCGCGGTGAGGCTCTTTTTTTATGCCCGGACCTGAAATACAGAAACAGGGTAAATGTGTTAATAAATTGATTTCCATCAGTAAATACTTCTAACTTGCTAAGGATGGTGCCAGATGGCTACTGAACAAACCGTACTTATGGATGGTGCAGGAATCAAGCGGGCCTTAACGCGAATTGCTCACGAAATTCTCGAACGCAATAAAGGAGTAACTGATATTGTGCTGGTCGGCATTCGTTCGGGAGGCGCCTTTCTGGCGGATGGGATTGCACAGCAGATCTGTGTTATCGAGGGCGGAGCCGTCCCGGTTGGAGCGGTTGATATTACACTATATCGCGATGATTGCTCAGGCCAGATGCCGCACCATCCAGTCGGTAATACCGACATACCGTTCTCTCTGGAAGCGAAAAAGGTTATCCTGGTTGATGACGTTCTGTACACCGGTCGCACTATCAGGGCTGCCATGGATGCACTGATGGATTTCGGGCGGCCCCAGTCCATTCAGCTTGCAGTGCTGATTGACCGTGGTCACCGGGAACTGCCGATTCGAGCAGATTTTGTTGGGCGCAATGTTCCTACCAGTCTTAAAGAAAATGTCCAGGTTGCTTTTGACGAATTAAATCAGCCGATTGAAGTGGTACTCGAAAAATAGGGGGTAAACAGGAATGGCCGAATTCAAGCACAAGCACATTATTGCCCTGCGGGACCTGTCAAAAGATGACATTGAGTTGTTGATCTCAACCGCCGAAAACATGCGTGAGATCAACAGCCGTGAAATCAAGAAGGTTCCGACGCTGCGCGGCAAGACGATTATCAACCTGTTTTACGAAGCATCAACCCGCACCCGCACATCCTTCGAGATTGCCGGCAAACGACTTTCTGCCGATACCGTCAATATTACTCCCTCAATCAGTTCGGCCACCAAGGGTGAAACGCTGGCTGACACGGCTTTAAACCTGCTGGCGATGAAACCTGACATCATCGTGATGCGTCATGCCGTCTCCGGGGCGCACTATTTCCTCGCTAACAAGATAAACTGCTCGATAATCAACGCCGGAGACGGCGCCCATGAACATCCATCACAGGGTCTGCTGGACTTGTTGACGATGAAGGATCATTTTGGGCGCCTGGATGGCCTGAAAGTTGCGATTGTCGGAGATATAACTCACAGCCGCGTTGCCCGTTCTAATATTCAGGGGCTGACCAAGCTTGGCTCATCGGTGTATCTTGCAGGTCCGCCGACCATGGTGCCGCCTGGGGTTGAAAAACTTGGTAATGTCACGGTATGCACGACGATGAACGAGGCGCTGCTGGATGCCGATGTAGTCATGATGCTGCGCATTCAGCAGGAGCGTCAGGGTAAGACACTTATGCCGAATGCCCGCGAATACTCCCGTTACTTCGGTCTGAATCCAGCCAATCTTAAACTGGCGAAACCGAATGCGATTGTCATGCATCCGGGACCGATCAACCGAGGGGTTGAAATGTCCTCCAGCACCGTAGATTGCGCCCAGTCCCGGGTAATGAAACAGGTTGAGAACGGCGTAGCAGTGAGGATGGCGATGCTGTACCACGTCTGCGGTGGAGAACTTGAATAATTCCAACATCAATTACGAGGTGAATATATGAATCTGCTGATAAAAAATGGTCGGGTGATTGATCCAAGTCAGAAGATCGACGATACGCTTGATGTCCTGGTCGAGAACGGTCTTGTCAAGGAGATCGGCAAGGGGCTGGCGGCACCGGCCGGAGTCGAAACCATAGATGCTGCCGGCACTTATGTTGTGCCGGGTCTGATTGATATGCATGTCCATCTGCGTGACCCCGGGCTCGAGTACAAGGAGGATATCATTTCCGGTACAAAGGCCGCGGCAGCGGGAGGTTTTACCTCGGTCTGCTGCATGCCCAATACCAAGCCGGTCACCGACAACAAGACTGTTGCCAGCTACATCATCAACAAGGCCAAGGCGGAAGGTTTCTGCAACGTTTTCCCTGTCGGCTCAATTACCTATGGCCTTTCCGGAGAGCGAATGGCGGAGATGGGCGAGTTGAAGGAATCGGGTTGTGTGGCAGTCTCCGATGACGGTAAACCGGTGGATAACAGTGAACTGATGATGCGCTCACTGCAGTACGCCGCCGGGATCGGCATCATGGTGATTTCACACGCCGAGGAGCTGGAGCTGGTGGGCGACGGGGTCATGAATGAAGGATTTACCTCTACCGAACTGGGGCTGAAGGGAATTCCGCGAGTTGCTGAAGATATCGCTACGGCCAGAGAGACAATGCTGGCCGAGTATGCCGGCGTGCCGATTCATATCGCCCATGTTTCCACAAAGGGGTCGGTAAGGATCATTCGCGAGGCCAAGGCGCGAGGTGTCAAAGTGACCTGTGAAACGGCGCCGCACTATTTCAGTCTGACTGATGACGCGGTGCGCGGCTACAATACCAGCGCCAAGATGAACCCGCCACTTCGGGAGGCTGAGGATGTCGCCGCTATCAAGGAGGGGCTGAATGATGGTACTATTGACGCCATCGCCACTGATCATGCGCCGCACCATCAGGATGAAAAAGATGTCGAGTTCAATGTAGCCATGAACGGCATTATCGGACTGGAAACGTCACTGCCGCTGTCGCTGGTACTGGTCGATGAAGGGGTTCTTACCCTTAAACAACTGATTGAAAAAATGTCATGTAACCCGTCTGATATCCTGGGACTTAATCGCGCCACACTTAGAACTGGAGCAATTGCCGATATCACTCTGATTGACCCTAAGCTCGAGTGGATTGTCGAGGCCGACAAGCTGGCCAGCAAGTCTAAAAACTCCCCATGGCTCGGTAAAAAGATGAAGGGGGCCGCTGTGGCGACTATTGTAGGCGGCAAGTTGGTATTTAAACGGTAAAACAATAATTCAGGAGTTATAGTCTATGAAAGCAATTCTTGCGCTCGCCGACGGGCGTATATTTGAAGGGAAATCATTCGGAGCCAGCGGCGAATCCACAGGAGAGGTGGTTTTCAACACCGCCATGTCCGGTTACCAGGAAGTTCTGACCGATCCATCATACAAAGGGCAGATGGTCACCATGACCTATCCGCAGATCGGTAATACCGGTATCAACCCAGAAGATGTTGAAAGCCGTGGTCTGTTCCTGTCCGGGTTTATCGTTAAGGAATATCTGGACTGTTATTCCAACTGGCGCGCTACCATGAGCCTTGCTTCCTATTTGATGGAGAATGGAGTCGTTGGCATCCAGGGGATCGACACTCGTGCCCTGACGCGTCACTTGCGCGACAAGGGATCCCAGAACGGCATCATTTCAACCATTGATATGGATCATGCCAGTCTGATCGCCAAGGCCGGGGCTGTGCCGAGCATGACTGGCCTGGATCTTGCCACCGGAGTCTCCTGCCTTCAGCCATACCACTGGTCTGAAGGAGTCTGGGATCTGGCCGGCGGTTATCCTCAGGTGGATCCGGCTACTCTGAAATACAAAGTGGTGGCCTATGATTTCGGAATTAAATACAACATCCTGCGCTGTCTGGTAAATTTTGGCTGCGACGTGACCGTGGTGCCGGCAACCTTTTCGGCCGAGAAGGTGCTGGCGATGAATCCTGACGGCATCTTCCTCTCTAATGGCCCTGGCGATCCTGAACCGTTGGTGAAGGTTCAGGAGGAAATTAGAAAATTTATCGGTAAAAAGCCGATCTTCGGCATTTGTCTGGGGCACCAGATTCTCGGACTGGCCTTGGGGGGCAAGACCGCCAAACTTCCTTTCGGCAACCATGGTTCCAATCTGCCGGTCATGGATATGCAGACCCGCAAAGTGGAGATAACTTCACAAAACCACGGCTTTGCCGTAGATCTGGATTCGCTCGGTGATGCTGTCTGTCTTGGGCATGAGAACCTGAATGACCAGACCGTCGAAGGGATCCACCACTGCGAACTGCCGATCTTCTCGGTTCAGCATCACCCCGAGGCATCACCGGGACCGCACGATTCCCAGTATCTGTTCGGCAGGTTTGTGGAGATGATGGAGAAATATAAATATAAATAGTAATAGTAATACGGATGATGCGGTTCATAATGTAAGAGCCGGCATTCAGTTTAGTGTAAATCAAATTAGATTAGACGTAAGCGGTGTCCCATTGAAGGTTTGAATTTTATGAATTATCCAGCTCTTTATCAATCAGGTGAACTGTTACAGCGCGTCCGGGAGGCCTACCGGCGTATGACTGCCTGCGACCTCTGCCCGCATGAATGCGGCGTGAACCGCATAAAGGGAGAACGGGGAATCTGCGGGGCAGGGCTGAAGCCGAAGATTGCTTCGGTAAATGTACACAGGGGCGAGGAACCGCCAATTTCCGGGACAAAAGGCTCCGGCACCATTTTTTTCTCTGGCTGCTCCCTGAAATGTGCCTTTTGCCAGAATTTTCCCATCAGCCAGTTCGGCAACGGTGAAGAGATCACTACCATAGAGCTTGCAAACCGCATGCTCAAACTTCAGCGACAGGGTGTCCATAATATAAATTTTGTGACTCCTACCCATTTCCTGCCGCAGATTCTGGCCGCGCTCTGGCTGTCGGTACCGCAGGGTTTCTGTCTGCCGATCGTCTGGAACAGTAGCGGGTATGAAAGGATAGATGCACTGTTGCTGCTTGGCCGTGTAGTAGATATATATCTGCCAGACATGAAGTACAGTGATAATGCTCATGCGGTCGAGATTTCATCAGCTCCCGGATATTGTCTGTTCAATCGTTCTGCGGTTGCAGAGATGCTGCGCCAAGTCGGGCATCTTAAGGTCGATGATAACGGCATTGCAACTCAGGGACTGATCATTCGGCACCTTGTCCTGCCGGACGGAAGGGCTGGATCAGCCGGGACGCTACAGTGGATTGCAGAGAATCTTGGGTGTGAAACTCATATTGCCCTTATGAGCCAGTATTTTCCGGCCCATCTGGCGTTAAGTATGCCGGGAATGGGGCACAAGATAAGTTTTGATGAGTACGACCAGGTTGTCGGGGTGCTGGAAGAGGTGGGCCTTGACAACGGTTGGGTGCAGGATCACGATGATATCTGATTGAAATGGGGTTTTTTTATGCTCGGTAATGCGATGACAGTAACCGAACAGGTTATGCTTGAAAAATGCAGAGAGATCGAGCTGCTTTGTAAAGAATTGTATGACTACTTTGCTGAGCTCTATTCAGATAACGAGGATGCGGTTCGTCTATGGCGTAAAACGGCCATGGAGGAGCAGAATCATGCTGACCAGTTCACTCTGGCACTCAAACTGAGAAAAGATCTGCCGTGTACGGTCCTGACAAATTCTACCCGGATAGAGTCGGTAATTTCCCAGCTTCGCGCTGTGATTACCAAAGTAAAGGCGGTCCCACCGAATCTGGCTGATGCACTGAACGCTTCAATCAAGCTCGAAAAGCATCTGGCTGAATTCCATATTGACAGTGTTGCCAGGTTCGAGAACGACTCATACCGGAAGATGTTTAATGCTATGATGTCGAGCGATAATGAGCATATAGAAACATTACAGCAAGAGCATTATAAACTGACAAATGCCAAGGACGCGGCAATTACCGGTTTATACTGAAGTAATGTTTGCGATGAGAACTATCGTACTGCTGTTTATTTCCAACGTTTTTATGACCTTTGCCTGGTACGCACATCTGAAAAATCTTCGTACCCGTCACTGGTTGATCGCCGTAGCGGTTTCTTGGGGGATCGCTTTTTTTGAGTATTTGATCCAAGTCCCGGCTAACCGGATCGGCTACGGAAGGTTTAGTCTGGCTCAGCTAAAGATCATTCAGGAAGTCATCGCCCTGACTGTGTTTGTTCCCTTTGCAGTTTTTTATATGGGAACCAGCCTTACCTGGAATTACCTCTGGGCCGGTTTTTGTCTTGCCGGAGCAGTTTTCTTTATATTTAGATAACCATACGAAGGAGTATCGCATACATGCCTAAAAGAACAGATATCAAGAAAATACTTATCATCGGCGCTGGACCGATCGTTATCGGACAGGCTTGTGAATTCGATTATTCAGGGACTCAGGCCTGCAAGTCACTGAAGGAGGAGGGTTACGAGGTCGTACTGCTGAACAGTAATCCGGCTACTATTATGACAGATCCTGATTTTGCCGATCGCACCTATATTGAACCAGTAACTCCTGAAATCCTTGCCAGAATTATCGAGAAGGAGCGTCCCGATGCCGTGCTACCTACGCTGGGAGGTCAGACGGCTCTGAATACTGCGGTGACCGTTGCTAAAATGGGTATTCTCGAAAAATTCGGCGTAGAGCTGATCGGTGCCAAGCTTCCGGCAATCGAAAAAGCCGAGGATCGCACACTTTTCAAGGCGGCCATGGAGAAGATCGGGTTGGCGGTACCCAATTCAGGATTGGCGCATAATCATGCCGAAGCGATGGATGTTGTCAAAACCATCGGTTTTCCGGCTATTATCAGGCCTTCGTTTACCCTGGGTGGAAGTGGGGGAGGAATCGCCTACAACCTTGAGGAATACGAAAAAATGGCTATGGGGGGGATTGATGCCTCGCCAACGGATGAAATTCTCATTGAAGAATCAGTCATCGGCTGGAAAGAGTACGAGCTGGAAGTCATGCGCGATACTGCTGATAACGTCGTGATCATCTGCTCGATTGAGAACTTTGATCCGATGGGAGTCCATACCGGTGACTCGATCACCATCGCTCCTGCCCAGACTTTGACCGATAAGGAATACCAGATTCTGCGCGATGCTTCGCTGAAGATCATTCGTGAGATAGGTGTCGATACCGGCGGTTCCAACATCCAGTTCGGCATCAATCCCCGTGACGGGCGTCTGGTTGTAATTGAGATGAATCCGCGGGTGTCGCGATCATCGGCGCTGGCCTCCAAGGCCACCGGTTTTCCGATCGCCAAGATCGCTGCCAAGCTGGCGGTCGGCTATACTCTCGACGAGGTTACCAACGACATCACCCGCGAAACACCCGCATGTTTCGAACCGAGCATTGACTATGTTGTTACCAAAATTCCGCGTTTTACGTTCGAGAAGTTTCCTGCCGCTGATGCAACCCTGACCACGCAGATGAAATCGGTTGGTGAAGTCATGTCTATCGGCCGGACCTTCAAGGAATCATTCCAGAAGGCGATTAGATCGCTTGAAATCGGAGTCAGCGGCTTTGACTCCAGGATGTTTGAACTAGGCAGCGAAACCAGACGGGCTCTGACCGGCAAGGAGCAGCAGTTACTGTTGGAAAAACTGCGGGTACCAAACGCCGACAGGCTTTGGTATATTGGTGATGCCCTGCGCAGCGGCATGAGCGTTGCAGAAATACAAAAACATACCGCAATCGATCCCTGGTTCCTGCACAACATTCGCCAGATTATTGAAAAAGAGGATGAACTTAAGTCTCTTGCTCTTGCGGAAGTCTCCAGCTCGGTGTTGCGCGAAGCCAAAAAGTACGGCTTTTCGGACAAGTTTCTGTCGAAGCTCTGGAAATGCAGCGAGGATGATGTACGTGAACTGCGCTGGAGGCTTGGGGTTCGTCCGGTTTACAAGCGTGTAGATACATGCGCCGCCGAGTTCGTAGCATATACACCCTACATGTACTCCACCTATGAGGAAGAGTGTGAGTCCGCACCGACGGACCGGAAAAAGATCATGATTCTGGGTGGAGGGCCAAACCGCATCGGACAGGGGATCGAGTTCGACTACTGCTGTGTTCATGGTGCCTTCGCGCTGGCTGAAGACGGCTACGAGACGATCATGGTCAACTGCAATCCGGAAACGGTTTCTACTGACTACGACACTTCGGATCGCCTTTATTTTGAACCGCTAACCCTTGAAGATGTGCTTGAAATAGTTGCTATCGAAAAACCTGTCGGAGTGATCGTGCAGTTTGGCGGTCAGACGCCGCTCAAACTGGCTGTTGCCCTGGAGAGGGCCGGTGTGCCGATTATAGGGACTTCCCCGGATGCAATTGATCGTGCCGAGGACCGTGAGCGTTTCCAGGAAATGCTTCATAAACTAGGTCTCCTGCAGCCGGAAAACGGTACTGCCCGCTCCTTTGAGGAAGCGGAAAAAGTGGTGGACCGAATCGGCTATCCGGTTGTTGTGCGTCCTTCATACGTCCTGGGTGGTCGGGCTATGGAAATCGTATATGATGCGGAGAATCTGCAGCGCTATATGAAAACAGCCGTGCTGGTTTCACCGGAACATCCGATTCTGATCGACAGTTTTCTCGATGAAGCGATCGAGATTGATGTAGATGCACTCTGTGACGGTACTGATGTTGTGATCGGCGGTATCATGGAACATATTGAGGAGGCGGGTATCCATTCGGGAGATTCAGCCTGTAGCCTGCCGCCATACTCTATCAGTCAGGAAATAGTTGCCGAGATTCGCCGCCAGACGGTTCTGATGGCGCTTGAGTTGAACGTTAAGGGGTTGATGAACGTACAGTATGCAGTCAAAGGTACTGTTGTCTATATCCTGGAGGTAAATCCCCGTGCATCCCGGACAGCCCCCTTTGTCTCAAAGGCAACCGGACGACCGCTTGCCAAGATAGCAGCCCGCATCATGGCCGGGAAAACCCTTAAAGAACTGGGGGTTGTCAGCGATATTATCCCCAAGCATATTTCAGTAAAGGAAGCGGTCGTTCCTTTTGTAAAGTTCCCCGGCGTTGATACTCTGCTTGGACCGGAAATGAAATCACCCGGTGAGGTCATGGGGATAGGTGAAACGTTTGCCGAGGCTTTTGCCAAATCACAGCTTGGGGCAAATGTAAAGCTGCCGTTGTCCGGAAATGTATTTATAAGCGTGCGAGACGCAGATAAAAAACATGTTGTCAGCGCAGCTGAAAAACTGTATAAGGCAGGGTTTGGTATACTTGCAACAGGCGGAACGGCTATGTTCCTTGAAGAAAAAGGAATTCCAGTTCGTCGCGTCAACAAGGTGCTTGAGGGGCGTCCTCACATTGTCGATGCCATCAAGAACGGAGAGGTCCAGCTTGTGTTTAACACCACTCAGGGTGCTCAGGCGGTTGCTGACTCTTTCTCGATCCGGAGAGAAGCGTTGATGCATGGCCTTGCTTATTATACGACTGTTGCCGGTGCAAAAGCGGTTGCTGAAAGTATTATTTCTCTACAAACTCAGGAATTGAGCGTTAAGCCGATTCAGGATTATCTATTCTGATTATTTTTTACAGGAGCAGACAACTAGATGTCCCATACGATACCATTAACAAAAGAGAGCTTTGAAGCGTTGCAGGAAGAGTTAAAACGCCTGATTCGAGAGGAACGTCCCAAGGTTATCCAGGATATTTCTGAAGCGCGTGACCATGGCGACCTGTCGGAGAATGCCGAATATGATGCTGCAAAAAATCGCCAGGGGTTCATTGAGGGGCGCATTCAGGAAATAAACGGCAAGCTGGCCCGTGCACATGTCGTTGATCTCTCCGGCTTGAAACCGGATAAAGTTGTGTTCGGCTGCACGGTGACCGTGTATGATACCGCGTCAGAAGAAGAGGTGACCTACAAGATCGTAGGCGAGGATGAAGCCGATATTAAAATCAGCAAAATATCCTGTACGTCACCGGTGGGGAAAGCACTGATCGGCCACAAACTTGATGATTCGGTCAGGGTGATTGTCCCATCCGGCACCAAGGAATATGAAATTATTGATATAAAATACGAATAAAGTGTTTTAGAATACATGTGGTAAAGGAGTTTTAAATGGCAGAAATAACTAAAGATATGACTTTTTTTGAGCTGATGCGAACATATCCTGAGTCGGTCAAGGTTCTGCAGAAGCATAACCTTGGGTGTATAGGATGCATGGGAGCCCAGAACGAGAGTCTTGAACAGGGCGCCAGGGCGCACGGCCTGGATGTTGAGGCACTGTTGAGCGATTTGAAAGCGGCACTCGGTTAAATATAATACCTTAGATACTCACTGCGACCCCCATGAACCGTTTCCTGGGGGTCGCTCTGTTTGGAGCAGCGTTACTACTTAATTACCACATTTACCGAGGTATCCTGTGAGCCGACCATCCACGTCCCATGCATTCACGAATGTTTTCGACACACTCTCCCGTGACTATCTGCAAGGCAAGGAAGAGGTGCTGCGCCTTTCGGTAATCGCGATACTGGTTGGCGGTCACATTCTGGTGGAGGATCTGCCCGGTCTCGGCAAGACGACCGTAGCCCTTGCGCTTGCAGGGGCTACCGGGCTTTCATTCGGGAGGGTGCAGTGTACCAGTGACCTGCTCCCCTCGGATATCACCGGGCTATCGATCTTTAGCCGCGAAGAGGGGCGTTTCAGCTTTCAGCCGGGGCCGATCTTCAATAATATTGTTCTGCTTGATGAGATAAACCGCGCCATGCCGCGGACACAGAGTGCCATGCTGGAGGCGATGGAGGAGCGGCGCGTTACAATCGAGGGTATAACGTACCCTCTGCCGGATCCGTTTATGGTGTTTGCCACCCAGAATCCCTCCGACCAGAGCGGCACCTTTCTGTTGCCGGAATCTCAGTTGGACCGTTTTCTGATCTGTACCGGCATCGGATATCCGGCTGAGCACCTGGAACGGGAAATTATTGCCGCTGGCGGCATCCGCGAAAAGGTCGGCAGCATGGAACCGCTTGTGACTACCGCCGCAATTATGGCTGCAAGGAAAGAGGTACAGACGGTTTACCTTTCGGACAAGGTACTTTCCTATATTCACAATCTGGTTCTGGCAACTCGCTCCCACGACCTGATCCTGAATGGTCTTTCAACCCGCGCGGCCATCAATCTTGCCCAGGCGGCCAAAGCGGCTGCTTTTCTTGCCGGACGCGACTATGTTGCACCGGATGACGTCAAAGGCATCGCAGTTGCGGTCTGCGCCCATCGACTTGTGATGCGGAGCGACATGGCAGCCATTGAACGGGGAGGAGTGATACGGACGATAATCGCCGGCATAGCGTTGCCTTTGGTCTGAAAATCAGCACGTCCGGGGTGCTGTATATCCTGATCACACTCCTGATAGGTTTTGCTGCGGTCAATACCGGCAACAACCTACTGTTTCTGGTTGTCGCCGGTTTACTGGCATTCATGTCCGTGACCGGACTGGCCGGAATGTATAATATCAAGAAGCTTATTCCCGTTCTACATCCTCCGAAAGAGATTTACTCCGGTCTCCCGGCCACTTTCCGCTTGTCAGTAAGAAACACCAAACGTTTTCTCCCGTCTTTTCTGATCCGCCTCGATTGCCTGACCGGTCAAAATGTTGTTTTTCCGGTTGTGCTGCAGAATACCATATGTCATGCCCCCGTTCTATTGACTTTCAACCAGCGAGGACAGGTTCCGCTAGGCACAATAACAATCAGCTCCCCCTATCCGGTCGGTTTTTTTATCCGCTACTGGCGGTTTGAAATTGATAGCAGTGTGACTGTATTTCCGCGTCCGATCGCCTCTGATTCAATTGGCAGCGGAGACGGTGGGGTGGCATCCGAAATTGGCCTGCGCCGTGAACGTGGGCTGAGCGGTGAGCTGGAGCGGATATACCCGTATTCCGGCACTGAACCGCTCCGGATGATTCATTGGAAACATTCGGCTCGCAGCTATGATCTTCTGGTAAAGGGTTTCGGCATGAGTGTGGCTGCTCCCTTGGTGATTGATCTGGACGCATTGCCGGGGCAGGGGGTAGAGGAACGGTTATCGCGGGCTGCTTGGCTGGTTCAACACTGGGGAGGTGAACGACCGGTGGGAATGCTGCTCGGAGGTCGTGTTCTTCCAGTCGGGGGTGGTAAACAGCACAGCCTGATGCTGTTGAAGGAATTGGCGCTTTATGGTTGCGATTAGATCACTTGCGGCTATATTGACCTATGTCATCGGTTTGTGCGGGGTGATCCCGCTGTTCCCATGGTTGACGGCTCTTCCACGCGTCTTTCTGGTGGCCGGATTCTTATCCGGACTCTGGCAGGATCTTATGGGGAGATGGAAGCTGAAGCCATGGATGCAGAACACCGCTATTGTTCCTGTATTTCTCTTTTACGCCCTGCAATTCAGCCGTGTCAATCCGATACAGCCGGTCATCAGTGTACTGGCAATAATGCTGGCCGTCCGTATCAGTGGTGAAAAAACGGTCAGAGACAGCCTGCAGATATACACTCTTTCTATCTTCTGTCTTGCGTCTTCATCGCTGTTTGATCTAAGTCCGGTTTTTCTGATCTATCTGGGGCTGCTCCTTTTTGTGGTTGCTGTTGCTCTGGTTTTATTGACGTTTCAGAATCAGGACGACACGATGGCGGTAGCGATGCCGGAGCTGAAAAAGATTCTGTTTTCAGGTCTGTTGATGCCCGTTCTGGCGGTCCCCCTGCTGCTGGTTATTTTCCCGATCATGCCGCGAACCCAGTTGCCGCTCTGGCATTTTTTGAATCAGCCGGCAATACGTACATCCGGTTACTCTGACAGTGTAGAACCGGGAAGTCAGAGCAGCATCACCCCGTCACAAACAGCCGCCTTTCGTGCTGAAATGTCCCGACAGGCGCAGTCGGGCCTGTACTGGCGCGGTACTGTATTCAACCGGACCGATGGGATTAGGTGGTCACGCAATCCCCGGGTCCCGGCGGAGCGTCATGAAATTAGCGGCCGGACGATCACGCAGGTAATCTATCCGGAACCGAGCGCAGTCCGCACTCTGATAGCACTTGATCGCCCGGTCGGTATTTTCATGCGGCGCGTAAAGAGGTCACCGGATGGGGTTTTCGAGCTTATTGGAACAACTGGCAGCCGTCTGAGTTATGCTGTCGATTCGTTACCAAGCGGACTGATTCAACAGCGTAATCCAGTAGATCGCCTGTTTTATCTTCAGTTGCCGGAAGATTTTTCTGCCAGGCTAAAGGCTCTTGCTTCGAAAATTGCCCGCAGCGGAAAAGATGACCGCACCAGAGTGGAACAGTTGGAAAAAAATTTTCGCAACGGCGGCTTCCGCTATTCAACGAGGGACTTGCCGACTGGTGACAGGGCTATAGAGCAGTTTGTTTTTGATAAAAAACAGGGGCACTGTGAGTTCTTTGCATCTTCTTTTGCCCTGCTGCTGCGTGCCGCCGGCATCCCTTGCCGTTTAGTCGGGGGGTATCTTGGCGGCGAGTATAACGAGTTGGGCGGCTATTATACTGTTACCGAAGATAAAGCCCATGTCTGGGTAGAAGCGTACATCAACGGAAGCGGGTGGACGAGAATAGATCCGAGCAGTTTCGCCACCAATGCCGGAGATGTCTGGAAGCCCCCCGGTTCACGCAGTCTGAAACTTCGTATAAGCCAGGTACTGGACTCATTAAACCACGAGTGGAACCGGTATGTTATAACATACGACTTCGAGCAGCAGATTAACATTGCCCGCCATGTCGGTTCACGTTTACGGTTGGCAAATCCATCGAAAATACTTCGGAGTTCTGTGCCGTATTTCACAGGCATTCTGCTACTTGCAGGGTTGTTATTTGCTGTCAGAAAATTTTCACTCTTTCGCTCCCGTGAGCGGCGCATCCTGAACCGTTTCCTTCGCATGGTGGAGCGTGAGTTCGATTTGTCTGCCGAGGAGTGCGCTTCAGGGTTGTTCGAGATCGCTTCTGTAGCAGATAATTGCCACGTTTCCAAGTTTGTAGCTATCTTTGCCGGCGCCATCTACCACGACCGCCGTCTGACGGACAGCGAGTATCTTCGTTTGCGGCAGATACTTCGGTTTTTGAAAGGTTGAAATACTCTGATTACACATCTTCACGTTGCCCTGATTTAAAAATACCTTGACTTATAGTCCCTGTTCGGGCTATTAAATCGTTTCTTGTATGGTGGCTATGGTGAAGCGGTTAACACATACGACTGTGACTCGTACATGCGAGGGTTCAAATCCCTCTAGCCACCCCAAAAATTCCAGCTTGCTTTGATTGTGCGAGTTATTATAAATAGGCTTTTTCGTGATTTTGCTCAGTCTTTAGCACACGGTGAAGCCTTTTTTATGCCTGCTATAAGGGGAATTAATTATACGATAATGGGGCTGTAGCTCAGCTGGGAGAGCGACGCGTTCGCAATGCGTAGGTCGAGAGTTCGATCCTCTTCAGCTCCACCAAACTATTGAAACAGAAAACCCGCCTCCAATGGAAAGCGGGTTTTCTGTTAATTGGGTGAATGGGGCCAGTTACTTGCCAGGCTTCATCAGTTGGTCCATTTGAGCATTCACTTCTTTCAGCTTGGTATGGAGTTTTTTGAGTTCGTCGGCAGAGTAGACTTTTGTCCCTTTCTTGATCTCGATATTAAGTTTTTTAATCTTCTGCTGGATTGAGTCTACTTCGTCCTTACAGTTTTTAGATGCAAGCATACATTCGTCCTTTTGAGCTGCAAAGGCGGGCATACTACTTGACATTACCGAAACTGCCATAAGTGCGATAACAAATAATGTTGCCTTCTTCATCATGAACCTCCCCCGAAATTTGATCACTGCATAGTCTTAATAACATCAGTTCCATAATTGTCAAAAAACAACATTGTACGTTCAGGAACGATTAAAGATATGCTCAATTAAATGGGCATGTAAAGTGTTTTGTGTAATAGAGATTCCAAAATAACTTGATGAACTGGCTGCTATCTCCAATTATCTTGATTCTGTAGGCATAAATGTTTTTGTACCCTAAGTTTACTTTGTAATTATTTCCAACTATCACGGGCTGGGTTGGGCGCATCAATCATACAAGCGTGCCGAAAAGTTTGCCGATGCCAGCGGTTAATCCCATTGCGAGAGCCCCCCAGAAAGCAACACGCATTGCACCCTTAGCAACAGGCGCACCACCGGCGTATGCGGCGGTGGCCCCAAGAATGGCTAAAGTGACCAGTGCGGTGGCAGATGAAATCTCTGTAACCCATGATTTATGAGCAAGTACCACGGTTATGATTGGAACAATGGCACCTGCGATGAAAGAAATTGCAGAGGCAAGTGCTGCTTGAATCGGCCTCGCCCGTAGAGTCTCAGTAATGCCTAGCTCATCGCGTGAGTGTGCTCCAAGAGCATCGCTGGACATCAGCTTTTCCGCTACCTGACGTGCTAACGTCTGGTCGAGGCCTCGAGTTACATAAATTGAAGCCAATTCCGCGAGTTCGAGTTCCGGTTGAACCTCCAACTCATACTTTTCTCTTCGAATGTCGGCTATTTCAGTGTCTGCCTGCGATTGAACCGAGACATACTCGCCGGCCGCCATTGACATCGCTCCAGCGACAAGACCGGCTACACCAGTAAGCAAAATGCTGCCTTGTGGCGCTCCAGAAGCAGCAATACCGACAACAAGGCTTGCTACCGAAATGGTTCCGTCATTGGCGCCAAGTACGGCGGCTCGAAGCCAGCCAATTCTCTCAGCCTTGTGAGATTCGGAGTGACTTTGAAGCATCAGCTAAATCCCTTTGTGTTTGAACTGCGCAAGTGATGTGCGTGAACTTATTTTAGATTTCCCCAGCCTTTTCAAGCGCCAGCCGTTTTTCGGCAATCCATTCGATGATTAGTCCAGCATCCATCTCGAAATCAGAATCAACAGGAATGTGTTGGATGATCTCAATCTTAAAATCGTGATAAAGCCGATTAGCAATTCTGGCAGATCCGGCGAACCGGAGTATGAGTGCCAGCGCCAGCTGTGAACAACCCGATCCAGGAGAACCCCATGAGAATCCATCTGGTGAGTGATTGTATATTTTCCGGCTATCGGCTGGGTCTAATAGTAAGCCGTCTATAAAAACTTCCCTCGTTTTGTGCTTCCCTCTAATTTTCATGGTTTCCCCAGAAACAGATTTGCGGTCCTATGTGTCTATTATGCTCAGGAGCATGGGCCGATCTTGATTCTTTCAGCTAAAGCGGGATGCGATATATAGATTTTACATCAAAAAAGTAGATGTACAATAAGTCGGAACCGTATCATTATCTAACTTTGCAGAAGTCCAAGTTTCCTGGATAGCTTTCACCGTAGTATGTTATTGTGTCATTCATATTTTATAACGGAGAATATTCATGCCGATTGAAGCCTTCAACGCAATCAGGGGAAATATTCAGACTTTTCTTGGTGGAGCCAGAGTTGAACTCCTGTCGTGCCAGATTGGAGAAAGCGGGGAAGAGGGGATTTGTGAGATGGTTGCCATAGAGGAGCAGCCCTATCAATTTACTGCTCATCGTGACTTTCTTCCTTTTACACGAGCAGAAAGGGCATTCTGCAAGGAGCTTTTAACCGCCTTTGCTGCCCTGTACAGTGGGTTCCGCCAGCAGGGTTATGCTGCACATTTCAGAACAGCTCTGCTCGCATCGATCATGGATATAACAGTGGCTCGCTCGCTTCGTGTCGACCATAATAAAGGCTTCTGGCCGATCCAGCAATTGATTCAGCTTTTGAAAAACCTTTCGTATCAGCGTTATGAAGGGGCTCCTGCGACTACCGGCTTTATAGTTTATCGGACGACGCAACCAAATTTTTTACATCTAATACGGCAGAGAAAACATAAGCTGTTCACCCTTAAACCCTCCCAGAGTGTTTCACCATCCTTTTTTGCCAACCCGCTGACTTACCGCTATGTGGATGCGACAAATCTGTTTTTTGTTGCCAATATCCAGATGCAGGTAACCGGTATAGTAAGAATCGGCAACTACGCGCTTCAGAACAATGTTGAACGTTTGACCCAGCGGGAACTCTTCTCCATTGTCAACCGCTCAGGTGATGGGGCCTTCGCAGTTACGGTAAACGAAGCATCCGAAATCGAAGTATTAACCAGTCCTGCCAAGTTACTCATACGTCGCAAAGGTGGGTGGGCAATCTTTGATCCTGATATCTTTCGCTATTTTCTGGGTGACAGCATGGAACCTTCTGCGGCTGATGACCTGATCTGGACAGCCTATGCCCTTTCCAAGAGTCGGCACGGTACTGTTGTACTGATACACAACAAAGGCGCCCGTCAGCTCGCCTCGCTCAAAAAGGGGTCGGTGGGCGGAGATGATCCTGTAGGGCGTCTGCTCGTTGATGGGATGAAGGGACATACAATCACAGAGTTGAAGCAGGCCGGGACAATCCACAGGATACTCTCATCCGACGGTTTGACAGTTTTCAATCAGCGTGGCAAGCTGATTGAAACAGGTTTTATAATTGATACGTCCCATGCCAGGGAAATTGTCACAGGCGGCGGCAGGACTACGGCTGCAAGTGCAGCATCATTCTTCGGCAAAGTGATCAAGGTTTCACAGGATGGTCCGATTGAACTTTATCAGGATGGGAAACAGATTTATCGCTTCGGGTAAATCAATAATGAAGTAATCAAAAATTTGGTTGAGTGATTTTAAAAATAACTTTAGATTGACTGTACTTATTCATCAGAATAGTTCTAAAGAGGGGGTTAGACCATGAATAACGCAATCTGTTTACGTTCTCTTTTCCATGGAACCATGGTTTGTCTGTTTACAGCATTGATCATTTCCGTATTCCACGTTTCAGTTGCTGCCGCTGCAGACAACGGTGCGCTGATAGTCGGGATGGAACTGGCCTACCCACCCTTTGAGATGACGGACACCAAAGGCCAGCCGGCCGGTGTTAGCGTCGATCTGGCCAAGGCGCTGGGTGCTGCGCTGGGAATGAAGGTGCGGATCCAGAATATGGCTTTCGATGGCCTGATTCCTTCTCTCAAGACCGGTAAGATCGACCTGATCATTTCATCAATGACCGCCACGGCAGAACGGGCACAGTCAATTGACTTTTCCGATCCGTATCTGCAGACCGGCCTCTGTCTGCTGGTACGGAAAAACTCCCCTGTCCAGGGGATCTCCGACCTGGACAGAGATGGCATGACAGTGGCGGTTAAAAAAGGGACAACCGGTCACAACTATGCCGGCAGACAGATGAAGCATGCAAGAGTGCTGGTCCTTGACAAGGAAGCTGCGGCCGTGCTGGAGGTTGTCCAGGGGAAGGCGGATGCCTTTATCTATGACCAGATGTCGACTTACAGCAACTGGCAACGCAACCCGCAGACAACCAAAGCAATTCTGAAGCCGTTTCAGCGCGAATCATGGGCTATCGGCATCCGTAAAGGTAACGACCCTCTTAAAAAGCGCATCAATGTTTTTTTGAAGCAGTATCGCGCTTCAGGTGGTTTTGAAAAACTTGGAGACACCTGGCTTAAAGAGCAGAAACAACAGTTCAAACGACTCGGTTATCCATTCTTTCTGTAACTATTTTTTCTTGATAGCGGGATAGCGTAGTGAAAGGAACGACGGTGGGGAAATTGGTGCCGGATATTTTGTTTATGCCGGATGACGGCCGCGCCGCGCCGCTGATCTCACGGGTAGCTGCGTTTGCTGTCGCGTTTCTAATGGTATCGGCCATCTTCCTGTTTGCTTTCAGCCAGCTTCAGTACGGTTGGAACTGGCATGCGGTCTGGCAGTACCGGCAGAAGTTTCTGCAGGGGTGGCTGGTCACCGTACTGATCTCGGCCGTAGCCCTCTGTCTCAGCCTGCTGATCAGCATCTTTTTCGCTCTGGCCCGCCGCTCCCGTCTGCTGCCTCTGCGTTACCTGGCGATGCTGTATATCGAAGGGGTTCGCGGGACACCACTGCTGGTACAGATACTGGTGTTTTTCTATGTGGTAGCGGACGCATTTGGCATCAGCAATCGCTATGCAGTAGGGATCCTGACTCTGTCATTTTTTGCCGGGGCCTACCTGAGCGAAATCATTCGGGCCGGCATCGAGAGCATCGGTGAGTCACAGCTGGAATCGGCACATGCCATCGGCCTGACAACCTTCCAAACCTACCGTTTTGTCATATTGCCGCAGGTGGTGAAGCGGATCCTGCCGCCTCTGGCAGGACAGTTTGCCTCACTGATCAAGGACTCATCGCTGCTGTCAATCATTGCCGTCAGCGAGTTCACCCTCAACGCGCAGGAGGTTAACTCTTTTACCTTTAGTACGCTAGAAAGCTACCTGCCACTGGCAGCGGGTTATCTGCTGCTGACCCTTCCTGTCTCGCTGTTCAGCCGTTATCTGGAGCAAAAATACCGTTATGCAACTTAGTTTTGCGAACCTTACCAAAACCTTTGGACTACGAACGGTTCTGGATGACATCTCCATCGTTCTGCCGGATGTCCACGCACTGGTTGTGATCGGACCTTCCGGCGGCGGCAAGACGACTCTGCTGCGGACGGTCGCCGGGCTGGAGCGGCCGGATTCCGGAGAGGTGCGAATTGACGGAAAAATTCTGCATTTTGATGAGGCAAGTCTTCTGAAACATCGCCGCAGTGTTGGTACGGTCTTCCAGTCTTTTAATCTGTTTCCGCATCTTACTGCACTTGAAAATGTGATCCTGCCGCTCGAACGAGCCCATGGCTATGGTCATCTTCAGGCTGTTGAAGCCGCGCAGGCAATTCTGAAGCGCTTTCAGCTTGATGGACATGCAGACAAAAAGCCGGCCCAGCTATCGGGGGGGCAGCAGCAGCGGGTGGCTATTGCCAGAGCTATCGCCATCAAACCGCGCTTTTTGTTGCTCGATGAGCCGACCTCGGCCCTTGATCCTGAGATGACTTCAGAGGTCCTGGATATTATTGGAGAACTGCGGGATGAAGGTCGTGACCTGCTGCTTGTAACACATCATATGGGATTTGCCCGTACAGCAGCCGACCATTGTCTGTTCGTGGCGGATGGAAGAATTGTGGAGAGCGGCCCGGTCGAACGTTTGTTTGCCGAGCCACACAGTATGGAGCTGAAACAGTTTCTTGGGAGGGTAATGCGCTATTAGAAGGAGCGTCACCCGACTTCAGAGTACTCCCTCACGCGAAACTCCGCACCCAGTGATTCCGCCAATGTCCGGCAGGCATCGACGTCAACTCCAGGCACCGTCACGGCAGTTGCCACGACCTGAGGGATATGGGTTGATGCAGCCCGAATAAAGTTGCAGACCCCGTTGAAGCCGGCTTCTCCAAAGGGTGTATTGCAGAGGCGGCAGTATGTTGCTGCATCCGGAGCATTCATGCTGACCGATACGATGTCCACCAGACCTGCCAATTCAGGCAGAATATCCCGCCCATGGACCAAGTTTGCCTGGCCATCGGTATTGATGCGAATCCGGTAGCCACGCGCCTTGAGGGCGGCTGAAACCTGTTTGACCAGATCCAGGCGGATCAGCGGTTCGCCGTAGCCGCAAAACACAACCTCGTCAATCCCCTCCGGTTGGCCGACTGCCGCCATAACCTCCTCAAAAGAGGGTTCGCTATCCAAGAGCAGATTGTGCCCTTTGACGGTAAAATCGTCAAATTTTGCGCAGAAAATGCACCGGTTCGAGCAGCGGTTGGTGATATTCAGATACATTGAGTTGCGAATCCGGTAGGCTATTTTTACAGATTGGTCCCAGAGGTCGATTCCGAACAGATCACGGCTGTTCTTGGTCGTGATGCGGGCGACGTCTTCCAGCGTCAGACCTTTAACTTCTGCCAGTTTTTGGGCAGCCAGCCGTACATAAGCAGGCTCGTTACGACTGCCGCGATGCGGAACAGGGGTCAGGTAGGGGCAGTCGGTCTCGACCAGTATGCGGTCAATACTGACTGTCTGTACAACATCCCTCAGATTCTGGTTGCCGGGGTAGGTGATCGTTCCGGGAACTGAAATATGAAAACCAAGCGCGGTTACCTCCGAAGCCATAACGGCATCGCCTGAAAAACAGTGCAGTACGCCATGTCGTACTTTTCCCTCCCGAAGAATTGCCATGACACGGTCGTGAGCATCGCGGTCATGTACAATAACCGGTTTTCCCAGTTCAGCCGCAACACCCAGGAACCGGCGAAAAACCAACTCCTGTATGTCCCGCGGCGAACGGTCACGAAAAAAATCAAGACCTATTTCACCAATTGCAACAACCTTTTGACTGGATGCTGCCATGGTCCGGATGATGTCGTAACAGGTATCGGTAACCCGAGCGGCGTCATGAGGATGAATACCGACGGCAGCGTATAGTTGCGGGTATTTCTCAGCAAGTTCGACTGATTCACGACTCGATTCTATGTCGGTGCCAACCACGAGAATGGCAGAAACTCCGGCATCTTCGGCACGCTTAAGCATGTCGTCAAAATCTGCAGCATAGTCCCTGGAGTATATATGGGCGTGGGAGTCGATCAGAACAGGTTCTTGATGCGTCATTATCACCCCTTTAATTCCTCTTTGAGTCCTTCCACAACCGCTTTGACTTCGGCAATCATGTCGGCGGCCTGAATGGATGTTTCATATTTCAGATATTTTTCAAAATGCATAACGGCATCGGCCGTGCGGTCCTGATCCATACAGATCCCCCCCAGTGTCAGGTATGCCATGCTGTACGCAGGATCCCGCCGTATTGCTTCAAGACAGGCATCCTCGGCTTCTTCCAGTTCCTCCAGATCGTAGTATAGTTCTCCCAGATTAAAATGGGCCGCCGGATCTTCAGGATCGATTTCAACACCTTTTGTGAAGGCGGCGATAGCACCATCAACATCTCCCTGCCCGTAAAGCGCATCTCCCATCGCATTGAGAGCAAAAACGTTGTCCGGATCGAGTTCAAGCGCCTGACTGAAGGCATGGATGGCATCATCAGTGCGATCCTGGCTGCTGTAGACCAGACCTATACTGACCACAGCGTCAGCATCCTTCGGGTCAAGCTCAAGTACCTTTTTGTAACAGGCAAGTGCCCCTTTTGGGTCGCCCGCTTCTAGTAGCATGTCGCCTAACGTCGTAAGCGCATCCATATCTTCGGGCGCAAGTTTCAATCCTTCACGGTAGTCGGCAATAGCCTCATTCAGACGTCCGTCTTCAGCCAATGCATCTCCAAGGTAGAACCAACTGTCCGGTTGGTTGCTGTTGCTGTACCGGTATTCTTCAAAGACGGATATGGCCTGTTTGATATCTCCATGATCGAGAAGCTCAAGGCCCTTTTGTACTGTTGTGTTCAACTCTCTATTACTCATGATTGTTCCTCTCACTACAATTGATGTTCAGTTTGACTTAGACCATGTTGCTGCATCAGTGTTCAGGTCATCCCATGAATTCAATCTTTATATTTATATTAGTTGATACAATATCATACAATAATTTAATCGGCAATTGATGCAAAAATGCAACAATGAGTTTTAAACTTATTTTCTCTATGCTAGTATCAGCATGTATGTAAAGTGGAAAGGAATTCAGGCTGTATGAATATCAACATTTCACTGCAAGAGCGTAAAAAAAGATTTCGTGAAGCAATTGTCATTGTACTTGCGATAATATTGATTATTTTTCTGACCAGGGCTGAAATCAGCCTGACCCAGTTAAGTGCCGATGCCAAAATGGGCAGCAATATTGCTATCTTTGCAGTGATCAACATCGTGATTCTGCTGGTCATTCTGCTGGTATATCTCGTCAGTCGTAATGTTGTGAAACTTTTTGTTGAAAGTCGTTCAAACCCATACGCAAAACGACTTCGCACAAAGCTTGTCCTTTCATTTGTCGGACTCTCGCTTGTTCCCACCATGCTGCTTTTTTTTGCCGCCGCCGGTTTTATTAATAATACCGTGCATAACTGGTTTAACACCCAAGTAGAAACATCATTAAGTGAGTCGCTTGAAGTAGCGCAAACATACTATAAGAGCTCGGCATTAAATTCCATGTATTACGGCAGGCAGATCAGCGGATTTATCAAAGATAAAAAGCTGCTTAATGAGGCGAATCTGCCACTGCTCAAGCGGCTTATCCATCAGAAGCAGAATGAATATAACCTGGGGGTGGTAGAGGTTTATTCTGCCCAGCGTGAAGAACTGGTCCGGGCGACTAATCCTGCAGTACCCAAAGGGGAATTTACCAACCCCTCTTCGGAAGACATCAAGCGAGGCTTGGCTGGTGAGGAGCTTACCAGGGTAAACCAGGCAGGAAAGGCCGATCTGATTCGAGGCATTGTCCCGATCCGTTCTACCTGGAATGAGTCGGACATCGTCGGCGTTGTTGTCGTCAATTATTATGTGCCGTATTCGCTTGTAAATAAAATGAAGGAGATTACCGCTTCATATCATGAATTCCGTCAGCTCAAGATCCTGAAAAATCCGATCCGGACCGCTTATATAATCACACTCTTTTTAATAGCGATGGTGATCGTGTTTTTTGCATACTGGATGGGAGTCTATCTGGCCAACAGCATGACCAAGCCGCTTCAGGAACTGGTTGATGCAACTCATGCTGTAGCAGGCGGAAACCTTGATGTCCGGATTAACTCATATTCAGCGGATGAGATCGGTATGCTGGTCCAGTCATTCAATCTAATGACGGATGATTTACGTACAAAACAGAACGCCCTGAATGTCTCCAATGTCGAACTCCTCCGGAGTAATCAGGAAATCGAACGTCGTCAGCAGTATATGGAGATCGTGCTGCGCAATATTGCGGCCGGTGTTATTTCGATTGACAGTGATGGGGTCCTGCGCACGATCAACACGTCTGCCGAGCGCCTGCTCGGCCTGAACGCCGAGAAAGTTCTGGGTAAGAACTACCGTGATGTCATCAATGACAAACATCTCGATCTGGCCTCCGATTCAATCCGGGAACTGCTGCAGTCGAAGCATGGTACGATCAGCAAACAGGTTTTTCTGGATCTGAATGGTTCCCGTATCACATTACAGCTCCATCTGACGCTGCTTCGCGTCGGAAGCGGAGAAATCCTCGGGATAGTCGCCGTACTTGATGACCTGACTCAGATGATGCGTGCTCAACGTATGGCCGCCTGGCGTGAGGTAGCGCGCAGAATAGCCCATGAAATAAAAAACCCTCTGACTCCGATTCAGCTTTCTGCCCAACGTCTCAGAAAACGCTATCTTTCACGCTTTAGCGATGATGAAAAGGTCTTTGATGAATGCACCGAAATGATTATTAAATCGGTTGATGATCTTAAAAATCTGGTTAACGAATTTTCCAATTTTGCCCGTATGCCTGCCATTCAACCGGAACCGAACGATCTTAACGCATTGATTCGCGAATCTTTGACACTGTATCAGGAAGCTCATCGCGGAGTTACATTCAGCGTCAATATGGATGCCAGGATGCCGCTGTTGATGATTGATCGCGACCAGATCAAGCGCGTGTTGATTAATATTCTTGAAAATGCAGTCGCTGCCATGCATGAGCATGGTACCGTTACCTTGTCTACATTTTTTGATGATGTGTTGAAGATGGCAACCATAAATATTGCTGATGATGGCCCTGGAATATCTCCGGCAGACAAGCCACGTCTGTTTGAACCGTATTTTTCAACGAAGAAGAGCGGCACCGGTCTCGGTTTGGCTATAGTGAACAGTATTGTGACAGACCATGGCGGTTTTGTGAGAATACGCGACAATATGCCGCACGGGGCAGTTTTTGTTGTCGAGCTGCCGGTCGGGTGAAAATATAATCAGTACGAGGAGCTGTCATGACACACACAATTTTGATAGTTGATGATGAAAAGGATATCAGAACCGCCCTGACCGGAATTCTTGAAGATGAAGGATATCAGGTTCTGAACGCTGAAAGTGGTGCCGAAGGTATTGAAACTGCCCGGCAGGAACTCCCAGACCTGATTCTGCTCGATATCTGGATGCCGGGTATGGATGGGCTTGAAACTCTCGAAAAACTAAAGTCTCTGATTCCACAGGTGACGGTCATCATGATTTCCGGGCATGGCACGATTGACACGGCAGTCCGTGCTACCAAGCTTGGTGCTTTCGATTTTATTGAAAAGCCGCTTTCTCTGGAAAAAGTCCTGATCAGCGTTGCCAATGCGTTGAAGTTGCAGGAATTAAAAGTGGAAAATGCCGAACTCAAACGTTCGGTTTCGTCAGATTATGAACTGGTCGGCGAATCTCAAAAAATTGCTGCCGTGCGTGAACAGATCCGGCTGGTTGCACCGACGTCGGCATCAGTACTGATAAACGGCGAAAACGGGTCTGAAAAGGAATTGATTGCATGTTCCATCCACTATAACAGTCCGAGAAGGGAGCGCCCTTTTATCGCTGTACACTATTCCGGCATTCCGGAAGAACTGATAGAAAGTGAGCTGTTTGGCCATGAGAAAGGTGCATTCATCGGCGCGACATCACATAAGAAGGGACGCCTCGATCAGGCAGATGGAGGCACGCTGTTTGTCGA
>JAQUCU010000151.1 GCA_028686055.1 Desulfuromonadaceae bacterium
GTACGAAACAGTTTTCCCGGCCAAGTTCGCAACCAAGAAACCTATTTTCCCCTTTAAGTGGTAATTTATTTTGCTGAACCAGGGGCGGTATTTTTATCGCCCCCTTTTTTTACTACTTCCCCTTCGGGAGAAACTCGATGATACTATTTATGCAATCACTCATCAGCGGTATTTTGATCGGCGGAGTATATGCCCTGATCGGTATCGGACTGACCATCATCTTCGGCGTCATGCGTGTTATCAATTTTGCTCATGGTGAGATCATGATGGTCGGAATGTATATGACCTACTTTCTGTTTACTCTGTTCGGAATCGATCCCTTCATCTCGGTGCTCATAACCATACCGCTCATGTTCATTTTCGGCGCAATACTGCAAAAACTGATCATCAACCGTATTTTGGGAGCGCTGCCGCAAAACCAGATTCTTCTTACCATAGGCCTGGGACTGATCATGAGTAACAGCATAATGCTGGCATTCACTTCGGACTACAAGATTCTGACAACGTCATACTCATCTTCCAGTTACCGTCTCGCAGGGTTGTCTATATCAAAGCCACTGGCCATTTCATTCCTGATTACGGTCGCTATTACGGCTGTGCTTTACTGGTTCCTGATGAAGACCGACACCGGCCAGGCCATTCGTGCCACGGCGCAGGACCGCGAAGCGGCACAGTTGATGGGGATCAACGTTAAATGGATGTCAATCCTGGCTTTTGGACTCGGCGCATCCATGGCCGGAACCGCGGGAGCGTTAATCGCGCCGACTTATTACATCTTCCCTCAGGTAGGCAGTGCCTTCACCCTCAAGGCCTTCGTTATCACTGTTCTGGGAGGTATGGGGAGCGTCGTCGGAGCGACGCTCGGTGGTGTAATCATCGGCGTGGTCGAATCAATGGGTGCCGCCTACATATCGTCCGAATGGAAGGACGTTGTGGTTTTCGCAATATTCCTGCTGGTGCTGCTCATCAAGCCGTCCGGACTGATGGGCACATCAAGAACGTAAGCGGAGGCTGATGCCACATGAATCGTTTCAGTATCTTCACTAACCGGCGCGGCGCTTCTCACGTAGCACCGATTGCGTTTATAGTAATCGTCTGCCTGCTGTTCGCTTTGCCCGGCTTTATGGAAAGCCCGTATTTGCGGCATATCATGATCCTTCTCTTCCTCAGTGTCATCATGGGCGAAAGTTGGAATCTCATAGGCGGCTACGCAGGCCAATACTCTGTTGGTCACGCAGCCTACTTTGGCGCAGGAGCCTATGGCACCATGATTGTTATAAATGCTTCCCAGTTCGATGCGGACAAATTGCTTGAACTCCAGGATTTGGCCAAGGATTCTCGCTTGAGTTCACTGTTGTTGAGCGCGCATAACCTCCCCCCCTGGTCAGGCATAATCGTGGGCATGATAGCCGCACTGATTCTGTCTTTGATAATCGGAAGCATCTGTTTCCGCCTGCGCGGGCCTTATTTTGTTCTCGCCTCGATAGCGGTGGCCGAGATTGTCCGCCTCACTGTCCTGAATCTTGCCGACCTTACCCAGGGAGCCGAGGGAATCCTGATATCCACGCTGCCACCTTTCACAATCGGAAACAGAGTCATTACCGACTTCAGCTCCAAAGTCCCTTTTTACTATATAGGCCTGATACTGGCGCTGCTCACCATACTGGTGACCTGGGTGGTTCAAAACTCCAAGTTGGGTTATCTTTTTCAGGCCATTCGAGAAGATCAGGATGCGGCTCACTCACTGGGAATCAGCCCGACCTTTTACAAGAATACTGCCCTGGCTCTTTCTGCGGTACTGACCTCGCTGGCCGGCAGCTTTTACGCCATTTACATCAAATTTATCGATCCGACCACCGTATTGTCGCTGGATCTGTCTGTGCAGATTGTCCTGATCAGCATCATCGGCGGAATCGGCACAATCTTTGGGCCTGTGGTCGGTGCTCTGGTCTTGGTGCCTCTATCTGAAGTACTGCGCAGCAACCTGATTGGCGAAAACCTGATATCGTCAGGCATGGTCAGTGCCGATTCTGCCTTCGGCACATTCCTGACGGAGAACCTCTCCCATGCCCATGTGTTGATCTACGGCATTCTGGTAGTGGTAGTAATCCTGTTCATGCCGGATGGTGTTCTCGGGTTCTTCAAGTCCATGGTGACAAAGAAACGCAAGGAGGCAGCCTGATGGCCATTCTTGAAATCAAGCACGTCAGCAAGTTTTTCGGCGGACTGGCGGCCAACTCCGATATTTCCTTCCACCTGGAGCAGGGAATGATCATGGGATTGATCGGCCCGAACGGTGCCGGCAAAACCACCCTGTTCAACTGCATTACCGGATACTACCCTCCCTCCAAGGGAGAAATCGTGTTTAACGGCCGGTCCATGAATGGCCTTCAACCGGATACCGTCTGCAAACGCGGCATGGTCCGCACCTGGCAAAAGGTTCGTCCTTTAGCCAAGATGAGTGTTGTGGACAATGTCATGGTAGGGGCTCTCTGCCGCACCAACTCTCTTAAGAAAGCCCGTGAAATGGCCATGGAGCAGGTCAAGGTCGTAAAACTGGAACATCGTGCCGATTTCCTGGCCGGGGGCCTGCCGATCGGTGAACGGAAAAAACTGGAAGTCGCCCGCGTTCTTGCAACCAAACCCAAGCTTTTGCTGCTGGACGAGGTCATGGGCGGTCTCAATCCGGCCGAGAGCGAGGAGATTATTCAATTGATCCTTGACATCAGGAAACTGGGGATCACCCAGATGGTCATCGAGCACGACATGAAAGCCATCATGCGTATCTCTGATCGTGTGGTGGTGCTCTGTTCCGGAGAAAAACTGGCCGAGGGCTCACCTCAGGAGATAGTCAACAATCCCGAGGTAATCACGGCCTATCTGGGAAGCGAGTAAATCCCTATTAGGTTCCATCGAGGTTATTAATGCTATCAATCGACAAACTCAATTTCAGTTATGGTGATTTGAAGGTACTGTGGGATATCGAACTGGAGGTCCACGAAGGAGAAATCGTCTCTGTTGTTGGCGCCAACGGAGCCGGCAAGTCCACCACACTCAAGAATATTTCCCGCCTGGTGAAACCATCATCCGGCTCTATTACCTTTAATGGTGAAAAAATTAATGACTTGGAATCGCACCAGGTTGTCGAACGCGGTATCGTACAGGTACCCGAGGGCAGAAAAATATTTCCCGATATGACAGTACTGGAAAATCTGCGCATGGGTTCGTACATCAAAAACGCAAAAAAAGACCGCGAGGCCAACGTGGAGCGGGTATTCAGCATGTTTCCGCGCCTGAAGGAGCGGGAAAAGCAGCTGGGCGGCACCATGTCCGGCGGAGAGCAGCAGATGCTGGCAATTGGGCGCGGCCTGATGACCAACCCAAAACTTTTGCTCCTGGATGAACCGTCACTTGGACTTTCGCCATTATTTGTTAAAATTATTTTTGAAATTATCCAGGAGATCAACAAACAGGGAGTTACGATCCTGCTGGTAGAGCAGAACGTTTTCCAGTCACTGAAGATCGCCGACAGGGGCTATGTTTTGGAAACCGGTCGTGTCGTCCTTTCAGGCAGCGGCAGCGATCTATTGAGTAACGACCATATCAAGAAGGCATTCCTTGGAATGTGAGGAGATATATCATGCAAACAGTAGATCAATGGATGACACCTGACCCGATCACCATCGAAGTGGATACATCCATCATTGAGGCCATGCATCTCATGAAGGAAAAGAATATCCGCCGCCTGCCGGTAACGTGCAAGGGCAAATTCTGCGGGCTGATCACAGACCTTATGATCAAGAGCTTCATCCCGGGGCAATCCACCTCTCTGGATACGTGGGAGGTACATTACATCCTTTCAAAAACGACGGTCAAAGACGCAATGAATCCCCATCCGCTGACGATTACTCCAAGCGCCCCGCTCTGCGAGGCCGCCCAGATAATTCACGACAACAAGCTTAACGGGCTGTGCGTAACCGACGCCAACAATGATCTTGTCGGATTACTGACTACGACCAATCTGATGGAGGCACTGATTACTATTTGCCGTGAGAGTTAAAACTCCAGCTAATCCACCATATCGTGTAAAACAGTCAAAGGGCACTTTAAAAGGCGCCATTTGACTGTTTTACCCCGCACTGTTTCCGCTTCGGTTCTCTGTCAGCGGTTTAATATGCTTTGCAGTTCTGGTGCAGCCTGCAGCATGATCGACTGTAATGCATCCTGCAGGACGCTTCCGGCAAGCAGGTCGCGATCCTTGACATCGGTCTTCGAGGATGTCGCCTCGTACTGGAGCCGTTTGATCAGCTGACCATTTTTAAACACATCCACTCCAACCAGCACCCGGCATTTTGCCTTGATATCCATCACATCGGAGATTTGTTCCAGTTCGATCTTCGATGCAGTAAGGTCAAGTACCCGTTGTTCTGAGCCGGTACGCTTTGTGGCAGGTATAACGGTATATCCGGCCTTCTTGAACTCCTGACCGAATGCTGCCTGGATGATTTCCGCCGGGGAGCGGGAACTGTACACCTCGTCAATATTCTTGTTGTCGTCATCCTTGATATTTCCCAGCACCCATTTGATATCAGATGATTGGGTCTTCTGACTTTCCGGGATAACGATATAGAGGTTTCCACTGCCGCTACGAACCGTCGCAGACGGTTCGTAGAACGTATTCACCGTGCGGGCATATCGTGCACAGCCGCTCACAAGTACCATGCCAGCTACCGCGATAACCAGTACAAACGGTACCAGTTTAAACTCTTTGATCGTTGTTTTCATATCTTAGCTCCTTGTAATAGTGAAACTTTTTCACTTACCGCTTCCGGTTCAATCTTCATGGCCGGACTCCGCCTTACAATCTATTATCCGGGACTTATTTTTTTTAAACCAACTGTCGTGCTGCTGTCTGCACCGGATCCCAAACCGGTGAGAAGGGGGGTGCGTAACTCAGGTCGAGGTCGACCAGTTGCTGCACGGTCATCCCGGCGGTCAGGGCCGTGGCCAGTACATCGATCCGTTTGGCAGCCCCCTCCAGCCCGACGATCTGCCCTCCCAGCAGGCGGCCGCTCCCCTGTTCAGACAGCAGCTTGACCGAGATCCAGCCTGCGCCGGGGTAGTAGCCGGCCCGGGTCTTGCTCTTGATGACGGCGGTATCGTATAGAAGTCCCAGGTCACGAATCTTCCGTTCCGTCAGGCCGGTCCGGGCAACCTCATATTTGCAGATTTTGCTGACCGCCGTTCCCACCACGCCGGGAAAGGTGGCGTAGCCGCCGGACAGATTGATGCCGGCCACTCTCCCCTGTTTGTTGGCCACCGTACCAAGGGCGACATGAAACGGTTTCCTGCTGACCAGATGAAAGCTCTCGGCGCAGTCGCCGGCGGCCCAGACCCCGTCTGACGAGGTCTGCATTCGGCTGTTGACCCGGATCGAGTCCTTTTCTCCCAGGGTGATCCCGGCGGCAGCAGCCAACTCACTGTTGGGACGGGTGCCCAGGCCGACAATCACCAGTTCGGCCGGCAGGGTGCGCTGGTCGGTCACCACCCCGGTCACCCGGCCATTGGCGGTCTCATAACCGGTCAGAGATTCCCGCAGGTAGAGCGTCACCCCGATCTCCCGCAGGGCTTCGGAAACCAGGACTCCCATGTCCGGGTCCAGGGTGCCCATCACCTGCTCCCCCCTATCCACCAGAGAGACCTGAAGTCCCAGCCGCACCAGCGTTTCAGCCATCTCAAGCCCGATATACCCGCCCCCCACCACCACCGCCCGGCGGGGGAGCTGCTGTTTCAGAAAACGATGCACCCGAATGCCGCTTGCAAGGGTGGACAACCCGAAAATGCCGTCGGCATCGCTCCCCTGCAGCTGCGGCAAGATCGCTTCGGCGCCGGTGGCGATAAGCAGCTGGTCGTACGGTTCCCATGACTCGCTGCCGCTCTCCAGGCTCTTTACCCGTACCCGTTGGCCGGCCAGATCAAGCTCGACCACCTCCTGGCGTACCCGCGCATCAATGTTGAACTTTTCGCGGAACGTTTCCGGGGTACGGGCCACCAGTTGTTCCGATGTCTCCACCAGGCCGGCGATGAAGTACGGCATGCCGCAGGCCGAATACGAGGTATGGGGACTGCGCTCAAAGACCACAATCTCCCGCAGCGGTACTTTCCGCCGCACATTTGATGCGGCGCTCATGCCGGCGGCATCACCACCGATAACGATCAGACGTGTCGTTGCCATCAGTATCCTCCTTTCTCAACGTCATGGTTGTTCCTTTCATGTAGAGCAATCATCTTCTGCAGCAGTCGAATCATCTCAAATTGCCCCTGCAGATAATAACCGGCTCCGCTTTCCTCGTATCTTCCCACGCGAATACCAAGAATAGACGGATTTACGAGGCGGAAAACATCCTCGTCGGTTACATCGTCTCCCACGAAGATGGCGCGCCCACATCCCAGATGTCCCATGAGAATTTCCACTGCCGCTCCCTTGTGGGGTGCATCCTGCGGTGTGATATTTTCAACAAATATTCCTGAAACCACTCGTGGAGCCGGCATCAAACAGGCTATGGCATCCTGTATGTCCCCACGGGCTTTGACCGTATCGGGAGCATGCCGATAGTGGAGAGCAATGGTTGCCCCCTTGTCCTCCAGTGATATGCCACGTGTGGGCATATCCGGCAGTAACGCAGCCAACTGTTCTTTCCACCCCTGGCAGAGTCGGACAAAACCCTGATCGACTGCATCCTCACCGGGAAGTCCCTCTGCACCGTGGTTTCCCACCAGGCAGTGAGGGATGAAGCCGAGGTGGTTCAGGGCATCGGCACGGGAACGGCCGGTAATAACCGCAACAGGCGCCATGCTGTTAAGCTGTATCATGCTGCGGCGCACCTCATCCGGGATGGCGATGCCCGCAGGGTCGGCAACGATCGGCGCCAGAGTCCCGTCGAGGTCAAAGGCATGA
>JAQUCU010000012.1 GCA_028686055.1 Desulfuromonadaceae bacterium
GTTGCAATCCTGAGAGGCAAAAAACCTGAACAGATCCCTACCCGTTTTATGACCAGTACATCCGATATTGACCTGCTGGTCAACCTGGATGTTGCCAAAAAACTCGGTTTGACGATCCCGAATGATATTGTAAAAAGCGCCAGCAGGGTCGTACAGAACGGCAAACTGTTCAAGAAGTAGCATCTGCTGCCTGGCAGCATAAAAATGGCTGCCAGGCAATCCACCCCACTTTTGGAAGGTTGAAACGGTTTTACTATGATTGAAGCAATTCTGGTCGAAGGCCTGATCTATGGAATAATGGTGCTGGGGGTATTCATCACCTTCAGGGTGCTGGATTTTCCGGATCTTACGGTTGACGGTTCATTTCCTCTGGGGGCAGCACTGATGGTCCAGGGAATCATGCTCGGCATGAACGGCTGGCTGGCGCTGCTGGTAGCCTTTGTCGGCGGCGTGCTTGCCGGCGTCACCACCGCACTGATTCATAACCACCTCAAAGTCCCTAATCTGCTGGCCGGCATCCTGACGATGACGATGCTGTACTCCATCAACATCCGCATCCTCGGCAACCGCGCCAATGTACCGCTCCTTGACCAGGACACCCTCCTGTCGGACGTTACCAATCATTTGTCAGGTATTGTCCCGGACGATTACATACTGCTGATATTTTTCGTTGTTATGGCCATCATCATCAAACTGCTGGTCGATCTCTTTTTCCACACCGACCTCGGCATGACCATTGGGGCGATGGGGAACAACGAGCAGATGATTGTTTCTCAGGGGATCAACCCCAAAACGCTGAAGACCATCGGCCTTGGTCTGTCGAACGGTTTGGTGGCGCTTTCGGGCGCCTTTGCGGCGCAGTATCTCGGTTTTGCCGACGTAGGGCTCGGCCAGGGGATCATCGTGTCCGGCCTGGCATCGGTCATGATAGGCGAGTTTCTGGTCATGAAGAGTAACCGCATCGGCGTGCTGACACTCTGTGCCCTGGCCGGCTCTATTCTGTTCCATGCCGTTATGTACGTGGGGCGCTATTACGGTTACCTCATCCAGATGACCCCGAACGATCTGAATCTGATCAAAGGCATCCTGATTATCATCCTGCTGGTTATGACCCAGTCCAGGAAGCTCAAAATGTCGGTCTTCAAGGCAATGGTGCAAAAATGATAGTTCTCAATAATGCTTCCGTTATTTTCAATCAGGGTACGGTTAACGAAAATCAGGCCTTAAGCAACATCAACCTGAACGTCAGGGAAGGCGATTTCATCACTATCATCGGCAGCAACGGGGCGGGCAAATCCACTCTGTTCAACCTGATCGCCGGAACGATTACCCCGACGACCGGTTCCATCCTTGCGAGCGGCCGCAACATAACCCGCGAACCGGAATACAAACGGGCTCAATATATCGGCAGGATCTTCCAGAATCCGCTGCTCGGCACCGCATCCAATATGAGCCTGGAAGACAACATGATGATCACCTACCGCAAGGGGTTCAAATGGCTGAAACGGAGCCTGAACAACAGGATGAGGGAGTATTTCCGCTCGGAACTGATCCAGCTTAAGATGGGACTGGAGCAGCGCATGAAGGAGAACCTGCTGATGTTTTCGGGTGGCCAGCGTCAGGCACTCACACTGCTGATGATGGTGCTTTCCAAACCATCCCTGATCCTTCTGGATGAGCACACCGCCGCGCTCGACCCAAAAAATGCCGAGATCGTTCTGGAACTGACCGACAAGTTTATCAGGGAGTACAAACTCACCTCCATGATGATAACCCACAACATGAGCCACGCCATCGAATACGGCAACCGCCTGCTGATGATGGACCGGGGGGAGATCATCTTCGATGTTGCCGGTGACGCCAAGAAGGAACTGACGGTCGAGAAACTGATAGAAAAGTTTCATGAACTTCGCCGTCACGGCTTTGAAAATGACCGGGCGCTTCTTGCCGATTGATTCTGAACAACTCCAAACAGGAATATCGAACCTTGACCGGTCTGACCTTTTCTGAAATAATCCGCCCGCTTTATCACATTTTTGTTTAAGGGGATGAACACCATGAAGAAATTTCTGTTGCTGCTGTCCTGCCTGCTTCTATCACTGGCTGCTGTGAGCGCTTTTGCCGCTGACGGTTCCTGGGAAAAGGTCAAGAAGGAAGGTAAACTTGTTATCGGCCTCGATGACTCCTTCCCACCCATGGGTTTCCGTCAGGCTGACGGCAAACTGGCCGGCTTCGATGTCGATGCCGCTGAGGAAGTCGGCAAACGGCTGCACATCAAGATCGAGTGGCAGCCAACCGCATGGGACGGCGTGATCCACTCCCTGGACGCCAAAAAATTCGACTGCATCTGGAACGGCATGACCATCACCGAAGAGCGGGCCAAACAGGTGGCTTTCAGCAAGCCCTATATCATGGACGGTCAGATCGCTATCATAAACTTCAAGGACAAGCGGTTCAAGAGCCTGAAGGATCTCAAGCACTATAAAGCCGGCACACAGAAGGGCTCCTCCGGTCTGCAGGCCGTAAAGAAACTTGCTAACGCACCAACAGCACTGAATGAGTACGAAGACTATCCAAAAGCCCTGCTCGACCTGGAAGCCGGCCGTATCGACGTGGTTGTGGTGGACAATGTCACCGGCCGCGACATGATAGCCAAACGCCCCGGCAAGTTTAAAATCATTCCCGGCATGATCAGTAAGGAGCCGTTTGGTGTAGCCTTCCGCAAGGGCGACAGGAGCCTGCGTGGAAAAGTGCAGCAGACCCTGGACAAGATGGTCAAGGATGGCTCCATGGCAAAAATCTCACGCAAGTGGTTTGCAGAGGATCTTACCAATCCGAAGAAATTTTAACCGTGAAGGTTCCCATTAAATACAGTATCGGCAGGGCCCTGGTGGCCCTGCTTTTTTTGTGTACCCTGACCGGAAACTGCCTGGGCGCGACAGATTACGATCAGCTCTTCCGCCGCTCGAGCGACTTGATGGCCCAGGGAGACCTGGCCGGAGCACTGAAACTGCTCAAACAGGTGCCGGCGCCTGCAGCAGGAGAAGAGGGGGGTCCCTTTGTCTCAAGCCGCATGCAGGCCGCCCGCATCAATGCCGCGCTGAATGACACGGACAAGGCCATTGCGGAATGCCAGGAAGTTTTGACACTGTTTCCCGACAACAGCGAGGCCCGCAACTTTATTTCGGCGTTGAGAGAACAGCTTAAGCCCGGCTGGCACACCGTCCTGTCCGACACCCTGCGCTTCCTGCCGGCATTGGGCAAAGGCGCCGTAATGACGCTTGTACTGGCACTCTGTACCATGCTGGTATCACCTCTGGGAGGACTGCTGATCGCACTGGGTCGCATCAGCACCCTGAAACCGCTTTCAAGCCTCTGCTGGTTCATCATCTGGTTCTTTCGCGGCACCCCGCTGCTTCTGCAGCTGTTTTTCATCTACTACGGTCTCCCTGCGCTCGGCATCACCTTCTCGCCTTTTACAGCGGCTATAATCGGCCTTGGCCTGAACTACTCGGCCTATCTGGGTGAGATCATCCGCGGCGCAATCCAGAGCGTCGACCACGGTCAGATGGAGGCGGCTAAAGCCATCGGCATGAGCTATGGCCAGGCCATGCGGAGGGTCATTATCCCCCAGACCTACAAGCGTCTCATGCCTCCGGTCGGTAACGAGTTTATCGCCCTGATCAAAGATACGGCGCTTGTTTCAACAATCGCCATGGTCGAGCTGATGCGTGCGGCAGATCAGCTTTTTAACACCTATTTCAACATTACGGCACTGGCACTGGCAGCGGTGATCTACCTGGTGCTGACGACCATCTTCACCTTCATCTTTGAAAAGATTGAGTATCGGGCGGGAATCTATGAGCATCGCTAACCAACCACTCCTGAAGCTTGAGAACATCACCAAACGCTTCAAAAACCTGACGGCTGTCAATGGCATCGATCTGGAAGTATCTCCCGGAGAAAAACTGGTCATCATCGGTCCCTCCGGTTCCGGCAAATCGACGCTGCTCCGCTCGATCAACCTGCTGGAAGAGATTGATGAGGGAACTATCCGTTTTGAAGGACGCGAGGTAGGCTATGTCATGCGCAACTCGAAACGTCATCAGGACCGTCCCCAGGCGATCAGCGCACTGCGGGCCGAGATCGGCATGGTCTTTCAGCATTTCCATCTCTTCCCGCATATGACCGTACTGGGCAACGTGATGGAGGGGCCGCTGACCGTACAGCGCAAAGCTCCCGCTGAAGCACATTCCATCGCAATTGACATGCTTGCCAAAGTGGGGCTGTCTGATAAGCGCGACGTATTTCCGGCCACCCTGTCAGGCGGACAGAAGCAGCGTGTTGCGATCGCCCGCGCCCTGGCCATGCGGCCCAAGCTGATGCTGTTCGACGAGCCGACCTCGGCCCTGGACCCGGAACTGGTCGGGGAAGTATTCGATACGATCCACACCCTGGCAGACGAGGGCATGACGATGATCATTGTCACCCATCACATGGGGTTTGCGCGGGAGTTGGCCGACCGGGTCATATTCATGGAGTCCGGACATTTCCTGGCCCAGGGGACGCCGGAGGAGCTCTTCGGCAAAGGGCAGGACAATGAGCGGATCAGGGGTTTTCTCAACCGTCTTCTGTAAAATCAAACAATGACCATAACTTCGACGATAAACAGTTCAGGTATCAGGAACCTGCTGCGGGCGTTGCGCTCCAGAAACTACCGCCTCTTCGTCGCCGGCCAGAGTGTTTCCCTGGTTGGCACATGGATGCAGCAGGTTGCCATGAGCTGGCTGGTATACCGGCTGACTGGGTCTGCCTTCCTGCTCGGAGTTGTCGGTTTTACCAGTCAGATCCCGACATTTCTGCTTGCCCCGGTCGCCGGAGTACTTGCCGACCGGTGGAACCGGCGGCGCCTGCTGATGGTTACCCAGGCCCTCGCCATGTTCCAGGCGGCGTTTCTGGCTGTTGCTGTCCTCTCCGGGGTTGTCCAGGTCTGGCATATTGTAGTGCTGAGCCTGCTCCTCGGCGTTGTAAATGCCTTTGACATCCCAATACGGCAGTCCTTTATCGTCGAGATGGTCTCTGACCGGGAAGACCTCGGCAATGCTATTGCCCTGAATTCTTCCATGGTAAACGGTGCCCGGCTTATCGGCCCTACCATCGCCGGTCTAATGGTCGCTTCTTTCGGTGAAGGGGTCTGTTTCGTTTTGAACAGCGCCAGTTACCTGGCGGTATTGGTGGCGCTTGCCGCCATGCGTCTTGTCCCCGCCCCACAGCATCGGAAGCAGCGACGGCATGTCTTTCATGAGCTTCGAGAAGGGTTCAACTATGCCTTCGGTTTCGGGCCGATCAGGAGCATCCTGCTGCTGATCGCCCTGGTAAGCCTGACCGGGATGCCGTATGCGGTTCTTGTGCCTGTCTTCGCAAAGGAGGTTCTCCACGGCGGCGTTCATACCTTCGGGTTTCTCATGACAGCCGCGGGATGCGGGGCTTTTGCCGGTACCGTCTACCTCGCCTCACGCAAGAGCGTCCTCGGGCTTGGCAGACTGATCGTACTTGCCGCAGTACTGTTTGCCGTAGGGATAGCCGCCTTTGCATTGTCAGGCACCATCATCATCTCGCTGGCATCTCTGGTCGTGGTCGGTTTCGGAGCCATAACGATGGTTGCATCCTGCAACACGATTCTTCAAACTATAGTCGAGGAAGACAAGAGGGGCCGTGTTATGAGCTTCTTCGCCGTATCATTCATGGGGATGGCTCCTTTCGGCAGCCTCGGAGCCGGGACGATGTCCGGCATTATCGGCCCCCGCGAAACACTTCTGCTCGGTGCCGCGTGCTGTCTTGTCGGCGCGGCGATATTTGCCAGGCAGCTTCCCCGGATCAGGGAAAGGGTACGGCCGATATATGTCAAAATGGGCATAATCACTGAAGTTGCCCAGGGAATGGAGTCCGCCGCAGAACAGCCGCCCCTGCCGGATGCGCCGGCTTAAAAAGCAGGACAGCAGCGGAACTATACCATCACCCTTCACTGAAGGACCCTCTACCGCCTTCCAGAACCGCCACAAGCATCCGCGCTTTCCTCATGGTTTACCCTTCAAGGCTCTTGGTAACAACTTCATAGACATCGCGCGGCAGATCGTCAACCGCCTGAATCCGCTGCAGCTGCTGCCTCATCAGCCCGCTGCGCCCAGGCTCAAAACGCCGCCAGGTCGTCAGCGGGGCCAGCAGACGGGCCGATACCTGCGGGTTGACCGGAACCAGCCGCAGCAGCTGATCCACCAGAAAGCGGTACCCGGCACCGCCCGGCTCGTGAAAGCGAACCTGGTTGCCCTGGCTGAACGCCCCGATCAGGGAGCGAAACCGGTTCGGGTTGGTCAGCTCGAACGCCGGGTGACTCAGCAATCCCTGGAGCTCGTCCAATGTTCCGGGCAGAATTGAGGTAGCCTGAAGCGAGAACCATTTGTCGACCACCAGGCGCTCTCCCTGCCAGCGGCGGTAGAAATTATCCAGGATTTCACGCCGTTCCGGACAATCGCAGGAAGCGAGCGGCATCAGCGCACCAATGGTATCGGTCATATTGTCCGCATTCCGGTACTGTTCGAGGCAGAGGTCTATCTCGCTCTGCCCGCCACCACTGACCAGATAGGCCAGACAGCGGTTGGCCAGACGCCGTGCGCCGGAGAGGCCGTCGTCAGGTGCATAACGATGCTCACTCAGGTTACGTGAACGCACACCCAGCAGTTCATCCCTGAAGAGTGTCGCCAGCGTGCGGGTGATGAACTGGCGGGCCTTATGAATGGACGCCGGGTCAACCACGGGCACCAGTTCGGCCAGGTATTTTTCGGAAGGCAGCGTGAGCGCTTCAGCCAGGAAAGCTCTATCCGGATGACCGCTCGTGAGCGTTGTCCGGAAGGCGTCGGCAAAAGCCGGGTCCAAAGCCGGTTCTGTGCCGCTCTGCCAGTCGGCAGCCAGCTCGAGAATTACATGCACCGCCATCATCTGCCCCGCCTCCCAGCGACAGAAAGGATCAGGCTCGTGAGCGGTCAGCAGGGCCAACTGTTCATGCCGGTATGGATAATCAAGTTTGACCGGCGCCGAGAAACCGCGCAGCAGTGCAGGAGTCGGTTCCTCGCCAAGGCCGGTAAAAGAGAAGGACTCCTCACCATTGTGCAGATGCAGGATTCGCGTGGTAGCGGTGCCGGCGGCTTCGCCGGCAAGCGTCAGCGGCAGCTGTTCCCCGTTCCGGCCAAGCAGGCCGAGCGCCAGCGGAATATGCAATGCCAGCTTCTCCGGCTGCCCCGGGGTCGCATGGCAGCTCTGGCTGACGGTCAAGGTAAATGTACCGCCATCGGCATCGTAGGAACCGCGGGCAGACAGTTGGGGAGTACCGGCCTGGCTGTACCAGAGGGAGAAGTGGTCAAGATCAATATCCCCCGCTTCTGCCATGGTCTGCACGAAGTCATCAACGGTCACCGCCTGTCCGTCGAAGCGGCCAAAATAGAGGTCCATCCCGCGGCGAAACCGCTCCGTTCCGAGCATTGCATGCTGCATCCGGACAAGCTCGGCACCCTTGTTGTAGACCGTGGCGGTGTAAAAGTTATTGATCTCGATGTATGAATCCGGACGCACCGGATGAGCCATAGGACCGCCATCCTCGGCAAACTGGGATGTACGCAGTCCACGCACATCTGCGATCCGTTTCACCCCGCGTGACTGCATGTCTGACGAGAATTCCTGGTCGCGAAAGACGGTCAGCCCCTCTTTCAGGGAAAGCTGGAACCAGTCACGGCAGGTCACCCGGTTGCCGCTCCAGTTGTGGAAATATTCGTGGGCGATCACCTCTTCGATTGCGTTGTAGTCGTCGTCAGTAGCGGTGGCAGGACTGGCAAGGACATAGCAGGAGTTGAAGACGTTGAGCCCCTTGTTTTCCATCGCACCCATATTGAAATCATCAACCGCCACAATCATATAGCGGTCAAGGTCATATTCCCTGCCATAAACATCCTCGTCCCAGCGCATCGCTTTTTTAAGGGAACGCATGGCATGCTCGCACTTGCCCCGGTTCTGCTCATGCACGTAGATGGAGAGCGCCACACTCCTCCCCGAGCAGGTTATGAAACTGTCTTCGATACAGACCAGGTCGCCCGCCACCAGGGCGAACAGATAGCTCGGCTTTCTGAACGGATCATGCCAGGTGGCAAAGTGGCGTCCGTCCGGCAAATCGCCACTGGCCTGAAGGTTGCCGTTGGAGAGGAGGATCGGATAGCGCTGCCGGTCTGCGGTAATTGTCGTGGTGAAGAGCGTCAGAACATCGGGACGGTCGGGGTAGTAGGTGATGGCACGGAACCCTTCCGCCTCGCACTGGGTGCAGAACATACCGCCCGAACGGTAGAGCCCCTCCAGGGCGGTGTTGTCCTGCGGCCGAAGCTCGGTTGTCACCTCCAGCGTAAATGCCGGCGATACCTCGTGGAGCGTCAGCAGTTCATCGGTAACACTGTAGAGGTTCTGATCAAGCGGTGCGCCGTCAAGCCTCAACTCCCGCAGAACGAGCTGTTTGCCGTTCAGTACGAGCGGGCGCATGCCGGACGAAATATCGTAGCCGGCCCGCAATGCCATGCGGGAGACGACGACAGTCGAATCATCGCCAAGTTCAAAGCGGAGGTCGATCCTGTCGATCCTGTAGTCAGGAGGAGTGTAATCGTTGCGATAAATGGTACGGTGGGCACTTTCAGTCATTAAATTTTCCAATCCGGACAGAATAAGGTTTTTAGTCGCTGCAGTAATTGCCTGAAGCGGTACTGATCGTAAAAATATCACAATCATCACCATAATATTCAATATTTTTATTGGTAAGCTGGCCGCTATTCTGGTAACTGTTGTCGCAGGTCACATGAAACAAGGGGTATTGCAGATGGAAGAGACAATCACATTCTGGCTCGACAATAAAATATGTTCGGGATTCAAGATGGCTGAAGTCGGCAGTCAAACACTGGTGTCATACCGCGACAAATATTATATCATCATAGGCGGGGCGGCACAGATGAAGGGTGTCAGGCCGCTGCACTACTCTAAGACATCCATGCCGCTGGTCTGGAAAAAGGCGTTAAAAGGAATCCTCCCGCCTGAGGTGCCTGTTATCGAACACCCTGAAGATGAAAACCTTCCGGTGACAACATCGACTAAAAAGGAGCGAACCGCCATGCCAAAAAGCACTACGTTACCGCCGGATTCATCTGACCTTCAGCGTCAGGAACCAAGGCCTGCAGCTAGCATATCAAAAAAGTCTGCAGCGGCGGATATGAAGCCCGTCAAAATAGTCCAGACTGTCGTCGCGGCCACATGCCCCTACTGCAGCCACAAGCAGGATCTCCCTTTTGAAAAAGGGAAAAACGGCAAGCCGTTCTTTGCGGCATGTCCCCGGTGCAACACGGAATTTGCCGTACGCTTTGTGCCGGTGACGATGTATCAGGCACAGGTAGCGGCTTTCAAATAAATATAACAGCTGATATTTCGGGAGAACCACTAGATGAACAACAACGACATACTGCGCAGACTGCGCTACGCACTGGATATCAGCAACCCGACCATGATCGAGATTTTCCAGTTGTCCGGCTGCACAATAGAACAGCCCACATTGATCAAGCTTCTGAAAAAAGAGGACGAGGAGGAATTCATCTCCTGCAGTAATCCCCTGATGTCGCTTTTTCTTGATGGTCTTATCGTGCAGAAGAGGGGAAGACGTGAGTCGGATGCAGAACAGCCACCGAAGCCGGATGCATCGCTGAACAATAATGCAATCCTGAAAAAACTGCGCATCGCCCTTGACCTGAAAGAGGATGATATGCTTGCGATCATGAAGCTGGCGGGTGTTACCATTTCTAAATCCGAACTGAGCGCCCTGTTCAGAAATAAAGGGCACAAGCATTACAAGGAGTGCGGCGATCAGTTTCTCAGAAATTTTCTGCAGGGGCTGACGGTCAGGAACAGAGGCGCCGGCACCGAGAAGAACCAGTAACAGATCTGCGGTTAAAGTCGATTGCCACGGGCATTCCGGTTGACACATCTTGTTATCTATATTATTCTTCAAAACCCTTAAATTCTGATCAATCAAGGGTTTAGCCACATCAAACAATCTCTCGGAGAGGACAGATATATGCGTAGTGACATGATAAAAAAGGGGCTTGAGCGGACTCCGCACCGTGCCCTGCTGAAAGGGACCGGTGTCCCGCAAAGTCAGATGGACAAACCGTTTATCGGCGTCGCAACCAGTTTTACCGACCTCATCCCCGGACATGTCGGCATGCGTGATCTGGAACGCTTCATTGAAAAGGGAGTTCACTCCGGCGGCGGCTATTCGTTTTTCTTCGGTATCCCCGGCGTCTGCGACGGCATGGCGATGGGGCACAAGGGGATGCACTACTCCCTCCCGACCCGCGAGCTGATCGCCGATATGGTCGAGTCGGTAGCAGAGGCTCACCGTCTGGACGGCCTGGTGCTGCTGACCAACTGCGATAAGATCACCCCCGGCATGCTGATGGCAGCCGCGCGGCTCAATATTCCCTGTATCGTCGTCACCGCCGGACCGATGATGAGCGGCCGCGGTTCTGCCGGTCGCAAGTACTCCTTCGTATCCGACACATTTGAGGCGATGGCACGCTACAAGGCCGGAGTCATCAACGACAAGGAGCTGCAGGTCTGCGAGGACAATGCCTGTCCCGGTATGGGTTCCTGTCAGGGACTCTTCACCGCCAACACCATGGCAATTCTCACCGAGACGATGGGGATGAGCCTGCCGCGCTGCGGCACCGCCCTGGCTGTCTCGGCGCTCAAACGACGCATTGCCTTTGCCTCCGGCGAAAAGATCGTCGAGCTGGTGCGCAATGACGTGAAACCGCGTGACATTCTGACCCGCGAAGCCTTTGAGAACGCAATCCGTGTCGACCTGGCACTGGGCGGTTCCTCCAACACCGTCCTGCACCTGCTGGCCATCGCCCACGAAGCCGGAGTTGAACTGCCGCTGGAGCTGTTCGACGAGCTGGCTAAAGACACGCCACAGCTGGCTTCGATGAATCCGGCCGGCGAATACTTCATGGAAGATCTGGATATCGCCGGCGGTGTCAGCGGTGTGCTCAAACAACTTGGCAGCAAAATCAACGATACGCCCACACTGTTCGGCCTGACCACGCATCAACTGGCCGAGAGCATTCAGAATGTAGACGAGGAGGTTATCCGCCCGCTTGGGAACCCGATAAAGAAGGAAGGTGGCATCGCCATCCTCTCCGGAAACATCGCTCCCAAAGGGGCCGTCGTCAAGCAGTCCGGCGTTTCTGCCGTTATGATGAAATTTGAAGGCACTGCCCGCTGTTTCGATGCCGAAGAGCTTGCGATGGCAGCCATAATGGAGGGAAAGATCACGTCCGGCGACGTTGTCGTGATTCGCTACGAAGGGCCCAAAGGGGGCCCCGGCATGCGTGAAATGCTGGCGCCAACGGCTGCCATCATGGGGATGGGTCTGGGCGACAGCGTGGCGCTGATCACCGATGGCCGTTTTTCAGGAGGCACACGTGGCCCCTGTATCGGTCATATTTCACCCGAAGCTGCCGAAGGGGGGCCGATCGCCCTGGTGGTGGATGGCGACAGGATACTGCTCGACATCCCGAACCGGCGTCTGGAACTGCTGGTAGACGAAGCAACGCTGGCAATCCGCCGTGCAGGCTGGAAGGCGCCGGAACCGAAGATCAAGACCGGCTGGCTGGCACGGTACGCCAAGGTTGTTACATCGGCTCATACCGGTGCGGTAACAACGGCAGATTAAGTTACGTTAGAAGGTATCCTAAATTTCTGTTCACAGAGGTTACGTATGAAAATGAACGGTGCACGAATAATGTTGGAGTGTTTGAAGAAAGAGGGCGTAGACACCGTTTTCGGTTATCCCGGCGGTACCGTCATCAACCTGTATGACGAGCTCTTTAATTTTAAAGATATACATCACATCCTGCCGCGACATGAACAGGCAGGCACCCATGCGGCCGACGGCTACGCCCGTGCAACCGGCAGGGTCGGCGTTGCAATCGCCACATCAGGTCCCGGCGCGACCAATACCGTTACCGGCATAGCAACAGCCTATATGGATTCTATTCCGATGGTCATCATTACCGGTCAGGTATCTACGGGGCTGATCGGAAACGATGCCTTTCAGGAGGTCGATATCATCGGCATTACCCGCCCCTGCACAAAGCACAGCTTTCTGATCCGTGATGTCAAGGATATCGCCTTGATCATGAAAAAGGCATTTTATATCGCCCGCAGCGGACGTCCGGGACCGGTTCTGGTTGATTTCCCCAAGGATATTCAGATGGCCGTTGGTGAATTTCATTACCCGGAAACGGTAGAGATCCGTGCCTACAAGCCTAATCTTTCCGGTCATCCCCGACAGGTGGAAAAAGCGGTCGCGATGATTCTGGACTCACGGCGTCCGGTCATGTATGTCGGCGGCGGAGCAGTGTTAGGCAATGCTGCAGAGCCATTAACAGTGTTGGCACGCAAACTGTCGGTGCCTGTCACGACAACACTGATGGGGCTCGGAGCATTCCCGGAGAGCGATGATCTTTCACTCGGCATGCTCGGGATGCACGGAGCTTATTGCGCCAACATGGCGATGACCAACAGTGATCTTATTGTCGCGGTAGGGGCGCGTTTTGATGATCGTGTTACCGGCAAGCTTTCGACATTTGCCCCGCATGCCAAAATAATCCACATCGATGTTGATCCGACGTCAATCAAGAAGAATGTTCGCGTTGATCTGCCGATTGTCGGAGACGTCAATGATGTCTTGACGAAGATGATCAATCAGGTTGACAAGAGCAATGACAAGCTGAGCGGATTCATTGCGGATCTGACGCCATGGCATGAGGATATTGCTGCTTGGAAGGAAAAACATCCCCTCTCCTACAAACAGAGCAGCACGGTGATCAAGCCTCAGTTTGTCATCCAGAAACTGCGCGAATTATCCGACGACGACGCCATCATCTCCACCGACGTCGGCCAGCACCAGATGTGGACAGCACAGTTCTTCAAATTCAACAAGCCACGTACGCTCCTTACCTCAGGCGGTCTTGGTACGATGGGCTTCGGCCTGCCGTCGGCTATGGGTGCACAGGCGGCGTTTCCCGATCGTCAGGTCATCACGATCTGCGGCGACGGCGGCATCCAGATGAATATCCAGGAGATGGCAACACTGGTACAGAACCGCCTGCCGGTCAAGATCGTCATTCTCAACAATAACTTCCTCGGGATGGTGCGGCAGTGGCAGGAGCTGTTCTTCGACAAGCGATATTCATCAACCTGCATGGAGTTGCCGATCGACTACATCAAACTGGCGGATGCTTATGGAGCCAAAGGATTTCTGGCGACAAAACCGGGTGATGTGGAGTCTGTTATCAAACAGGGATTCGCGGAAAAGGGCCCGGTGATCATGGAATTCAGGATTGCAAGAGAGGAAAAAGTGTTGCCGATGGTTCCGGCCGGAGCGTCATTGAATGAAATGGTCCTGAACGCCTGACTCCTGGCAAACTGTAGAGTGCGTCAACTGTTTGAATTTTCTGCCTCTAAAGGCAGAAACGTTTTGTAACTTACCAAGGTGAGGTAATAACTATGCAACATACAATATCAGTTATAGTAGAAAATGATTTCGGGGTGCTGTCCCGCATAGCCACACTTTTTTCTGGTCGAGGTTTCAATATAGATTCCCTGTCGGTGGCACCCACTAATGAAGAGGGGCTCTCGCGGATGACGATTGTCACACGCGGTGACAATCAGATACTCGAGCAGATCAACAAACAGCTCAACAAGCTGATTGATGTACTCAAGGTTCTTGACTTCTCCGACGGCAGCGCAATTGAGCGTGAATTGGCGCTGATAAAAGTCTACGCCGAGGATGACGGCCGTGCCGAAGTGTTGCGGATAGTCGATATTTTCCGGGCAAAGATAATTGATGTCACCCCGAAGTCCTATACAATTGAAGCTACCGGCAGTCAGTTCAAAATTGATGCGATCCTTGATCTGTTGAGACCACTCGGTCTGAAAGAGGTCGTACGGACAGGATCGGTTGCCATTGGCCGTGGCGCCAAAGGGTGGAACGGGTAGCAGAACAGAATAGTTGTTGTGATATTGTTCCAGCCGCCCGGAAACGGGCGGCTTTTTTCGTAAACAGAGGAAGTGCTTGTCCTGCGACAAGGCTCAAAACAGCTATTTACGTTGACAGCCGCAGATGAATGTAGTACTTTTTTGATCGTTTTGCGTATAAGGTTTGACCGGTTTTCCGGATAAAATTTATGTGGAGGATGTACCAGCATGAATGTTTTTTATGATCGTGATTGTGATCTCGCATTGATAAAAGCGAAAAAAGTTACCATCGTCGGCTACGGTTCCCAGGGCCACGCCCACGCCTGCAACCTCAAAGATTGCGGAGTTGACGTAACGGTGGCACTGCGTGAAGGTTCTGCCTCGGTTGCCAAGGCAAAGAATGCCGGCCTCAAGGTGGCAACAGTTGCCGAAGCGGTCGCCTCGGCTGACCTTGTGATGATCCTGACACCTGATGAGTTCCAGTCGATTCTCTACCGCGATGAAATTGAGCCGAAACTCAAGAAAGGGGCCGCCCTTGCATTTGCTCATGGCTTCGCCATCCACTACAATCAGGTCGTGCCGCGCGCCGACCTGGACGTCATAATGATCGCACCCAAGGCGCCGGGTCACACAGTCCGTTCCGAGTTTGTCAGAGGCGGAGGGATACCTGACCTGATTGCCGTTTACCAGAATGCATCCGGCAAGGCTCGCGAACTGGCTCTCTCCTACGCCAGCGCTATCGGTGGCGGCCGTACCGGCATCATCGAGACATCCTTCAAAGACGAGACCGAGACCGACCTTTTCGGCGAGCAGGCCGTCCTCTGCGGTGGTGCGGTGGAGTTGGTGAAAGCCGGCTTCGAAACTCTTGTTGAAGCTGGATACGCCCCGGAAATGGCCTATTTCGAGTGTTTGCATGAGCTCAAGCTGATTGTAGATCTAATGCATGAGGGCGGCATCGCCAACATGAACTATTCCATCTCCAACAATGCTGAATATGGCGAATATGTCACCGGACCGCAGGTGATAAACGACCAGAGTCGTGCAGCCATGAAGAAGTGCCTGGCCAACATCCAGAACGGCAATTATGCCAAGCAGTTCATTCTCGAAGGTATGTCCAACTACCCGGAAATGACAGCTTGTCGTCGTCTCAATGCAGCCCACCCGATCGAGCAGACCGGTGAGAAGCTTCGGAGCATGATGCCCTGGATTCAGAAGATTGTAGACAAGAACAAAAACTAAATCCACGACGCGAGTCACGACACCCCTCTTCCTCAGGAAGAGGGGTGTCTTCGCATTCAGGCAGGTTCATGAATAATTCATCACTATTTGCCCGGGAAGGGTATTCATTCATCGCATATTGCGCGGGTTTAACTGCGCTGTTTGCTGCTGCTGCCGTAAGAATTTCAGCACTCCTGTATATTCCTACCGCACTTTCTCTGTTGTTAACTTTTTTTGTACTCTATTTTTTTCGTAATCCCGAAAGAACAGTTCCTGCCGATCACACCGCAGTAGTCGCTCCTGCAGATGGAACTGTCATTGTCGTTGAGCGTGTGCCAGAAACACCACTTGGCACCCCCGCTCTGAAAATCAGTATTTTCATGTCGGTTTTCAATGTTCACGTCAACCGCGTCCCCTTTGACGGAAAGGTAATTGACACGTTCCACCACAGTGGAAAGTTTTTTGACGCCCGCGACGGGCGGGCTTCCTGTGAAAACGAGCGCAATGGCATCGTCCTGGAGATTGCCAGTGGCGCCAGGATAGCTTTTGTCCAGATTGCCGGACTTATTGCACGACGAATCATCAGTTATCCGCTGGCAGGAGATCTGTTGGTGCGCGGAGAACGTTATGGTTTGATTCGCTTCGGATCAAGGGTTGATGTTTATCTTCCTGCGGAAGTTGAACCTGCGGTAAAACTTGGTGACAAGATGGTTGCAGGCGAAACCGTGCTGGCCAGAATCGGCTGAACAAGGATACGACATCATGACTGATGAAGCAGTTACAACGGTGACCGGAAAAAAAGAAAACATGAAGCGGGGAATTTACATTCTGCCTAACCTCGTTACTGCCGCAAGTCTTTTTGCAGGTTTCTACAGCATGGTTTCAACATTGAATGGCAACTACGGCTCAGCGGCGGTCTGGATCTTTATCTCGGCGGTTTGTGATGGCCTGGACGGCAAGGTTGCCCGTTTGACAGGCACAACCAGCAAGTTCGGAGTCGAGTTTGATTCTTTAGCTGATCTTGTAGCTTTTGGTGTCACTCCGGCTCTCCTGATGTATTCATGGGCACTCAAGCCTTTCGGACGACTTGGCTGGCTGGCCGCTTTCCTCTTTCTTGTCTGCGGTGCTTTACGGCTTGCCCGTTTCAATGTTCAGGTAGATACCGTGGAAAGCAAACGCTTTGTCGGACTCCCCATTCCGGCGGCAGCAAGCATGGTTGCCTCAACGGTACTGCTCTTCACCCATTTCGGTTGGCCCAGCTCCTATAAGAAATTTGCCATTATTGCGATGATATACCTGCTGGCCTTCCTGATGGTTTCTAACTTCCGTTACTATTCATTCAAGGACCCGGCACTTTTCAAACGCCAGCCATTCGGATTTCTGTTGCTTGGAGTGGTACTGCTGATAGTCGTGGCAGCCGAACCAGTTGCCATGACATTTGCCGTGCTGCTGCTGTATGTACTTTCCGGCCTCATTGACTTTATCGTTACCTGGCCGAGGAGACGCCGACTGGAGAAGGCTGTACACAAGAGGCGCAAGGCTTTGAGCAGGGAAGGTGATTCTCAGCCCTGACAACTGGGTAGCGATTAGCAGTTTATACAATGGTCCTGCTGACTAATCGATGGTGTGATGTCGTGAGATTATGCCATCCGGCGTAATATCCAGTACGGCATAACTGCGATGATGGCTGGCATTTGAGAGTGTACCGGGATTGACCAGCAGCAGGTCTGAATATCTTTCAGACAGACTCTGGTGAGTATGGCCAAACAGAACCGCGTCAACCCCCATTTTCTGCGCCCTCTGCCGTAACCTTGCCAGCCCCGACTTTACCTGATATGCGTCACCATGGGTCAACATAATCCGTTTTCCCTCACACTCCCACACAAGCTCACGCGGTGCACTTGAATCGTGATCACAGTTACCGGCAACGCTGACTACCGGTATATCGAGCGCTGCACGCAGCATATCGGCATCAGCGCTCCCATCTCCCAGATGTATGACAGCATCAACCGGCTCAGAAAAAGTGTGGGCGGTAAAAGCGCGGCTTGTGTTACCGTGGGTATCTGATATGACAAGAACTTTCATCGTATAACTGTAGCAGATGTGCTTCTTTCTCTAAAGACAAAAACTCGATAAGGTGCCTGCAAATGTTAAAAAAAACTGCCATAATCGCCGTTGCCGTACTGCTTTCTCTCGCGATTCTGTTTGCACTTTCCGTGAAAATTGCCGGGACAATTATCGATAGTGCTGATACCCGCCTGACAAGTAAAGAGGGAGTCGGCCTGATTGAGGTAAAGGGGATGATTCTCGACTCTAAAGATACGATCAGGCAGCTGAGATATTTCCTTAAGCAGGATTCAGTCAAGGCCGTAGTGCTTCGTGTCGACTCTCCCGGCGGAATTGTTGCCCCGTCCCAGGAAATATACGCCGAAGTGAAAAAGTTTGCCGCCAGGAAGAAGATTATAGTCTCCATGGGCAGTCTTGCCGCTTCCGGCGGGTATTACATATCCGCACCGGCTACCATGATTTATGCAAACCCGGGGACTATTACGGCCAGCATCGGTGTCATTCTCAAACTGTCCAACATTGAATCTTTGATGGATAAAATCGGTATAAAATCATACACGCTGAAAACCGGCAAATACAAGGATTCCGGATCGCCGCTGCGTAAGTTTTCCGCCGAGGATCGTGCCATGCTGCAATCGGTGATTGACAATACTCATCAGCAATTTATCAGGGCGGTTGCAGAAGGGCGCAGGTTGCCGATTGAAGAAGTGCGTAAAATTGCTGATGGCCGGATAATGTCAGGAGAACAGGCCATGGGATACAAACTGGTGGACCGGCTGGGGACCCTGCAGGATGCAATTGAGGAGGCAGGGAGACTGGCAGGTATTGCAGGTGAACCGGAACTGCTGCTGCCGCCTAAAAAAAAGATAGATTATATCGATCTGCTGGTTGAAGGGGCAGAGGGAACTTTCAACGGGCCCCTGGGTCGTGCGGCGGGCGGAATGAAAATGATGTACGGAGCAGAATAGGGGCGGACGTCGCCCGCCCCTATTCTGTTATTTTCTTATTTCCTGCTTTGCAGCCTGTCGTGGGCGAGGAGCAGGATTTTTTCCGTCGTTGCCCAGTCAATGCAGGCATCGGTTATTGAAACACCATATTTAAGCTGGCTGATATCAGCAGGTATTTTCTGGTTGCCGCCTTCAAGATTGCTCTCAATCATGACCCCGGAGATAGAGCTGTTTCCGGCCAGCATCTGGTCGACAACGCACTCCAGAACTTCGGGCTGCTTCTGATAGTCCTTGTTTGAGTTTCCATGACTGCAATCAACCATTATGGTGGACAGAAGGCCGTTTTTATTGAGGTGTTCTTCAGTAAGGGTAATATCCTCGGGATGGTAGTTAACTTTCCTGGAGCCGCCACGCAGGACGATATGCACATCAGGGTTGCCGCTGGTGTGTATGATGGAGGTTCGCCCATCCCGGTTGATACCGAGGAAGCTGTGCTGGTGCTGCGCAGCCATCATCGCATCAATGGCAATCTGCAGGTTGCCGTCGGTGCCGTTTTTGAACCCGATGGGAAACGAGAGGCCGCTGGCCAATTCGCGGTGGGTCTGTGATTCGGTGGTACGGGCGCCTATGGCACCCCAGCTGATAAGATCGGCCACATATTCCGGAGTAATCGGATCGAGCATTTCGGTCGCCACCGGTACCTCCAGCGCCGTCATTCGGCTGAGCAGGCCGCGGGCAATGCCGAGCCCCTTGGAAATAAGGTGAGTTTTATTCATGTCGGGATCATTGATCAGCCCCTTCCAACCAACAGTAGTGCGCGGCTTTTCAAAGTAAACCCGCATGACGAGCAGGAGCTGGTCATTGACCCTGCGAGAAAGTTCCGCCAATCTTCCGGCATATTCCAGGGCGGCTCCAGTGTCATGAATCGAACAGGGGCCGACAACCACAATAAGCCGTTTGTCCCTGCGCTGAATGATCTCTTTTATCTGTTCCCTGCTTCTGCTGACAAAGTCGCGGTCCTTTTCCGACAGCGGAAAAACCTGGCGCAGGTCGGACGGGGCTATTATTGGAGTAATACCGGTAATTTTAAGATTATTGGTCTTGATCACGTATCAGTTCTCCCTCGCGGTAAATAAAAGATGTTATAGTGTTTTACACATCGGGTTGTCAATGCTTCTCTGTATGAATTGCTCACTAAATCAGCATGTTAAATTTCGCGAAACAATTGTTGTGGAGGATTTGATGAGACGCGCGGTATTTCTCGACAGGGACGGCACAATCAATATCGAAAAAGAGTATCTGTGTCAGGTAAAGGAATTTGAATTTATTCCGGGCGCGCCGGAAGCTATCAGATTGCTCAACCAGGCGGGGATTCTGGTTGTAGTTGTAACCAATCAGTCTGGAGTAGCACGGGGCTATTACACTGAAGATGACGTGCATAATCTGCATCGCCATATCGACCGCGAGCTGGAACGCTCCGGGGCTCACGTTGATGCATGGCTTTACTGTCCGCACCATCCTGCAGGGCGTGGCAGCTATGCACTCCCGTGCAATTGTCGAAAACCACTGCCAGGGATGCTGCAGGAAGCATCCGTTCGCCATGGAATCGATCTGGAGAAGTCAACCATGATCGGTGACAAGAGAGCCGATATTGCAGCCGGAAAGGCCGCAGGGTGCCACACAATTCTGGTCCGGACCGGATACGGGGCAGCCGATGAAGAGTATGTAGGACCTGAAACTGTAGTCTGCGACGATCTACTCTCTGCAGTAAAATCCCTGTTGTAATTTTCAATCGGATTTGACACCAATCCGGGTAACATGCTACCTAGAAAGATACAGAAAAGATCGAGGTGCTGATTATGTCCCACAGTATAAAAAAAGGAATAATTTTGGCAGGGGGATCCGGCAGCCGGCTTTTCCCTCTGACGCTGGTAGCCAGCAAACAACTCCAGCCGGTGTATGACAAGCCGATGATTTATTATCCGCTGGCAACACTGATGACCGCCGGGATTAAAGATATACTACTGATTTCAACTCCGCACGATACGCCGCGTTTTGAGGCACTTCTGGGTGATGGTTCCCGCTGGGGAGTAACAATTTCATACAAGGTTCAACCGGAACCGAAAGGAATAGCTCAGGCTTTTCTGGTTGGCGAGGATTTTATTGACAACGAGCCGGTCTGCCTGATTCTGGGTGACAACATATTCTACGGGAAAATGAACCTGGACAGGATCGTGTCCGATTTTACAACCGGAGCACGGGTTTTCGGCTATCAGGTCAACGACCCGGAACGCTACGGCGTTGTTGACTTTGATTCTGACGGTAAAGTTCTCAGCATTGAGGAAAAACCACAGCAGCCCAAATCCCATTTTGCCGTACCTGGTCTGTATCTGTACGACAAGAATATCGTTGCGGTGGCCAAAGCTATAAAGCCGTCACCGCGCGGCGAACTTGAAATTACCGATGTAAATCTTGAATATCTACGGCGCGGCGAGTTAATGGTCGAGCGTCTTGGACGCGGAATCGCCTGGCTTGATACCGGCACGCATAAGAGTCTGCTGGAAGCCAGCAACTTCATTGAAACAATAGAGTCAAGGCAGGGACTGAAAATTGCCTGTCTTGAAGAGATAGCACTCCGCCGCGGTTTTATTGACTGCAAGCAGATGGAGGAGGTTATTGAAACCACACCCAACTCTTCGTATAAGCAATATCTACAACGGGTCTTCAATGAAGCAGAATTGTGCGGGCTTCGGCAGGATTAGAGCGAGAGTGACCCCATGGACTTTATAAAAAAATATATGTATCAGCTATTGACCGGCATCGGCATCCTGGCTGCCCTGCTGTTTTTTTCACTGAATGTCCCCCACAATCGTGAGGCAAATATAATCGAGCGCTCGGCTCTCAGCATACTGACGCCTCTCTTCCAGCCGGTATCCCGGGTAAGCGGTTTTGTTGAAGAGATCTGGGACAGCTACATCCAGCTGGTCGATACCCACCATGAAAACGTGCGACTGCGGGAAGACATACGGAGTCTCAATCTGAGGGTGCAGAAAGAGAATGAAGCACTACTGGCCAACCAGCGCCTCGAACGGCTGCTTGATTTAAAAGAGAGCATCGATGCGCCGACCGTTGCCGCAACGATTATTGGCGAGGACACCACCTCGTGGTTCAGGACAATGGTAATTAATCGCGGTAGTTCAAGCGGCATTCGCGAAGGAATGGCGGTGATTTGTGCCGATGGAGTCGTCGGCCAGACAGTAAAAGTTTCCTCCTCAACCTCGCGCGTGCTTTTACTGACGGACCACATGAGCGGCATTGCAGCCACTATTCAGCGTTCCAGGGCCCGAGGTGTAGTCAAAGGTAAGGGTGAATTTCTCTGCACGCTTGAATTCACTACCCGGGAAGAGGACGTTAAAGTCGGCGATGCTGTAATAACATCCGGAATTGGAGGCGTCTTTATGAAAGGGCTTCCGATCGGTGAAGTTACAATGGTAAAGCGGGGAGAATACGGCATCTTCCAAACCGTATCTATTCGTCCGGCCGTCAACCTCTCACACCTGGAGGAAGTTATCGTGGTACTGCGGGGTGGTTATGAGTAGACGCGCCGCACTGCTGCTTTCCTGCCTGATCCTTGCATCAATTGTAATCCAGGTGTCATTGCTCCCCGTCTTTATACGTCCCTCCTTCAAGCCCGACCTGTTGCTTGTAATTATGGTTTTTATCGCGTTGCGAGAATCATTTGAGGTAGGGGCACCACTGGCCTGGCTGCTTGGCATGCTCAATGACGTCTGCAGCGGCTTGTACCTTGGCCTTAATGCCGTCACCTTTTTGATTTTATTTCTCGTTATAAAGAGTGTGTCAGACCGTTTGTATTCCGACAGCGCCATCCTGTTTATCCTTACCGTTGCCTCTGTCTCACTGGCAGGATTAATGCTTAACCTCCTCTTCATGGTTATGTTCACCGAGACGCCGGGAATTGCCTATTCCATGTTTTCAGAGATGTTCCCGAGGCTTTTGGTCAATGCTTTTATAGCATCAGTGGTTTCAGTTTTCCCCGGGTTTGACCGCCAACTGGAAACATCATGAAGGAGCGCCGTTTTGTCAGGGAATTACTGGAATCTAAACAGCGGATACTGATGCTTTCATTTGTAGTCGGTATTATTTTTCTGTTTCTGGTCATACAATTATGGCATCTGCAGATACTGAACGCAGCCAATTATCACGCCATGTCAGAAAACAACCGTCTCCGTTTCGTACCGGTGGCCGCCTCACGCGGCACTATAATGGACCGAACCGGCAAGGTACTGGTCAGTAACCGCCCATCATTCAGTCTAGCGGTCGTTCCGCAGGAGGTTAAGGATAAAGAGAAACTTCTCACATTGCTCTCAGATATGCTTGGGCTTGATCGGGCGGACATGGCGGACAGGTGGGAAAAAGCGAAGGGACGTGCCAGATATTACCCGATCGTCCTGGCTTCAAATATTTCCCGTGACCACGTCGAGATCATTGAAGAAAACCGTTTACGGTTGCCCGGTGTCGAGATCGAGATGAAACCGGTGCGGGAATATACCGGCGGCCAGCTTGCTGCTCACCTGCTCGGGTATATCGGAGAAGTTTCCGAGAAAGATCTGGATACATCAGGTTTTGAGGATTACAACCCCGGCGACTACATCGGTAAAAATGGTATAGAACGTGCTTTGGAAAAAGAGTTGCATGGCATAGATGGCGGGCGACAGCTTGAAGTTGATGCGCGGGGAAGGGTATTGCGGACCGTATCCGAGAGTTACCCGACAGTCGGCAGAAGCGTGTTGTTGACGATCGATGCTGCAATCCAGGAACAGGCCGAAAGTGCTTTTGGTGATCAGGCAGGTGCAGCGGTTGTCATGAATGTCAATAATGGTGAAATACTGGCTTTCGTCAGCAACCCCGGTTTCGACCCTGCACTTTTCAGCGGGAGATTGCCGGCTGATGTCTGGCAGAGGTACCTTGATGACAAACGCCATCCTCTTGAAAACAAGGCACTCAGCGGACAGTACCCGCCGGGATCCACCTTCAAAATGATTACCGCTCTGGCAGGGTTGCAGAATAACATAATCAACGATTCAACTTCGATCAATTGCAACGGCAGCTACAGTCTGGGAACCTCTACATTCAAGTGCTGGAACAAAAAAGGACACGGAGTAACAAATCTTCACAAATCACTGCGGGAATCGTGCGATGTGTATTATTACCAGCTGGGCGAAAAGCTGGGAGTGGATAGGATTGCAGCTGCAGCCCGTGCCTTCAAACTGGGGTCTCCTCTCGGGGTTGAGCTATTGAACGAACGGAGCGGGCTCATCCCGACGGCGGAATGGAAGCAGAAGCGCTTCGGTAAACGGTGGTATCATGGTGAAACCCTTCCGGTTGCAATCGGACAGGGTGCTGTCCTCATGACCCCGATTCAGCTTGCTTCGATGACAGCAACCATTGCCAACGAAGGCACTGTTTATCGCCCCCATCTTGTAAAGCGGATCGTTGATGCTGATGGCAAGACTCTCAGGGAAACTAAAGCTGAAATAATCGGCACCACTCCTTTTTCCAAGGAGTCTTTCAGGCTTGTCAAAGAAGGTATGCTGGCCGTGGTCAATGAGCGGGGGGGCACCGGTGCCATGGCAAAAGTATATGACGTCAAAGTGGCTGGGAAAAGCGGATCAGCACAGGTAGTCAAGATGCGCGACAGCAAAAACAGTTCCCAATACCAATACCGTGACCATGCCCTGTTTGTCGCATTTGCACCCTTTGATAATCCTGAAGTTGCAGTTGCAGTTATCGTTGAGCACGGTGAGCATGGAGGATCGGCTGCCGCTCCTATTGCAGGTAGAATACTGAGAGCATATTTTGACGGTAAAAAACCACCCCGCAAGGAAGCACCGGCCACACCCAAAAAAAATGATACAAACACAGCTACCGACGAAAAAGAAATTTCCGCTGTCGTAAAAGAGCCTCAGGCCACTGGAGAGCCCACTCATGATTGATCGTCGCCTCTTAATCAACATTGACCTGGTTCTGGCAGGACTGGTTGTGACGGTCTGTCTGCTCGGTATATTGAATATCTACAGCGCAACAACACCCTACAAGATTGTCGGCACGGCCTACTACATCAAACAGTTTTACTGGATGCTGCTGGGGATGAGCATTTCGCTGGCTGTAAGCAGCATTGATTATCACATCCTTGAGGACCTGTCATACTGGTTTTACGGCCTGTTATTACTGCTACTGATAGCGGTACTTTTAGTCGGCAAAAAAACAATGGGAGCTACCCGCTGGCTGGACTTCGGTTTATTTACAATTCAACCGTCAGAACTGATGAAGATTGTTATCGTTATGACGTTTGCCCGTTTTTTCAACAATTTTCAATCTGTCGGCGGCCGGACGGTCAAAGAGGCGCTCATTCCTCTGGGCCTGCTGGCTGTTCCGGCAGCGTTGATCATGAAACAGCCGGATTTAGGGACCGCCACACTGGTTATACTGATCGCTCTATCCATGATCATTTATGTAGGCTTGCGCTGGTCTGCGATTGTAACATTTATCTGCATTACGGTTCCCATGGCATGGATCGGCTGGACATTCCTGTTGCGCCCTTACCAGAAAAACCGTGTACTTGATTTCCTTGACCCTGAAAGGTCAAGACTCGGGAGCGGCTATCACATCATACAAAGCAAAATTGCGGTCGGTTCCGGCGGCTTAACCGGCAAGGGTTTTATCAAAGGGACTCAGTCACAGCTCCGCTTTTTACCAGAACAGCACACCGATTTCGCTTTCTCTGTCTTTGCCGAAGAGTGGGGCTTCATCGGCTGCCTGCTGCTTATCATCCTTTACCTTTCTCTGGTGCTGTGGGGACTCAATATCGCCCGCCGCTGCAACGACCGTTTCGGCGGCCTACTTGCTGTCGGCGTCACCGCAATGCTCTTCTGGCATATCGTCATCAACATGGGCATGGTAATCGGCCTCTTCCCCGTGGTCGGCGTCCCGCTCCCGTTTTTCTCCTACGGAGGGACATCCATGATCACTTCAATGGTTGGAATAGGCCTTCTGCAGAGTATCAGCATGCGGCGTTTTATGTTCTGAGCGCACCCGGCCTCCCCTACCCCTTCCCCATCAATCCACGAATGGCAGCCGGCAGATCGTTATCCTTTATGGCCTCACTGATATCGTCCGCTTACGGAGAGGCTCTCCGCAAACGACAATCAACCTTTTTTACATTGACAACCCAAGCTCCCAAGTCTATAAATTACTGTTACATATTCCTCGTTATATTGAGGCGTTTGCACAAACAGATGCTGCTACCCAGAAACGTCGAAAGACGCCAATGTGGTTACCAGGTTTTGCCGGATTAAGGCTTAACCCAATGCAGCTGGAACCATTCCTACGTTGTGCACTGCCGAAAGTCAACCAGGGGGGAAGTGGTTTGGCCGCATCTTTGTAGAGGCCCTTTCTTCCCGAAAGGGCCTTTTTAGTTTTAAGACAGGTTTGAATTATGACGATTGAAATAAACGAAATCTACATCAGTTCGGTCATCGGCCGCAAGGTGATCAACAGCAACGGTGACCAGATCGGCATTCTCCGCGACCTGATCATGATTCCAGGCGAAGTATTCCCGGAGGTTTCCCACATTGTGATCAAATCTCGAAAGGGGATAAAAACCCTCCCCTGGTGTGAGGTTTCTCTCTTTACTCATGTGGTGATTTCAACCGGCAGCATAAAACCGCTCCATCTCGACATGTATCTGCCCGGAGACGGAGACATCCTTGTCAAACGCGACCTGCTTGACAAACAGATCGTTGATGTGGACGGCGCCAAAGTAGTCAGGGTTAATGACATAAAACTCGGCAAGCTGAATCATAAGCTCTGCATATTCTCGGTGGACATAGGCTTTCGTGGGCTGCTCCGGCGCCTTGGCTATGAGCGTTTCGGAGAACGCTTCGCCCAGGCGATCAAGCGCGATATACCGCACGCCGAGATCAGCTGGGCTTATGTCCAGCCTTTAGAGGCCAATTCTTCCAAACTTGCGCTCAAAATCGCCCGTGACCAGATGAACGAGATGCATCCCGCCGACCTGGCCGACATCATCGAAAATATTCCGATCCAGAGCATCCGGATGGTGCTGGACACCATCGATACCGAGACCACCGGCGACACCATTTACGAGCTGGAAGCGGACATGCGTAACCTCGTCATCAGTCAGCTTGACAATGAACAGATGACCGACATTCTGGAGGAGATGGAACCGGATGAAGCCGCTGACGTCCTCAGCGACCTGCCGGAACAGAAAGCCCAGGAACTGCTGGATATGATGGACCAGGAGGATGCTGAAGACATTCAGGAGTTGCTGGAGCATGAAGAAGATTCTGCCGGCGGTCTGATGAATCCTGACTACCTGCGACTGACGTCGGACATCAACGTCGGCCGGGCTCTGGAAATCCTCAAGGAGTGCGCCGATGAAGTCGAAACAATCTTCTATGGCTATGTTGTCACCGCAGACGACCAGTTAGAAGGTGTCGTCTCGCTCAAAGGGCTGATCATGAATCCGCCGGAAACGCTGATCACCGATATCATGGAAGAGAATATTAAATCGGTACGTATCGATGCGGAACCTGAGGATATGCTGGAAACACTTGCCAAATATGACCTTATTGCAATCCCGGTACTTGATGCCGAAGACAAGATGGCCGGCATTGTCACCGTTGACGATGTGCTGGCACATTACCTGCCGCAGATCATCAAAATCAAACGCCGCTAGAAACCGGGTACTATGTTCAACTTCATTTCACAATTCAGATTTCTGAAACCGCTCAAGAGCTTCAGTCCCCGGAATGTCATGATTTTCCTGGCGATCCTCGGGCCTGGCATCATAACTGCCAATGTGGACAATGACGCCGGCGGCATCACCACCTATTCTCTTGCAGCGGCCAACTACGGCTACTCCATACTATGGATGATGATACCGACAACGATTGCGCTGGTTGTGGTCCAGGAGATGTGCGCCCGCATGGGAGCCGTCACCGGCAAAGGGCTGTCGGACCTGATCCGTGAATCATTCGGCGTCAAGGTTACCTTTTACGTCATGATTGCCCTGCTGCTGACCAATATGGGCAATTCCATCTCCGAATTCGCCGGTATCGCCGCCAGCCTCGAGATATTCGGCATCAACAAATATATTTCAGTGCCTGTTTGCGCCGTTCTGGTATGGCTGCTGATAGTCAAAGGATCGTACAAGGTCGTCGAAAAGGTGTTCCTGGTGGCGTGTCTGGTCTATATAGCCTATCCGATCGCCGCCTTTATGGCTGGACCGGACTGGCCGGTCGTCATGAAAGCCACCGTCACCCCTACATTCAATACTGACAGCGCCTACCTGATGACCCTGATCGGTATCGTCGGCACAACCATCGCCCCCTGGATGCAGTTTTATCAGCAGGCGGCAGTCGTTGAAAAGGGGATCACGGCCGATCAGTACAGTTTTTCGCGGGTAGATGTCATCTTCGGCTGCATCATGGCCATTGTGGTGGCTTTCTT
>JAQUCU010000152.1 GCA_028686055.1 Desulfuromonadaceae bacterium
GGGCCCATAGGCAAGAAAATGGTCCACGCTGCCCCGGATAATGAAAATTACGCAGCTTGGCTTAAAGGCGAACCATTCCAGGAAAACATGGTTGAGTCGGCAAAAGCCACGATAGATCACTTCGGCAAGAGGATCGTCTATATAAATGTGCTGCGCAGTATGTCAGTAGACTGTGATTGCGTCGGCATCAAAGTAGCTCCGGTCAAAGCGCACAATCTGGGCATCTTGGCTTCTACCGATCTCCTAGCCGTAGAACATGCTTCCATCGACATGGTGTATAAGCTGCCGGAGGCGGAACTTCACGACCTTAGGGAGCGCATTGAATCCCGAAAGGGGCTGCGCCAGCTGTCATACATGAAAGAGATGAAAATGGGCAATGATCAGTATGGACTGATCACAATCTAAAGGACAACAGACAGGGCTTCCTCACGGGCGCGATCACAATGGACATGAAGTTTGACTTCCCGAATGATCTGGCTGCGCGCAAGAAGATAACTCCGGCGCAGATCGCGTTGGCCTGGCTTGCAGGCCCTTGAAGCCTACAAGGCAACGTAATTTACTTAATGAGGGCTGGTTCAGCCTGAAAAATCAAGAGGAGGATACATCATGTACAAAGCAAAGGCCTATTCTGTTACCAGCGCAACATCACCGTTCGTATTCGACACCATTCAGCGACGCGAAACAACCGAACGCGACGTGCAGATCGAAATTCTCTTCTGCGGTATCTGCCACTCTGATCTCCATACGGTGCGTGACGAATGGAGCAGTATCATGCCCACAACGTACCCCTGCGTCCCTGGACATGAGATTGTCGGCCGGGTCACCAAAGTAGGTGCCGCGGTCACACAGTATAAAGCGGGCGATCTGGTAGGAGTCGGCTGCATGGTTGATTCTGACCACACCTGTCCCAACTGCCATGATGGCCTTGAGCAGTTCTGCCCGAGTTCAACCTTTACTTACAATTCCCCGGACAAGCATCTTGGTGGGGTGACCTACGGCGGCTACTCTGAAAGCATCGTCGTCGATGAACGCTTCGTGCTGCGCGTACCTGTCAACCTCGACCTGGCCGGGGTTGCGCCTCTGCTCTGCGCCGGGATCACAACGTACTCACCCATACACCGCTGGGGCGATCTCAAAGGCAAGAAAGTAGGCATCGTCGGCCTCGGCGGTCTGGGTCATATGGGCGTCAAGTTTGCCAATGCATTCGGTGCCCACGTCGTGGTCTTTACCACCTCTCCAAACAAGAGAGAGGATGCCCTCCGCCTGGGTGCCCATGAGGTGATCATTTCCACCAACGCTGAAGAAATGAAGAAACACACAGGTACGTTCAACTTCATCCTCGACACCATCGCTGCCGATCACGATATCAATGCCTACATCAACATGCTTGGCCGTGACGGCAACATTACTCTTGTCGGTGCACCGGACACACCGCTCCAGGTTTCTGCTTTTGCACTGTTGTTCGGCCGCAAAAGCCTCTCTGGTTCGCTTATCGGCGGCATTGCCGAAACTCAGGAGATGCTTGACTTCTGTGCCGAGCACAACATCACATCCGATGTGGAAATAATTCCTATCCAGAAGATCAATGAGGCCTATGAAAGACTGGTCAAGTCGGATGTGAAGTATCGCTTTTCCATTGATATGGTTTCTCTGAAATCGGAATAAGGGACAACACACAAATTATGTTGGGATTGATTGGGAAGGGATGTGAAATGGCACATTCAAAGAGATCAGTCCGGTATCATGTTTGAATAACGGTTGCCGAACTGCTGAAAAAGGGCGACACGGTGGACAAGCTACCGAATACGAAAAGTAGCTGTCCACCGCATGAGATCCAGTCTACCACGTTTGAGTTACAGTATCAGGCGTAACAGCCAACGTGGCACGTAGCCAATCAAATTTTGACTTCAGTAGATCAAAATCCGGCCCTGACGTTATAAATGCGGCTTTACCCTTTATCAGAAACCCAGCGCCAGGGCCATGCAGTCCCTGGACTTTACTGCTTCCTAAGGTGATCAAGACTTCGGGGTTAAAAGTGATATTCGCCTCGGTTCGATGCATGTAGCCGGCAGGAATCAGCAAACGGCCATCGGCGGATATACGGATGTAACTGTTCCAGGTGTTGACCATGTGTGGTCCTTCCTGGCCCAGAGTGGCGATGGCGACTATGCCGTCCTGTTTCAGAATTTCCAGCAGTTTTTCGGGGATCATTTTACTACCTCCTGTAATTCGATTGTTGTAACAGCTATCTGCTGTAATTGAAAGAGCTTGCGTTCATACTGGATCATTTTCTATGTACAACAACGCGATGTATGTTACCATTTAGTAACGTATCTTCAGAGGGGGCATAATGAGCCTGGCATATGACATATCAACCATCCATCAAACGATCTTGGAGAGCATGGGAGAAGGGGTCATCTTTGCAAATGCTGAGAACCGGCTTACTTTCATCAACCATGCCGCCGAGCAGATCCGGGGGATCAAGGCCAAAAACTTCATCGGCCGCGACATCCTTACAATTCACTCTCCCGCATCCGCAGAACGTGTCAAAAAGCTGCTCAGTAGCCTCAGAGACGGTACTATCCGGCAATCGCGGCGGGTGATCGAAGTCAAGGGCAGCTATTTCGAGAACAGTTACTACCCCATCCGCGCAGCGGATGGCTCCTACCTGGGCGCAGTCCTGGTCAGCCGCGACATCACCGAAAAACAGCTTCTCAAGGAGGAAAACCGCTTGCTGCGCGACAAGATGGGGTTGGGTGTCGCCTTCAACGATTTTGTAGGTACGAGCCAACCTATCCTGCAACTCTTTCAGACCATTGTCGCCATTGCTTCAATTGATTCCACCATCCTGATCACCGGTGAAAGCGGGACCGGCAAGGAACTGGTAGCCGCTGCCATCAAGCAGCACAGCAAGCGACTTAACAAACCGGTGATCAAGGTCAATTGCGCCGCCCTGCCGGAACATCTGGTCGAATCCGAGTTGTTCGGCCATGAACGGGGGGCCTTCAGCGGCGCTGTTTCCAGCCATCGCGGCAAATTTGAGCTAGCCCACCGCGGAACCATCTTCCTGGACGAGATTGGTGACCTGCCCGTCAGCGCCCAGGCCAAACTGCTGCGGGTACTTCAGGACAAAACCATCGTCCGCGTGGGAGGCGAAAAGGATATCCCCGTGGATGTGCGCATCATCGCCGCCACCAACCAGAACCTTCAATCACTTGTCGCCTCGGGACGCTTCCGAGAAGATCTCTACTATCGGCTTGACGTGATCACCATCCATGTTCCACCCCTTCGGGAGCGGCGGGAGGACATCGTTTTACTGGCCGAGCATTTCCTGCGGCGCTTTGCGGAAAACATGGGGCGGGCCGTTCACGGGATCAGTCAGGCGGCAGCGCATATCTTGGCAGCGTACGACTATCCCGGTAATGTGCGCGAACTGGAGCATGCCATAGAGCGGGGCGTCGCTCTCTGCAAAAGCGAGAACCTGATGCCTCAGGACCTCCCCGTCGCATTCCTCGCATCCGGCGGCAGAATTGCGCCAGTCCGACATGACGGGGGAACTCGGCCCATGCGCACCCTTTCCCATTCGATCGACGACTTCGAACGCCAGATTATCCAGGATGCCCTTGCCAGGACCGGTGGCCGCAAGCAGGAAGCCGCAACTCTTCTCAAAATTTCCCGAAAAACCTTGTGGCAAAAATTAAAACAGATGGAAAACGGGTAGCATACGTTACATCGGCGTTACCCAATGGTAACATCACCCAGGCATTCTTCTTTCTACCTCCACCACCCATCAGTATGTTCATTAGCATATTCAGCCTGTTATAAACTAACTGCATCTCTGGCACACTCCCTGCTAACATGTCCACTGGATATAGTGGCGGACATTGTCGTAATGCATTTCGATGATACAATTGGGCAATCCATACAAAAGGCAATAAATAAAGATGAATATCAGCCGCAAGGAATTTTTCAAAAAGAGCCTGTTCTCACTTGGTGAGGTGATCGCAACGGTTGCCGGCACCCTGAAAGAACCGGAATTCGAACAACCTGCCATCAGCGACACCGCTGATTTCGTGCCGATCCTGGATGGCAACATGCACGCAGTGGCCTCCAACGAACAATGTCTGGCCAAAAACTGCGGTTGCTTCGCCTGTTTCGAACGTTGTGAATCTCAGGCCATTTTCGTGGTCATGGGTGAGGGGATAAGGATCGACGAAACCAAGTGTACCGGCTGCGGCACCTGCGAATACGTCTGCCCGGTGACACCCAAGGCAATCAGGTTATACCCTCTCGAGTATCAGCAGGCTACTTCACATGGAAGGGGATAAACGGAAAATGATGTCAATGAAGAAGGTGGGTTTTTTCAGAAAGGTGGTGAATGCATGAAATCGTTTTTAACTGTCCGCCGTCTGAAAATAGCAGCTGTTGTCGCTGTCTTTGCCGGCCTGTTTGGTCTGTTTCTGCTGTTGGGACCGCCACACTTGCTGGCAAAGTCGGAATCGCCGGATTTCTGTGCAATGTGTCATGTCATGGAGGCTGAGCATACCGCTTTCATGCACTCCGGAGCACATCGGCGCAATGGGTGCAACGACTGCCACCTGCCCAATAACAACGTTGCACTGCACTACATCTGGAAATCAATCGACGGCTTGAAGGATGTAATATTCTTCTATTCCGGCCATGTGCCGAATCGAATCAAACTTTCCGAGCATGGTGCCACGGTTGTCAAAGCCAACTGTATCCGCTGCCACAGCGAACTGGTGTCACAGATGGATACCTCACGCAACTGCTGGAGCTGTCACCGCCGTGTTACCCACACCGGTGCCGGCAGCATCGAAACACGCTAACCCGCACCACACTACCCAGGAGGAATTGATATGAAGATGAAACTGCTTGCAACACTAATGGCCGCGGTTATATGCGGCGCCATGATTGCCGCCTGTTCGCCCCCAAAGGCTGAAATGGTCAAGGGGGCAAAAATCCCTGACGGCACGGTAGACCCGGCAGTCTGGGGCAAGGCTTATCCGGAAGAGTATGAAACATGGAAGAACACCGCCGACCCGACTCCGGTCGGCAAGAGTAAGTACAAAAAAGGGAATGACGGCGGTGAGACCTTTGACAAGCTGTCTGAATATCCATTCAACGCCCTGCTGTTTAACGGCTGGGGTTTCGGTATCGAGTACAACGAGCCTCGTGGTCACGTCCATATGCTCAAAGACCAGCTGGATGTTGATTCATCACGGGTCAAGGCCGGCGGTTCCTGCCTGACCTGCAAGACCCCCTACGCTCCTGCCCTTGCGGAAAAATATGGCGTTGATTATTTTTCAAAGCCGTACAAAGAGGTACTCAACCTTATTCCCAAAGAGCATCAGGAACTTGGTGTCTCCTGCATCGACTGTCACAACAACCGGGATATGACGCTCAGGATTTCGCGCGGTTTTACCCTGGGCAAGGCACTGAAAAAACTTGGGGTTGACCAGACCAAGATGACCAACCAGGACATGCGGACTCTGGTCTGCGCCCAGTGCCACGTCAGCTACGTTGTCCAGAAGAACGCCGAAATGAAATCACAGGATGTCTTCTTCCCATGGGATGAGAGCAAGTGGGGCAGGATTACCATCGAGAATATCATCAAGAAGATCCGCAGCGACAAATCCTACGGTGAGTGGACCCAGAGTGTGACCGGTTTCAAACTGGCTTTCATCCGTCACCCGGAATTCGAGATGTTTTCCAATAACAGCGTCCACTGGATGGCCGGTGTTTCCTGCGCCGACTGCCACATGCCGTACATCAAGGTGGGCAGCAGGAAGATATCAGACCACCGGATCATGAGCCCGCTCAAGAACGACTTCAAGGCCTGCCAGCAGTGCCATGCAGAGTCTCCGGAATGGCTGAAGAACCAGGTCATCGCCATCCAGGACCGGGCAGCCTCTCAGTTTATCCGTTCCGGATATGCTCTGGCCACCGTAGCTAAACTGTTTGAACTGACCCACAAGGAACAGGCCGCCGGCAAGCAGATTGACAAGGAACTGTACGACAAGGCCAAGGATCACTACGAAGAGGGCTTCTACCGCAACCTCTTCTTCGGCGCGGAAAACTCCCTCGGCTTCCATAACCCCACCGAGGCGATGCGTATCCTCGGTGATGCCTCCATGCATGCCGCCAAGGCTGAAGGCCTGTTGCGTCAGGCTCTGGCCAAGGCAGGAGTAAACGTACCGGTCAAGATTGATCTTGAACTGTCCAAATACACAAACAACCGTGGGGCCAAGAAGTTGATGTTTAATCCGAAACAGGAACTGAAGGATCCGTTCTAGTCATAACCGTAACAGAGAATAACTGGCACTCGGCGGGGTGATCGCATCAGGCTGTCACCCCGTCCGTTTTCATGCGCATTATGTTGCCATCCGTCAAGTACATTTCAGCAAGAAATAGTTAAATCATGTTTCATGCAATGTGCACCATTCAAAGGCAGTTAATTGTTCTTTTGTTGATGTTGATCAAATACTAAACATGGCCATCGGCGTATCAATATAACTATTGGAAAACACAATCAGTCACACTGTGGAGGGAATATGGACAGGCTATTGACTCAAGCAGTTAATGAAGCTCCGGATGCAATTCTCATTTCAGACCGCGAGGGAATTATCAGCTTTTGGAACAGCGGAGCAGAGCTGATGTTTGGGCACACCGCAGCTGAAGCTGTTGGTCAATCACTTGATCTGATCATTCCTGAAAATCTACGGAGCCGCCACTGGGATGGAT
>JAQUCU010000153.1 GCA_028686055.1 Desulfuromonadaceae bacterium
AGTTCTTGCCGACGTCAACTCCACCCACTGCCGCCAGGACATCCCCTGTGACCGGGTCCAGACAGACCAATGCGCCCTGCAGCCCGGGAGAAAGCCGCCTGACCCCATCCTTCAGGCTCTTTTCCGGCAATTTCTGCAGGTTCAGATCCAAGGCGGCGGTAACCTCAAGTCCACCCTGCTCTATGATATCCGCTCCGTACCGTTCAACCAGCTTGCTCCGGATATGGGCAAGATACTGCGGGGCCTGCCCGCGGGGTGTAAAGGTAACACGCTGGTTCCTCAGCTTCTGTTTCTGCCGTGGCGTAATCATCTTTAATCCCACCATGCGATTAAGGACCACGTCCCGCCGCCCCGTGACATAGGCCGGCTTCCCGAGCGGATTGTAGCGGGCCGGATTTTTCTGCACGCCAGCCAGCAGGGCGCACTCCGCTTCGGTCAACTCCTCCGGCCTTTTATCGAAATAGAGCCGGGACGCCTGGGCAATGCCCCAGGCACCGTTACCGTAATATATTTCATTGAAATACATCTCCAGAATCTGTTTTTTGCTGTATTTCTCTTCAAAATCCATTGCCAGTCGAGCTTCCTCAAACTTTCGTTCGATGGTTTTTACTCCTGACAGATATCTATTCTTGATCAGCTGCTGGGTGATGGTCGAGCCTCCTTCAGCCAATCTCCCTTTAGCCACATCCTTAACCAGGGCCCGGGCGATCCCGCGAAGATCGATTCCCCCATGCTCATAAAAACGCGCGTCTTCAACGGCCACCACAGCTTTTTGCAGGAAGGAGGGGATGCGGTCAATGGTGACCCAGTATCTTTTTTCCGGCAGTATCCGGCCGACAAATCGACTTTGGTTGTCAAAAACCTTAATGGAGGTATAACCGGCCGGCAGGGGGGGATAGGTGGCAAAATTATTCTGGGAAAATGCTGAAGAAGCCAGACCCAAAACCATAAAAACGACAGGGATGGCAGAATACATTATTTTTTTACAATTGGAACATTTCGGGAAACTCAAAATATTTTATGACTCCTTTAGTAAGATCGGGGGCAATGACGTCCTCTAAATCAAGAAAATTACAGGTTACACGTGCCATGTCACACGAACTGAAGTGGCAGAAGGGGCAACAATTCTCGATAACTCGGAAGCGCACACCCCGGCAATCCAGATTAGATCATCACCGCAAAATAGTAGTGGAATGCACCTCCGCTCGGAGTATGGGATCTTCCGGTCGATAAAAATATCCTTAACTTTTTTTCTGCCGCTCATGCCAAACGGCACCATCCGGTCACCAAAGCGGAAGGTGCGGACCTGCCAGGGGAACGGGATCCTGGCTGGGTCTAAACAGACGCTGCACGAATCTGTCGAAAAGGATGCCGTGCCGGTTGAATCAACCGTTATCGTACCGCCGGAGGGGAGGTTGTAAAAGCCGGGCTCCGTAATCAGCAGTTCAAAGCCGGTCTCAGGGTCTGCGCCATCCGTGCGCTTCAATACGATACGATCATATTCCCGTACGGCCGTAACGGCTTGCGGCAGCGCCAGCCGTGAGTTGGGGCGTTCGGAATCAATCAAATCGCAGATCGCATCGATATGCCGTTGACTGACACCATCAAGGCTGCCGGCCAGCTGTTTAAACCCGTGGCGCAGGACTCTTCGACGCAGAGCGATGTTGAGCGTGCGAATTTGTGCAACGCTGCAGACAACTGCACCATCCACCGTCCGGCACGCTTCGGTAAAAGCCTGCTCCGCCAGTTCCGCAAGCAGCTCTTCATCACCGCTGAGAATGGAAGCCGTTGAGGCGAGGCACGAACGGATGGCTGGATTGTACTCCTCCAGTAGCGGCAGCAGCTGGTGACGGACCCGGTTACGCAGATACATTGTGTCGCTATTGCTGGCATCCTCGCGCCAGTTCAGGCCGAGCCCGACAAGATACTGTTCAATTTCGGGGCGGGATATTTCCAGCAGCGGGCGCACAAAGCCATAGGCATTCCGGAACGTCATGCCCGACAAGCCGGTCATGCCGGAGCCGCGCAGAAGGCGCATCAGAACTGTTTCAGCCTGATCGTCGGCATGATGGCCAAGCACCACCGCTGCCGCATCGTACCTGCTGCGAACCTCACCCAAAAACTGTATCCGGGCCCTCCGGCCGGCATCCTCCAGGTTCAGCCCGCCATCCGCGGCCATGCCCGTGACATCGACCCGCCGCACTTCGAAAGGTATACAATAATGTGACGCCGCCATCCGGCAGAATTCTGCGTCTGCGTCAGATTCAGCACCGCGCAGGCAGTGGTTCAGATGGGCGACAATCAGACGAAGATTGTAGTCTGGAAGCCTGGACAGCAGGTCCAGCAGGGCGCTCGAGTCCGCCCCTCCGGAGAGCGCCACGACAAGAGTGTCACCCGGCCGGAAAAGGCGCTGCTGGCGGACCGTCCGCTCTACCCGTGATATGAGTGAAGCGTCGGAGGAGGTCATGGTGCGCACGGTGCGAAGCCGAAGTGGGGGATATCTGTCTGACCGCAGGATGTCACTTCTTTGATCCGAACAGCATGTTCAGTACAAAGCTGAAGATGCTGTAGAGGAAAGCGGCAATAAACGCCGATCCAAAGCCGGCGACCTGGAATCCCGGCACCAGGTGCGCAGCCAGATAGAATACTACGCCGTTTATGACCAGGGTAAAAAGGCCGAGAGTCATCACGGTGACCGGCAGGGTCAGCAGGATGAGAATCGGGCGGAGAAGCACATTCAAGAGGCCAATCACCAGCGTTGCCAGAAGCAGATCCTGAAAGCGGTCTATCTGGATGCCCGGGATCAGTTTCATTACAAAAAAGAGGGCAAAAGAATTAAGCGCCCATTTCAGTACGAGTCGTGTCATTGCATCTCCCACGTAGATTAAAGCCAGCGTTTCTTTCTGAAATATGCCACCATCAGCAGCGCCAGAGCAATCATCACCCCCCACAGGGCAAAATAACCATTCTTCCATTCAAGCTCGGGAAAATTTTTGAAGTTCATGCCGTAGACACCGACCAGAAAGGTCAGCGGCAGAAAAATCGTACCGACTATGGTCAGAAACTTCATCACCTCGTTGGTGCGGTTGCTGATGCTGGAAAGGTACAGATCAAGCATGCCGGAGAGCAGGTCGCGATAGGTCTCTACCGTATCGATCACCTGGACTGTGTGATCATAAACATCACGGAAATAGATTTTGGTCGCGTCATGCAGAAGGGGGCTGTCGCCCCGCTCCAGAAAGGAGATCGCCTCGCGCAGCGGCCATACGGCCTTGCGCAGAAAAATAATATTCTTTTTCATGCCGTTGATTCGCTGGAGTGACCCCTGATCAGCTGTCAGAGTCAGTTCTTCCTCCACATCCACGATCCGCTCGCCAAGCTCTTCAAGAATACTGAAATAGCCGTCAACAATGGCATCTATGAGTGCGTAAGCCAGATAATCCGCCCCCATGCCGCAGATTTTTCCTTTGCTCCGGATGCGGTCACGGACCGGGTCGAAGGCATCACCGCTGATCCCTTCCTGAAAGGTGAACAGGTAGTCCGGGCCGAGAATAATGCTGACCTGTTCCGAACTGAAATCCCCGCCCTCCACCGGGCGCAGCATCTTCAGTACAATAAAGAGATAGTCGCCATAATCCTCTATTTTGGGGCGCTGCACGGTATTGACTATATCTTCGAGCACCAGCGGATGAAATGTGTGTTTTTCGCCCATGGCACGGATCAGTTCGACGTCATGTACCCCTTCGACATTAACCCACAAAACAGCACTGTTATTAAATGGATGCTGCAGATACTGGTCAATCTGCCGGAACTGGCGCTCCTCGATTACCCCCGGTGCATAGCCGATGGCAGATATCTGTACCGGTCTGTCCGATTCATGCCCGATATGCACCAGCGTACCCGGCGGAAGCCCGCTCTTGACAGAGCGCTTTTTATGAGACTGTGAGCCGTTGTGCATTAAATACCCAGTATTTCTGCCATATGCAGCAGGTCATCGTTCAGTTTTTTCTGGCCGCCGTTGGCCACCATCTCCAGCAGCGTTGTGGTGAGCGAATTGGCAGACAGCCCGACCATGACGCCTCTTGTGCCGGAGAGCAGAAGCTCCACAGACTTCATGCCGAAGCGGCTTCCCAGCAGGCGGTCAAAGACCGATGGTGCGCCGCCCCGCTGATAGTGCCCCAGTACGGTTACCCTGGTTTCGAAGCCGATGGCATTTTTGATTCCTTCAGCAACGTCCTGAGCATGCCCGGCACCCTCTGCCATGATGATCAGGGCGTTAGTGCGCCCCTCATCATACCGTTGGCGCAACTGGTGGCACATCTCACCAAGATCCAGCTCCACCTCCGGCACGATGGCAAATTCGGCTCCGGTAGCAATGGCGGCCGTCGAAGCAAGGTAGCCGGAGTTGCGCCCCATGACTTCGACAATAAAGGCCCGGTCGTGAGAACTGGCGGTATCCTTGATGCAGTCAACGGCATAGATGATGTTGTTGAGTGCGGTATCAACTCCCAGCGCCATATCGGTATAGGCTATGTCATTATCGATGCTGGCCGGGATGCCGATAACCGGGAACCCCATTCTGTCCAGTTCCAGTGCGCCGTTAAGCGAGCCGTCACCGCCGAGGACGATCAGACCATCAACATCATCCTTCAGCAGATTATCAAGCGCCGTCCTGCGCCCTTCTTCGGTACGGAACTCTGCCGAGCGGGCCGACTGCAGAAAGGTTCCGCCACGTTGCAGAGTACCGGAAACGGCCTGTGAATTAAGGATGATGAAATCGTTTTTGAGCAGGCCGGCATACCCTTTGCGGAAGCCGATCATCTCAATATTATTGGCAAGAGCGGTTCTGGCTGCCGCCCGGATGGTGGCATTCATGCCGGAACAGTCGCCGCCGCTGGTCAGAATTGCAAGTCGTTTCATGGTGAGACCTCCGCACCCGTTAATAGTATGGTTCTTTATCCGGGAAACATTTCCTGCAGCGCCCTGCTGCGGTAATTAAAAATCTGCCTGAGACGGGGTGCCACAAACAGGTAGTTGACCAATCCGGCCAGCTGATATTGAGAAAGCAGATAATGAACGAGATCATGCACCTCAACCCCGCCGTCAACTTCGCGGAACCGGTGCTGATGGTGCCAGAAACGATACGGACCGAAACGCTGCTCATCAACAAAGAAATTCGGGCTCTCTACGTGAGTAATTTCAGTTGTCCAGTTGACGGAAACCCGTAACAACGGCCGCACAGTGTAGGTAAGAATCTGTCCGGCATACATCTCACTCTGCGGTGGTGACGTAATACGGAAATCCATATCCGGTGGCGTGATTTTTACCAGATTGTCCGGCTTGGAAAAAAAATCCCAGGCAGTTTCAAGAGTGATCGGCAGTATCTGGGTGCGCTCAACGGTAAAAGGTTTCATGATACCCTGCCCTTCCGGCTTTTCAGCCACTCCATCCGCTCCACTATGCTCTTTTCATAGCCATGCCCCTTCGGCTCATAGAACTTCTTCCCGGCCAGTTTATCCGGAAGGCACTCCTGGCCGGAGTAACCGTCTTCATAATCATGGGCATACTGGTATCCCTTGCCGTACCCCTGTTCCTTCATCAATTTGGTCGGGGCGTTGCGGATATGCAGAGGAACCGGCAGGCCACCGCTTTTCCGGACTTCAGCCAGAGCGGAATTGATGCCGGCATACGATGCATTGGATTTCGGGGCGGTGGCCAGATAGGTGACCGCCTGTCCCAGAATAATACGCCCTTCCGGCATGCCGATAACCTGAAATGCCTGCAGGGCAGAAACTGATACCTGGAGTGCACGCGGATCGGCATTACCGATGTCTTCTGAAGCCATGATTATCATGCGCCGCAGGATGAAGATCGGGTCCTCACCCGCCTCCAGCATGCGGGCCAGCCAGTAGAGAGCCGCATCCGGGGAACTGCCGCGCAACGATTTGATAAAGGCCGAGATGACGTTGTAATGCTCCTCACCCCCCTTGTCATAAAGAAGCGCCTTTTTCTGCAGTGCCTCCTGGGCCGTTTCGAGGGTTATGCAGCCGTCCCGCGTCAGACCCGCTGCAATTTCCAGCGTATTCAGAGCCGTGCGGGCATCTCCGTCCGCCTGGACAGAAAGAAAGTCCAGGGCCTCGTCCGTAGCCGACAGGGCTAAGCCGCCAAGACCCCGCTCACTATCGCCAAGGGCCTGGGACAGCAGGGCACGCACCGCCTCCGGCTCAAGCTGCTGCAGCGTCAGAACACGGCAGCGTGACAGCAACGGCGCAATGACTTCAAAGGAGGGGTTCTCGGTGGTGGCGCCGATGATTGTAACAACACCTTTTTCAATGTAGGGAAGAAACGCGTCCTGCTGGGACTTGTTAAAGCGGTGGATTTCGTCGATAAACAGTATCGTGCGAATGCCGCGGGAAGCATAGCGTTCAGCTTCACGAAAAATCTCCCGGATCTCCTTGACGCCGGAAAGTATCGCGGAAAAAAAGATGAAGTGGGACTTGGTTTCGGCGGCAATGATGTGGGCCAGCGTAGTCTTACCGCAGCCCGGCGGTCCCCAGAGTATCAACGAAGCGAGTGAATCGGTCTCAATCATGCGCCGCAGGATACGCCCCTCACCAACCAGGTGCTCCTGCCCGGAAAATTCGGCAACGGAACGCGGACGCATACGTTCGGCAAGCGGCGCATGCGGAGATACTTCCGGCACGGTATCTGCTGCGGAATTTTGCTCCCAGAGATCAGGGGTATTCATGTCAGA
>JAQUCU010000154.1 GCA_028686055.1 Desulfuromonadaceae bacterium
ACCCGTGGGTTCCCAACAGCCGGTCGGTGGCGGTTTCATGAGGGGCATGGCCGGCGGAATGATGGGAGGCATGCTGGGGAGCATGCTGTTCAGCGGTCCTGCCGGAGCTGCTGGCGGTATGGGTGGCGGTACGGGTGGCGGCATCGGCACTTTTGAAATCATTCTTCTCGCAGGTGGCGGATATCTGTTATACCGATATATGAAAAAGAAAAAAGCCGACAGCGCCTCTGATCCCAACCGACGGGACTGAAGTCAATCAGCTCTAAACGGGGGACGCCAATGCGTAAAAACAAGTTTATTCTGGCTCTGGTTCTGGCGGCAGTGATACTGCCTTTTGCTTCATCACTGGTCAGTTTCTATGCTGATTGGCTCTTTTTTGTTGAGACCGGCTTCTCATCGGTCTTTACGACAATGCTGTACGCCAAGACCGTGGTGGGGGTGCTCTTTGGCGCGGCACTCTTCTTCGTGGTTCTGATCAATGTTTTATATGCGAACAGGTCCCGCTTCCCCTACAGCACTGTTTTTATGGTGGGTGGGAACCTCCGCGTACAAAGAGATGCTGCCGTTCGTTTCATAAAGCCCCTTGCCCTTCTGGCAAGTCTGTTGCTGGCGCTGCTTGCAGGTAACTGGGGCGCCCTGCACTGGGAAGAGGTTCTGCTCTTTACGAACAGGGTAAATATCGGAACAGTTGATCCGGTCATCGGCAAGGACATCGGCTTCTATCTGTTCAGCCTGCCGTTCTGGGAAATGCTCAAAGGATTTGCCGGCTTCATTCTGCTGGCGACGACTGTCATAGCCGCAGCTGTGTACTTTGTGCGCGGCGGCATCACCCTGACGGAGCGTGGTGCAGCGGTCGATGAAAAGGTTCGTCGTCATCTTGCGATTCTGGTCGGAATTTTTGCCTGCGTGGTAGCAGCCGGTTTCTATCTGGACAGCTTCAATCTGCTGTACTCCAATAACCGCGCCTTTTACGGCGCTGGATATGTGGATGTCAACTCACGCCTGCTGACCTACCGGATCCTGACTTTCCTGACTCCTCTGGCGGGGATCATGCTGGCGGCCGGGATATGGAAAGGCGCCTGGCGGGCGGCGCTGCTCCCCCCGGCCGTCGTGGTCGCACTGTACGTAATCGGCATCCGGGTCTATCCGGGAGTGCTGCAAAAATTCAAGGTTGCGCCCAACGAGCTGGCCCTTGAGACACCCTATATTGAGGATAACCTTAAATTCACCCGTTTCGGCTATGATCTGGAAAAAATTGAAACGGTACCGTTCGATGTTGATACGAAACTTTCCGCTGCCGATATCGCCAACAATGATGCCACCATTAAGAACATCCGTCTCTGGGACCATGAGCCGCTGCTCAAGACCTACAGCCAGCTCCAGCAGATCAGAACCTATTACAGGTTTTTCGATGTGGACAATGACCGTTACAAGGTTAACGGTCAATACACGCAGGTCATGCTGTCGCCGCGCGAACTTTCCTATGCCGATCTCCCCAGCAAGAACTGGATCAACGAGCGCCTGATATTTACGCATGGCAACGGCATAACCTTCGGTCCGGTCAGCCGGATCAGCAAGGAAGGGCTGCCGGAATTTTTCGTCAAGGATATCCCGGCCGTCAGCCTGGCCGATATAACGGTAAGCCGGCCGGAGATATATTTCGGCGAGCTGTCAAATGACTATGTAGTCGTCAAGACCAGGATCCCGGAATTCAGCTATCCTACCGCCACCGGTAACATCAACACGACCTACGCCGGAAAAGGGGGGGTGCCGATTGATTCTCTGCTCAAAAAGCTGCTGTTCGCCGCCATGTTTAAAACGGAGAAAATCCTGCTTTCGTCGGATATCACCCCTGAGAGTCGCATCATATACAACCGCAACATCAACGAGCGTATCAGGGCGATAGCTCCATTCCTCCGTTTCGACGGCGATCCGTACATGGTCGTGGACGGAAAGGGTCGGCTCAAATGGATCATCGATGCCTACACCTATTCGGATCGTCTCCCCTACTCTAAACCGCTCAACGGCGGCATCAATTATATGAGAAACTCCGTCAAGACGGTTGTTGATGCCTATGACGGTTCGGTCAGCTTCTACATCAGCGATCCGGACGATGTCCTGGTAAAGGTCTACCGCCGGATATTCCCCGGACTGTTCAAGCCGCTTGCAGCGATGCCGGATGACCTGCGCAGGCATGTCCGCTACCCTCACCAGTTTCTCCAGATTCAGGCGGCAATGTTTGCCGCCTACCACATGACCGACCCGAAGGTCTTCTACAACAAGGAGAATCTCTGGGAGATTCCTGCCCTCGGCGAGAAACCGATGGAGCCGTACTACACGATCATGAAACTGCCGGGTGAAAAGGTGGAGGAGTACATCCTGCTTCTGCCGTTTACCCCTTCCAAGCGGGACAATCTGGCTGCCTGGCTGACGGCCCGCTGCGATGGGGAAAATTACGGTAAAATCAAGGCATACACGTTCCCTCGCGACAGGCTGATCTACGGCCCGAAACAGATCGACGCCCGCATCAACCAGGATTCGTTCATATCCCAGCAGTTGTCGCTCTGGAACCAGCGCGGTTCGGAGGTGATCAGGGGGAGTCTGCTCGTGATACCGATTGAAAAGTCGCTGCTTTATGTGCAGCCGCTGTTTCTTGCCGCGGACAAGGCCGGTCTCCCTGAGTTGAAACGAGTGATTGTCGCCTTCGGCGATCAGGTCGTGATGGAGGAAAACCTGGAACTCGCCCTGCAACGGCTCTTCGGAGCTAAAAAAACTGTTGCTGCCGCCACGGAGACGGCAACAGATTCGAAAGCATCGCCGGCCACGCTGGCCAGGGAAGCGATGAGCATCTATGAGAAGGCCACCACGCTGCAGCGTCAGGGGAACTGGGCCGGTTATGGCGAGGAGTTGCGCAAGCTGGAGCAGGTCCTTAAGCGGATGGCAAGGTAGCTGTTTTCAGGCTCGGTCTTTATTACGGTACGAGGGCTCATTGAGCGCATCGGAAAGTGAAAGTGGAAGGAACCAATGTCAAATCAGTCACTCATGTGGGGTGCCTTCGGGCTGCTGATGGTCGTCATGCTGGGGATTGACCTGGGGATGAACCGTCATGCCCGCAAGGTTTCATTCCTCCAGGCGTTGACCGGGAGCCTGATCTGGATCTCGCTGGCGTTGATATTCAATTTCGGGATATACACCTTTCTGGGCAAAACAAAAGCCCTTGAATTCTTCACCGGCTATATCATCGAAAAATCACTGTCGGTCGACAACCTGTTCGTCTTCATCATGATCTTCGGTTACTTCAATATCCGTGGTGAGCATCAGGCCCGGATACTGAAGTGGGGCATCATCGGCGCGCTGGTTCTGCGGGCACTGTTCATATTCGCCGGTATTGGGTTGCTGACCGCCTTCCACTGGATGTTCTACCTGTTCGGCGTACTGCTGCTGTTTACCGCCTGGAAAATGGCCTTCGGGGCGGAAGTGGAGGTGCATCCGGACAAAAACCTGCTGGTCAGGCTGGCCCGCAGGCTGTTTCCATTCACGAAGCGGGTGCGCGGCGACTGGTTTTTCAAGCGCCGGAATGGTTTATGGGTGGCCAGTCCGCTGCTCCTGGCGTTGCTGGTGGTCGAGAGCAGCGATGTGCTCTTTGCCATCGACTCGATCCCGGCTATCTTTGCGGTGACCCTTGATCCGTTCATCGTCTTTACCTCGAACATCTTTGCGATCATGGGGCTGCGAGCCCTCTATTTTCTGCTTGCCAGCGTCATGGGTATGTTCGTCTACCTGAAGTTGGGGGTGTCGTCAATCCTGGCCTTTGTCGGCGGCAAGATGATCGCGACGGCCATGGGCATCAATATCCCTGTTCAGGTTTCGCTGCTGGTGATCTTTGCCTGTCTTACCATCGCTGTCGGAGCATCACTGCTTGTCGGCAGAGTGCGCGCAGAAGCCGTACAGAAAAAAAACGTTTTTTAACGAGCTGTTTGACTGATGCTTTGTTGAGAAGTAAACTTTAGCAGGATCAAAATAACAACACGCAAGGAGTCCGTTATGCAGGGACGAAATGTTATTTCCGTTGCCTTGCTCATGGTTATGTTCTCTCTGGCTTCATGGGGGGCTCCGGCGCACGCCTGGGCACGGTCATCCGGGGTCAGTTTGTCAAAGGGGCAGGCCGTTTATGTACCTGTCTATTCCAATGTCTTTACCGGCCCCCGCCGACTTCCCTTTCAACTGGCGACAACGCTGAGTATCCGCAACACCGACCTCTCCGTTTCGATCCGGGTCACCTCAATCGATTACTATGACACAAAGGGAAAAATGGTCCGTCGTTATCTTGGCAGGCCGCTAGAAGTAAGGCCGCTTGCCTCTGCGTTTATTCATATCGAGGAGAAAGATGTCACCGGTGGATTCGGCGCCAACTTTATCGTGCGCTGGAATGCCGGGAAGGTTGTTAATAATCCGATCATTGAATGCGTCATGATTGGAGCCACATCAGGACAGGGGATATCCTTCGTCAGCCCCGGTCAGGAAATACGGGAATGATCCGGGAAACTGACGATGCCGTATGAAGCCTTAAAAGATATCGAAATACTGTTCGGGCTTGCCCTCGTAACAGTAGTGGTTCTTCGACGGTTCAAATTGCCTTCGATTATCGGGTTTCTTGTGACCGGGATTCTGGCCGGACCGCATGCAATGGCATTCATCAAGGATACCGGCCAGGTTGAGCAGATGGCCGAGATCGGCGTTGTGCTGCTCCTCTTCACTATCGGTATCGAACTCTCCCTGAAGGAATTGATGCGGATCAAGCACCTTGTCCTCTGGGGGGGCGGACTGCAGGTTCTGGTAACCATCATGGCGGTGGCAACAGCCGGCGCTGTTTTCGGATTCCCTGTCAAGCAAGCGTTCTTTTTCGGTTTTCTGGTTTCCCTTTCCAGTACCGCAATTCTCATGAAATTGTTGATAGATTCCGGCCAGGCTGACACGCCCCACGGCAAGATGGCCATGGGTATTCTCATCTTCCAGGATCTCTGCATCGTTCCGCTGATGCTTCTGACTCCTCTTCTGGCAGGAAACGGCAGCGACATCAGCAGTATACTGGTCATCACTGCCAAGGCGGGTGCGGTGGTTTTGGCGGCCCATTACGGTGCCAGATTTTTTGTGCCGTGGATCTTCAAACAGGTCGTAAAGACCAGAAGCCGTGAGCTCTTCATCCTGACGATCATTTTTATCGGTCTGGGCACGGCATGGCTCACGGCCCTCGCCGGACTGTCACTGGCTCTGGGCGCTTTTATCGCCGGTCTGGCAATCTCCGAATCTGAATACAGTAACCAGGCGTTAAGTGATATCATTCCGTTCCGTGAAGCCTTTATGAGTCTTTTCTTTATTTCGGTCGGGATGCTGCTTGATCCGGCTATCCTGACGACCTATCCTTTGCTGATAGTCTCGCTGGTGGCAACTATCATGCTTATAAAAACTTTCGTTGCTGCCGGATCGGCCATGGTGCTGGGGGTGCCGATGCGGATTGCCATTATTACCGGATTCTCCCTGGCTCAGATCGGCGAATTTTCATTCGTGCTGTCCCAGTCCGGGGTTAAGGTCGGGCTCCTCTCTCCTGAAATGTACCAGATTTTTCTGGCCGCCTCCATCGCCACCATGGGGTTGACTCCCGTGTGTCTCAAATACGCCAGCCCGGTTGCTGATTTTGTCATAACGTTGCTTCCCCATGAATGGACACGCGGCAGAGGCGTGCTGGCCACGCGCGAAAAAAACGTACAAATGAATGATCACGTCATAATTGTCGGGTACGGCGTAAACGGCAGAAACCTGGCGAAAGCGCTTAAAAATCTTAAAATTCAGCACATTGTCATTGAAACCAACCCTTTCACCGTCAAAAACGAACGGAACAGGGGACAGCATATAATATTCGGCGATGCGTCACAACCGGAGGTGCTGGAACACGCCCACATTAAAAATGCCCGGGGCATGGTGATCGCCATTTCGGATGCTGCCGCCAGCAGAAGGGTGGCGGCACTTGCGCGCCACCAGAACCCCTCTCTTCACATTATTGTCAGAACCCGCTACATGCTGGAGGTTGAGCCGCTTTACAAACTGGGCGCCAACGAAGTCATCCCCGAGGAGTTTGAAACTTCGATCGAGATTCTCTCCCGCGTCCTGAGAAATTACATGGTGCCGCTTGCCGAGATAGAGCGCTGCGTCACCGAGGTACGCAGCGACGGCTATGACATGTTCCGCTCCCTGAGCAGGCGCCATAGTCATGCCGTCGGGATCAGTGGCTACCTGTCAGGAGCGGAGATCGCCACATTCCGGCTGAAAAAAGGGTCGCAACTTGAAGGGCAGTGTTTGCATGAAGGTACCATCAGGCACATGTCCGGTGCTACGGTTCTGGTCATCAAGAGGGGAGACGAGCTTGTGGCCAACCCGGACCCGGTATGGGAGCTGCAGCCGGATGACCTGTTACTGCTGCTCGGGAAGCCTGAACAGCTAGCCGTTGCCGGAAGGCTTTTTGAGCCATCAGCGTAATAAGTACAGTGAAGATTCCTGTCGGAGAGCGCCGCTTGATAAAATTAAAATTGGTGATACTTCGTTTTTAAAGGGTTATCGCCATTTTCCCGTTGATTGAACGAATGATTCACGGTAGAGCTGAAGCAGGTTAACTGTGCATCACACCACGGAGGTCTTCGCGACCATGGATCGCTCCCTGTTCTCAACACTTATGGCGTACACCTTCGCCCTGCT
>JAQUCU010000013.1 GCA_028686055.1 Desulfuromonadaceae bacterium
TGCGTAGTGATGCAGATGGCAAAGACCTTTTACACGGATTTAACGGAATTGACGGATTTGACGGATCAAAACGTTTACCTCCACCAAAAGCAATTTAACAGGGATACAGGGGATAACGGCAAAAAACAAAAGCTGAAGCTTTGGGGCTAAACCAAAAAAGTCTTTATGGTTTTTAAGGTTTTATCCCCTTCATCCTCTTCATCCCTGTGAGATAAAAGTTTTAAAAGCAATTTAACAGGGATACAAGGGATACAGGGGATAACGGCTGGAAAACAAGACAGAATCATTTGTGGTAAACCAAAATCTTCGGCCTTTAAGGTTTTCATCCCCTTTATCCCTTTAGGCCCCAGAGGGTCCTTCATCCCTGTAAATAACGGGTTTCGGTTAACCCTAAAAGCCTGTTTTTTGCCTGATCAGATGGTATCCGTACCATCCGTGTTAATCCGTGTGCCGGTTATGACTTGAAAAGCTTTTCACACGGATCTGACGGATGACACGGATAAAGGCGGATTAAAGACTGGTTAAACCTGTTAACCTTGATTCTGATTTACCCCAAGAGCTTGGTTTTATCCTGATCAGATGGTATCCGTACCATCCGTGTTAATCCGTGTGCCGAGGCTGAAAAAGGTTTTCAAGCTGTTTTTGGCCACGTATGTTCACGGATAACGGCAACAACCGGAGCTGCTGATTGTATCCACTTAATGATTGACAGCTTAACCGTATAACTATATCTTTTACAGCTTTTAAAAATCACGGGTGACTTTTATGTTTCGTTTGCAACACATTACAACTGCCGCACTCATCGCCGGGCTGCTTTCCCTGACCGCCTGCGCCCCGACCTATCGCGATCTGGCACCAGGCACGGTTCTCACTATCAACCAGCAGGCCCAGACATCCGCTGTTGTTGAGCGCCAGGTTGACACCATCCCGCCGCTTGCCCCCGAGCCTGCTCCGCCAGCTGCCTATCTGATCGGCTCCGGCGACCTGCTCTCTATCACCGTTTACGGTCACCCCGAGCTGGGCAGCGGCGGTGGTATGGCGGCGACCTCTCAAGCGGCCGGGCCCGCGGGTGCTGCCGCTGCAGCGCGCCCGAGCGGCAGCCGGGTGGACGAGACCGGCTGCGTGCGCCTGCCGCTGATCGGGAGCGTGCAGCTTTCCGGCCTGTCTGCGGCCAAGGCTGAAGAAAAGTTGCGCAGCGCCTACAAGCCGATCATCAAGGAGCCCTGGATCTCGGTGGAGGTACAGGAGTACCGCAGCCGGCCGCTGTATCTGTTCGGCAACTTCAAAAAACCGGGCATCGTCTACATGGACCGACCTCTGACCCTACTGCAGGGAATCGCGCTGGCCGACGGCATCGACAACAGCGCCGCCCTGCGCAGCGCCCGCTTGAGCAGGAATGGCAAGGTTCAACCGGTGGACATCTATGAACTGCTGGCCAACGGCGATCAGCGCCAGAATGTCTGGCTGCACCCCGGCGATGCCATCTATCTGCCGGACAAGGCCACCCAGCAGGTCTTTGTCTTCGGTTCCGTTAAAAAGGGCGGACCGGTTCCCATGAACAACGGCCAGTTGAACCTGACCCAGGCCCTGGCCGCTGCTGACCCCAACTTTGTCGGCGGTGACCCGGTCCGCATCCGCATCATCCGCTCCCTCTCCCCCACCAGGGGAGAACTGTTGGTGGTTGACTACGACAAGATCATGCGCGGTGAGGCGTTCGGTCTGCCATTGGCCGAGGGTGACGTTGTTTTTGTCCCGCGCACCAGTCTTGGCAACTGGAACGACGCCATCGCCGAGATTCTGCCGTCATTGACAGCTGTCAGCGCAATTCTCCAACCCTTTGTTTCAATGAAATATTTGAGCCAATAAAGAAGCAATTTTGGATTTGACCCCAGTGGGCCTAAACGAATTTTGAATTTTGAGTTAAAAACCTTGAGAAGCAATAGAGAAGCAATTTTGGATTTTGGATTCTGGATTGAAAAAGTTTTATAATTCAAAATTCAAAATCAAGAATTCAAAATTGCCTTAAATGGAGTTTTGATGAACCAGCCCCAGCAACAGCCCCAACAGCCGGGCGACGTCCATATCAGAGAGTATTTCAACGTCATCATGTACCGCAGGAAGATCTTCCTGCTCGCTTTCCTGACGGTCTTCCTGGGGGTGGCGCTCTACACCTTCACCGTCAAGCCGGTCTACGAGGCCTTTTCCACCGTGCAGGTAGAGACCCCCAAGGGGGGGAAGGGGGATCTGCTCGGCGAGTTGAGCGGCAATGCCCAGAACCCGGCCGACACCGAGATCGAGATCATCAAATCCCGCACCATAGCCGAACAGGTCATCAGCCGGATGCAGCCTGCGTCTCAGGCCGCTCTGCCCCCCGAGACGCTCCAGGATGCCGCCAACAGCCTTAAGGTGGGCATCCGTGCCATGGAGGTCGGCAACAAGACCGGCATTATCCGGCTTTCCTACCAGAGCACTGATCCCCGCCGGGCCCGCGATGTAGTCAATACGCTGGTTCAGGTGTACCAGGATCACAACCTGGCCGCCAAAAGCCAGGAGGCCAGGAAAACGCTGGAGTTCATTGAAACACAGCTCACCAAGACCAAAAATGACCTGGACAGCGCTGAAAAGAACCTGCAGAACTTCAAGAGCGGCAGCGGTACCGTCCAGCTGGATGCCGACAGTACCGAGCTGGTCAAACGGCTGGCAGATTTCGACGGTCAGTTGAGCACTCTCGGTCTGCAGAAAAAACAGATCGCCTTCAGCAGCGCAGCACTGCGCGAAGCGATGCGCAAGGGCGCAGTCTACACCCCGGCGGCCGGCCTCAAGGATGATGCCGCCAGCGGCGTGCTGGCGGGCCGCCTGGCCGAACTGGATATACAGCGCCGGACCCTGCTCAGCGAACTGGGCGAGGAACACCCCCAGGTTAAGGCAATCAAGGCCCAGATTAACGAACTGCAGACCAAGCTGCTCGCTACCTACGAGGCCAACCTGAAAGGTCTTAACCGCAGTGAGAGCGCCCTGAAGCAGGAGATGGGGCGCTACGAGGAACAGTTCCGCAAGCTTCCCGCGGCCGAGCGCGAACTGGCAAGTCTGCTGCGCCTCGGCAAGGTCAACGCCGACAGCTATACGTTCCTCCTGCAGAAGCATGAAGAGGCCCGGTTGGCAAAGGCGGCCACCATCAGCAACATCTCGGTGGTCGATACGGCCATGACCCCCAAAGTCCCGCTCAAACCAAACAAACAGAAGAACCTGCTGCTCGGCCTGCTGGTCGGCCTGATGGTCGGCGTCGGGGTGGCCTTTTTCATCGATTACCTGGATGACACCATCAAGGATGCCGACCAGGCCAAGCGTGTTTTCGGAGTGCCGCTGCTGGCGGTCATTCCGCTGATCCCGAAGAACGAGGGGGATACCCGCATCGGCGCCGAGGCGATGATCTGCCACAGTGAGCCCAAATCGGTCGTCTCCGAGGCGTTCCGCAGCCTGCGCACCAATCTGCACTTCTCCGCCATCAACCGCGAAAAGCGGGTCATGCTGCTCACCAGCGCCTTTCCGGGCGAGGGGAAGTCGACCGTTTCCACCAACCTGGCCATCATCATCGCCCAGACCGGCAGCCGCACGATCATCATCGACTGCGACATGCGCCGCTCCACCCTCCATGAAAAGCTCAACACCGGCAAGGTTCCCGGCCTGAGTGAAGTCCTGGCGGGAGACGTCGCGTTGGCTGAAGCGATACACGAAACATCGGTTCCCGGCCTGTCAATTCTCGCCGCCGGCACCACACCTCCCAATCCGTCCGAGCTCCTGGGTTCCGAGGCCATGCTGCAGCTGCTGAAAGAGCTGCGCGCCAGCTACGAACACGTCATCATCGACGCCCCGCCGGTCCTGGCGGTCGCCGACGCACCGGTCCTCACCGCCATGTCCGACCTGGTTATGGTGGTTATGGAGGTCGGGCGGGTGCCGGTCAAGGCGGCCCAGCGCATGCGCGAGATGCTCTTCGCAGTCCAGGCGCCCGTAGCCGGACTGGTGATGAACGACAAGACCGGTCTCGGCGAGAGTTACGGGTATGGATATGGCTACGGCTATGGTTACGGTTACGGCTATGGCGCTGATGACCAGAAGGAAACCGCAGCAAAGAAAAACTGGTGGTTGAAACTGCTGAAGTAAGAGACGGTGTGTTTCACACGGATCTAACTGATTGGACGGATCAAAACGTTTGCCTCAACCAAAAGCAATTTAACAGGGATACAGGGGATGAGTGGATAACGGCTGGAAAACAAGACAGAATCTTTTGGGGTAAACCAAAATCTTGAGCCTTTAAGGTTTTCATCCCCTTCATCCCTTTAGGCCCCAGAGGGTCCTTCATCCCTGTAAATAACAGGTTTCGGTTAGCCGGTATGAAACCGACATCAATTATGTTCCCCTGGAAAGTTCCAAGAGGTATAAAATGGGTTATATTTTTGAATGGGATTCACGAAAAGCGGAATCAAACCTGAAAAAACATGGTATATCGTTTGATGAAGCCACAACCATATTTGGTGACCCGCTGTCGCTTCTTATGGACGATCCAAAACATTCCGCAGATGAACAGCGTTTTTTAGTTATTGGGCTTTCAGTGCAGCGCCGACTTCTTGTTGCGGCATTTGCGGAGCGGCCACCACGCACTCGCATCATATCTGCCCGCCTTGCTACCCGGCATGAAAGGAAACAATATGAACAAAAATAAACCTCAAAACGCCAAGGTGAACAATCGGGACACTATGCAGCCCGAGTATGATTTTTCAAAGGCTGCGCGTGGTGTGACAGCGAAGCGCTATGCAGAAGGTACCAATGTGGTGGTGATACCACCTGAACTGCGGGATGTTTTCCCGGATTCTGCAACCGTTGCGGAAGCCTTAAGGGCACTTGCCCCGGTTATACGGCATCAGCGGCAGCTTAACGTAAAGGCGGCGTAATGTACCGCTGACCGGCTGGAAAACAAAGACAGATTTTTTTTGGGTAAACCAAAATCTTGAGCCTTTAAGGTTTTCATCACCTTTATCCCTTTAGGCCCCAGAGGGTCCTTCATCCCTGTAAATAAGGGTTTTCGGTTAAAAACAGGTTCAAGGCATTCAGCTTCAGGATTTCTCAGGATTACCCAGGATTAAAGCAAAATGCTTTTGGTTTTAAAATCCCGAGTAATCGCAGTAATCCCGAGGCTAAAAGGCTAAATTCATTCAGCTTCAGAATTTCTCGGGTTTAGAACCAATTGTAAGCCTGAATGCGAGGATAATATTGGATAGGAATCTCAAGTATGTTGAATTAACAGATCAAATCATAAGATGTGCCTTTGAAGTCCATAAATGTATTGGGTATAGGATTTCTTGAAAAAGTTTATGAAAAAGCGATGGTTGAAGAATTAATATCGAGAAGCTTGAAGGTAGAATCACAACGCGTTATAAAAGTGCACTATAAAGGTATAGTTGTTGGTGATTATATTGCGGATATTGTTGTAGAAGACGTTATTATAGTTGAATTTAAGGCTCTTGATAAACTTCATGATATCCATGAGTTACAGTTGAAAAATTATCTTAAAGCCACCGGGATTGAGGTTGGTTTGCTCATAAATTTTGGTAAAAGTGTCGAGGTGAAGAGAAAGTACGTGCAAAACCTGGGCTCCCCTACTTCTGGCTGCGAGATATGCTTTTAGGTGGTTTTAGATTTTATCGGCGGTTAAAAACTGGTCCAAGGCATTCAGCTTCAGGATTACCCAGGATTAAAGCAAAATACTTTTGGTTTCAAAATCCCGAGTAATCGTAGTAATCCCGAGGCTAAAAAGGATTCAAGGCATTCAGCTTCAGGATTTCTCAGGATTAAAGCAAAATGCTTTGTTTTAAAATCCCGAGTAATCGTAGTAATCCCGAGGCTAAAAACGCATTTAAGCCATTCTGTATCTGGTACGGATTGAATTGTTAACAATTAATTTAAACTTGACAATTATCCACACATCCTCTACTTTATCAAACTCTTAAAAGTACCTTGGTTACAGGGCAAAACCGGAGAAATCCGGTGACGCAAAGCTGCGGGTCCTCGGTCGTGATGTGCGACACGGACAGCCGGGTTGTCAAAAGGTGGGATATATTCCTGAACCCATTTATACTGACGCCCTCTCTCTTTCAGAGTCGGGCGTCTTTTTATGTGGGGAAAGGCTGCAGGAGCGGGTCGTATATGGTTTCGGCCTGGAGAATGCAGGATTGCCGTTGTACGTGCTGTTTCAAAAACAGACCGTAGGCTGCTAATGGATGATATCAGAGATGTTTTTATTGCCGGAGTTTCGTATGCTGTTCCGGGAACTTCTAAAAACAGTTTGCAGTCTTGCTATCTTTTGAGAGAATTATGCCCCCCACATCCACACCCGGATCACACAGCAGTTCGCGCCGTCGCTCACGGAGCCATGGCGGCAGCTCGCGTATTTCAAGCTGGCTGCGCCGCGTCCGCAGAAGTAAACGGATGCAGAAGAAAATGCTCATGCTGATGGTCTATGTGGCGGTTGCACTGGTCTGTTTTGTCGTCGGGTATTACATCTTAGGGCCAAACTTCAGTACTTCGGAGTAACAGCAGAAATAGATATATACATTTGGTAATAATGATACAGAGAATGATTGAATTTAAGTATTGTTCCCGAAATTAAGAATTTAATACCACTAACTTCGAACATGAACCTTGAACAAGGATTTGTTATTATGAAGCAACCGTTGCTGGATAAAATACACAACAAAACCGCCGTGATCGGCATCATCGGGCTGGGTTATGTCGGGCTGCCGCTTATGCTGCGCTTTGCCGAGGCTGGCTACAAGGTGCTCGGTTTCGACATCGATCCGGGCAAGATCAGCAAACTGCTTACCGGGCAGAGTTATATCAAACACATCTCTGCAGAGCCTATTGCAGCTGCAGTCAATGCGGGCCTGTTTGACGGGACCACCGATTTTTCACGAACAGGTGAGGCCGATGCCCTTATCATCTGTGTGCCTACACCGCTTAATAAGCACCGGGAACCTGACCTGACCTTTGTCCTCAAATCAACCGATGCCGTCGTTCCGTATCTTCGTCCCGGCCAGATCATCTCTCTGGAGAGTACGACATATCCGGGTACCACCGACGAGGAACTGCTCCCACGTGTGGAGTCAAACGGTCTTAAGGTCGGTGAAGATATCTTCCTGGTATTTTCCCCCGAGCGCGAAGATCCGGGCAATGAAAAGTTTTCCACCCGCACCATCCCCAAGGTCTGCGGTGGCGTGACCCACGAATGTATGGAGGTTGGGTTGGCACTTTACGGCGCGGTTATTGATCGGGTTGTACCTGTTTCTTCCACCCGCGCGGCCGAGATGACCAAGCTGCTTGAAAACATCCACCGGGCGGTGAATATCGGCCTGGTGAACGAACTGAAGATTGTCTGCGACGCCATGGGGATCGATATCCGTGAAGTAATCGATGCTGCCGCCACCAAGCCGTTCGGTTTCACCCCGTACTATCCCGGCCCCGGTTTGGGTGGGCACTGCATCCCTATTGATCCGTTTTACCTAACCTGGAAAGCCCGCGAATATGGCCTGCATACCCGCTTCATCGAGTTGGCCGGCGAGGTCAATACCGCCATGCCTGATTGGGTGGTAGGGAAGCTGATGGATGCCCTCAACGAACGCGGAAAAGCGCTCAAGGGAGCACGGGTGCTGGTGCTGGGCATCGCCTACAAGAAAAATGTCGATGACATGCGGGAATCACCGAGCGTGGAGCTGATGGAAAAACTGCAGAAGAAAGGGGCAGTGATTGCCTACAGCGATCCCCATGTGCCGGTTTTCCCCAAAATGCGTGAGCATTATTTTAATTTGAAGAGTGTGGAGATTACGCCGGAAACTCTTAGCACTTATGACTGTGTTCTGGTGGCTACCCACCACGACGCTTTTGATTACGACATTATCCTGCAGCATGCGCAGCTCATCGTAGATACGCGTGGGGTCTATCGTGAAACGTGTGAGAATGTAGTTAAAGCGTAGTTAACCCACTGTAATATGGAATATTGCCAAATTTAAGAACTGCCGATGGACGCAGAGACAATCTTGATGAAATTAGTTAGCAGGAGGTATGTATTAAATGAGCGCAATCCCCTATTCTGAAATGATACCTTATGGCCGTCAGACTATTTCTGAGCAGGATATTGCTGCTGTTGTCGATGTCTTAAAGTCTATTTGGTTAACACAAGGCCCATCTGTCGAGCGATTCGAACAGGCGGTTGCTGATTATGTCGGTGCTCGCTTCGGGGTTGCAACAAACAGCGCTACTTCAGCTCTTCATATCGCCTGCCGTGCAGCAGGGCTTGGCCCTGGAGATATTCTTTGGACCTCTCCTAATACCTTTGTCGCCTCAGCCAACTGCGGACTGTATTGCGGCGCTTCAGTTGATTTTGTCGACATCGACCCTCACACTTATAATATGTGCGCCGAAAAGCTTGAAGAAAAGCTTGTATCTGCAGAAAAGGATGGGAAGCTTCCCAAAATTGTCATACCGGTCCACTTTGCCGGTCAATCCTGTGACATGGGGCGTATTTCCGCCCTCGGAAAGAAGTACGGCTTCATCATTATCGAGGACGCCTCCCATGCTATCGGTGGTAGCTACAAGGATACCAAAGTAGGCAGTTGTACCTATTCCGATATGACGGTCTTCAGCTTTCATCCGGTCAAGATCATCACGACCGGTGAAGGTGGAATGGTTGTTACTAATGACGAGCAGTTGCATGAAAAGTTGGTACTACTCCATTCTCACGGAATAACACGTGCTCCTCATCTACTGCAGGGGGAATCTGATGGCCCTTGGTATTATCAACAGATCGATCTCGGCTATAATTACCGAATGACAGATATTCAGGCTGCTTTAGGTTTAAGCCAGCTTCAACGCATTGATGAGTTTGTGCAACGGCGGCATTACCTGGCAGAACGATATGATCGTCTACTGAAAGATCTGCCACTTGATCTTCCGTGGCAACATCCCGAATCTTATTCTGCTTTCCACCTGTATGTCATCTGCCTAAAACTTGAAAAAATAAAAAAGACTCATCTGCAGGTTTTCGAGGAATTGAGAGAGGCTGGAATAATTGTAAATCTGCACTACATTCCGGTATATGCTCATCCCTACTACCAAAAAATGGGTTTTGCTAAAGGCTATTGTCCTGCCACTGAAGGCTATTACGCAAGAGCTATTAGTATTCCCCTCTATTTTGGTTTAAGTGACGAGAAACAGGATCGTGTCGTAAAACTACTCACCGAGATCCTTCTATGAATATGAATAGAATCGCTGTGATCCCGGCGCGCGGCGGCAGCAAGCGCATCCCCCACAAAAACATCAAAGAATTTTGCGGAAAGCCGATGATCGCCTGGTCGATTGAAGCGGCCCTGCAAAGTGGATGTTTCGACTGTATTGTAGTTTCAACCGATGATGCCGAAATTGCCGAAATTGCACAGCGATTTGGTGCTGAAGTCCCATTCATGCGCCCTGCTCAGTTGTCGGATGATCACACCGGCACTATCCCGGTCATCCGCAATGCCATCGAATGGTTTATCAAACAGGGGCAGCAACCGGAGCAGGTCTGCTGCATCTACGCGACCGCCCCTTTTATCTCCCCGGAAGATATTCAGAGCGGATTGGAAATCCTCACTGCAACCGGCAGCGACTATGCCTTTTCCGTCACCAGTTATCCCTTCCCGATCCAGCGGGCCATCCGGTTGACACCCTACGGACGGGTAGAGATGTTCAACCCCGAGGAGTTCAACACCCGCTCACAGGATCTTGAAGAGGCCTACCATGATGCCGGACAATTCTACTGGGGGCGTGCAAGCGCCTGGCTTGCAGAAAAAATGATTTTTTCCACGGCTGCAGCGCCTGTGCAGTTGCCGCGACACCAGGTACAGGATATTGACACAATGGAAGACTGGCAACGGGCGGAGTTGATGTTTAAAGCTATGAAGAAATCCGCATGAACATCACCTTCCGTACCGACTCATCACTGCAAATCGGCTCCGGTCACGTCATGCGCTGCCTCACTCTGGCCGATGAATTGCGGCAGCGCGGGGCGGAGATCATGTTTGTTTGCCGTGAGCATCCCGGCAATATGATTGCTCTGATTGAAGCTAAAGGTTATACGGTAGTACGACTGACGCAAGCGGGAGATGAATACGCTGCAGCGCCTGAAGATCTTGCCCATGCGGCATGGTTGGGCGTTGTGTGGCAGCAGGATGCAGCAGAGACCATTACCGCTGTAAGAGAAACACACCCACAATGGCTGATTATTGACCACTACGCACTTGACCGCAGCTGGGAGCAGATGCTGCGCCCACATGTTGGCCAGATCATGGCGATAGATGATTTGGCGGATCGCTCCCATGATTGTGACCTTCTGCTGGATCAGAATCTGTATGAGGGGATGGAGACACGGTACGACACTCTCGTCCCCAAATTATGCCACAAATTGCTCGGTCCGAAGTATGCGCTGCTGCGACCGGAATTTGCCGCAGCGAGAAAGAATCTGCGCAAACGAGATGGCCAGGTAAAGCGAGTGCTGGTTTTTTTTGGCGGCGTAGATCCGACCAACGAGACGGAAAAAGCACTGCAAGCGCTGACAGGCATCAAAGATCGGCAGTTTGATGTTGATGTGGTGGTGGGCGGTGGAAGTCTTCATAAAGAGCAAATCAATAAAATCTGTGCAGCAACTGATGGTTTTCATTACCACTGTCAGGTTGACAACATGGCGGAGTTGATGGCTGCGGCAGATCTGGCGATTGGAGCCGGAGGGACGACAACCTGGGAGCGGAGTGCGTTGGGGTTGCCGTCATTCGTAATTGCATTGGCGGAGAACCAGCAAGCATTAGCAGAAACTGGTGCTCGACAGGGGTTGTTCTTTTACTTGGGTAAACCCGCAACAGTTTCTTTAGATAAAATTTTGAATGCGTTTAAGATGTTAGCTTCGTCACCTGAGTGCATGCTATCCTATTCTATTCGTGGCCTTGGCATGATAGATGGTAAAGGTACCCAGAGGGTAGTCGGTATACTCAGCCCTCCACAGATTACTATTCGCCGTGCAGACGGTAATGATTGCGACTCAATATATGAATGGAGAAATGCTGAAGAAACAAGGCGTTATATATTTGATGACAAACGAATCCCGATCGAATCTCATCGGACCTGGTTTCAAAACACTCTGAAGAGTCCTGACAGAATACTGCTGATTGGAGAAATCGGCAATAAGCCGGTCGGAGTGCTACGCTATGATTTATCCGGGAGTGAGGCACTGATTTCTGTTTATCTGGTGCCTGGCGGTCAAGGTCAGGGTATAGGTTCGCAGCTTATTCGCTGCGGTTCCAAGTGGCTTAAAGAACATTGTCTTGGCATAAAAACCATCAATGCAGAGATATTCAAAGAGAATGTAGGCTCGTTAAGAGCGTTCGAGTCTGCAGGATACAAAGAACACCATGCGATATACAAAGAGGAACTGTAATGGATAAGTCCATCTCGATATTGGTTGCTGGTCGTCACATTGGTATAAACCACCCACCTTTCATAATCGCCGAGATGTCGGGCAACCACAACCAGTCGCTTGACCGTGCTCTTGAGATTGTCGATGCAGCAGCTGCATCCGGCGCCCACGCACTGAAACTGCAGACCTACACAGCCGACACTATGACCCTTGATATCAGAGAGGGGGAGTTCTTCATCGAGGATTCCAACAGTCTCTGGAAAGGGCGTTCATTATACGACCTCTATCAAGAAGCCCACACACCGTGGGAATGGCACAAACCGATCTTTGACCACTGCCGGGAATTGGGTTTGATCTATCTGAGTACTCCGTTTGATGATACCTCCGTTGATTTCCTGGAGTCATTGGATGTCCCCTGCTACAAAATCGCCTCGTTTGAAAACACCGATATCCCGCTGATCCGCAAAGTTGCAGCGACCGGCAAGCCGATGATCATCTCCACCGGCATGGCGACCGTCGCCGAACTGGACGAAACCGTACGGGCTGCGCGTGAGGCCGGATGCAAGGACCTCATTCTGCTCAAGTGTACCAGTACCTACCCTTCCACCCCGGAAAACACCAATATCCGCACCATCCCACATATGCGTGAACTGTTCGACGTGCAGGTCGGGCTTTCCGACCATTCCATGGGGACCGGGGTCGCAGTGGCTGCAGTAGCGTTGGGTGCCACGGTAATTGAAAAGCATTTCACTCTCAATCGTGCCGATGGCGGGGTAGATTCAACTTTTTCGCTTGAACCGGAAGAGATGCGCAGTCTGGTGGTTGAGACGGAGCGTGCTTGGCAGTCTTTGGGTCAGGTGAGTTATGGGCCTACGGAAAAGGAGATGAAGTCGCTGGTGTTTAGGCGGTCGTTGTATGTGGTCAAAGATATGAAGGCGGGGGATGTTTTTACAGCGGAGAATGTTCGGGCAATCAGACCGGGTTATGGCTTGGCGCCCAAATATTACGATACCATCATGGGCAAAAGCGTTGGTGGTGACGTTGAAAGGGGAATGCCGTTAACGTGGGATATGCTCTCCTGATGATCGGTAACGAAGAAACCAAAGATCATACAATTTACCTTCTCACAAACCGTGACGATGTAACTTTCAAAAAAAACCGTGTCGGCTTGCTCTTTGAGTGTGCTCCTGATAGTCCGATATTGGCTTTTAATTCAGAAGTTACGATGCTCACTGAACTTATTGGCGACTTCGATGTGACCAAGGAGCATGCCTATTGCTTGGCGAAAACTATTCTACACGGTGAACCGGAGTTTCGTGGAATAAAGCAACTGGGCATATTTGAAGAAGTAGTCATCCGTGAATTGCAGTTTATTTTACATTCTATTCAGTTGCATAACTCGCTGAAAGCAATGAACATCGAAAGTTGTCATGTCACTTCCCGTAACCGCTGTATTGATGGGTTGACAAAAATTCTGGAGAAGGTTCAATCGCCAATAAAACTCTCATTTTCAGGCAGCCAACCAAGCCATAGTAGCTGGAGCTCTTTGTCGGGACGCATTGCAAAAAGACTGAAAGACAGCAAGTTTTCATTTCGTTCGTTAAAGTCTGAATACCAGCAAGTCATGGCACGTGTTGATCCTTTTCATCGACGAAACGCCTGGCAGGATGCCATCCAGCATCAATCGTATACTCCTAGCAAGGTATGGTTTTACAGTACGTCGTATACCTTTACAAGAATAGGCCTTATGTATGAGCCTTTCTTCAAGGATGGTTTTGCCTACCTGATAGAAAACCCTCTTACCGGCGGCAGGGCGCTTGAAGAAGCAGGGCGCGGTCATGTCGGACTGTACAGGTTCACCAAAAGGGGGATGGGACCTACCAGGGAAGACATTTCACAAGCAAAGGGACAGATTGTCCGGCACATCAATGGAGTTTCACTTTCAGGGGACGATGCCCTTGCACGGGACCTGTTTTTGGATAGTGACTGGCTTGCTCTGTTTATGAACCGGCACCTTCCGTTTGGCCTGTTCCAGTCAGCACTGTTCACCACCTTTCTTGAGATTGTACAGCCTTCCGCCATTGTCGTCGGCAATCCCGTTCATGAGGCATATCTGCTGCATTGTGCAAAAAAAAGCGGGATTCCAACTATCTTATTGCAGCATGGAATTTTAGGGGATTTTTGCCAACTTTTGGATCCACCAACCGATTATTATGTGGTTAGAGGTCGTTTCTGGCAGGAATTCCTTTCTCGTGACGCCCAGAAGCGATCGATAATATTGAATCCGCCGCAAACGTCGATTCCCTCCAGGAAGGCAGCTGTAAATGCAGATCAAGAAAGACATATTCTCTTTCTTACGGCTCCCTACGGGGTACACGAGTTTATGCATCTGACCGACCTTGATGACATACTTGCCTCAATGTTACAGGTGGCTTTCAAGGAGAAGATGAAATTAGTGGTCAGGGTCCACCCCAGTGAAACGGTTGGGTATTATCAGCAGATTGTTTCAAGGCTAATTTCTGAGCTAAGCCTGCGAGATGTTCGAGTCGAATATAGCCATGGGCCTGGTTTGGAACAATTGGTAAGGGAAAGTGCTGTTGCCGTAACCTATTGTTCAACCGTTTTTCTTGATTGTTTGCGAGAAGGTATTCCACTAATAAGTTTCGGCTGGCATGATTTTAGTTTTAAAAAACAGATAGAGGCTGTGAAAGTATTTCATTTTGCCGACACCCTTGAAGAATTACGATCACTGGTAGCAGATGGCGCAAAAGGTAAACTGGCAGCCTTTGCCGGAAGTGTTGAGCCTTTTCTTGCCGGTACCAGACAGGAAGAGTTGGAATCATTCTTTGCCAATGCGATATCTGGGAAACTCAAAATATGAACAAACGTCGCCGAGTCTTTGTTGCCCAATATGCTGACGTTAGCAACAACAACCCTCAGGTACTTAATACCCGGGCGCTGTTGTCACGGTTTAAGGATGAAGACTGCGAATGGCTCGTGCCGTATTTTGGTGAGCCTGATCCGGTTGTTGCTACTAACCCAAATGTCACGCTTATCAAGTTATGGCCGTGGCGCTTCTGGAAATTGCACAAGTTTCTCCTGTACCAACTTAAAGTAGATGCTGCTTTTTATCCTGGACCTTACTGGTTCGACGATCTCGCATTACAGTTGCGCCGCTTGACGGGGCGGAAGGTTCCGGTAATCACCACATTGGAAGGATTGGGTGGGGATGCGGACCGTCAACGCACCTTGAGTGAATGGGCCGGGCATCCGGTATATTGCCAGCAGGTGCCACCTTCACTGATGCGGAGGATTGACCGGGTACAGCGTGAAGCCGATCATGTCATCGCCATCAGCCCTTTTCTGGCAAGGATGGGATCTCGGTTATATGGCGACAAGTTTTCCAATATTCAGCTCGGAATTGAAACTACTACTTTCTTCCATCCGGCAAGTACACGTAACGACCGTTTTACAGTCATTGGCGTAGGTAGTTTTCAGAAGAGAAAACGTCCCGAAGTCTTTTTGGAATTGGCAAGCCGCTTTCCACTGGCTGATTTTGTATGGTACGGCGACGGTGAGGACCGTCAACGTCTCCTCAATGAAAAGAAAGAACGTAATATTGTCAACGTGAATTATCCTGGCCCGATGCCTAACCACAAGCTAGCCGATGAATATCGCAAAGCCGACTTGTTTGTGTTGCCTGCTAATTCGGAAGGTGTTCCCAAGGTGACTCAGGAGGCTGCGGCCTGTGGTCTGCCGGTCATTATCTTTGGTTTCTATGAAGCTCCATCGGTTATCAACGGGGAAAACGGTTTTGTTGTATGGAACGATGACGAGCTGTTTGTCAGGGTTGGTGAGTTGATTGACGATCCTGAAAAAGCCCGGCGAATGGGCGAGTGTGGTGCCGAGATGGCCAAAGAGTGGGATTGGGATTCGGTTGCGGCAAGATGGGAAACCAAACTGCTGGAGATCCTGAACCGGTAATGAGCAAACAGCTGAAAAAATCAATGTTATCGGTGAATTGTTGAATACAGAGTGCCCTCCCCGGTTTTGGAGTTTAATTTTGGTGTATTGTACATTGGCTAAAAATATATGCTAAAGCATAAAGCTAAAACTGCAGTTGTTTGGAGCGGTATTGACCAAATCATTAGTCAAGGGCTCGGTTTCGTAATATCAGTCACTTTGGCACGGCTTTTGTTTCCTGAGGAATTTGGGACAATTGCACTCTTGTCAATCTTTTTGGGAATTGCAGACATCTTCGTAAATGCCGGTTTCTCTGCTGCCTTGATACAGAAACAAAATGTTACGCATGACGATGAATCAACAGTGTTTTGGTTTAATGTAGTATCGGGCGTTATTTTTACAGGATTATTGTTTGCTCTAGCACCTCTGCTGGCCGATTTCTTCAAACTACCTGTTTTATTGCCGTTGACAATGCTGATGGCATGTAATGTGTTGGTTAGTTCAACGTCCTCAGTACACCGCACATTGTTGGGGAAACGACTCGATTTTAAAACAACCACCAAGATTGCTTTGACATCTACTGTGTTGTCAGGTTGTGTCGCAATATCCATGGCATGGCTTGGCTATGGGGTTTGGTCCTTGGCGGGACTGGCTATGGTAAAAACAGCGTGTGAAGCGGTATTGTTATGGCATTTTAGTCGCTGGCGCCCTGATTTTTTGTTCAATTACAATTCCTTTCGCCGTTTATTTGGTTTCGGTGGCTATTTGTTTGCCGCTAACTTTGTGAGCATGCTCTATAATCAGGGATCATCCTTGTTGATTGGTAAACTTTTTGGAACTCGTGACCTGGGTTTTTTTAATCGAGCTAATAGTACGCAGCAAATGCTCCCAGGTTCTTTCAGTGGTCTTTTATCACGCGTTATGTTTCCTGTTTTTTCATCTGTAAATTATGATAAAGACAGGCTTAAGCGGGGTGTCAATCTTTCAATTTGTAGTTCAATGTTAATTATTTCACCCTTGTCTTTTGGTCTGGCGGCTGTGGCCGATCCGTTTACGCGTGTCGTCTTTGGTGATAAATGGCTGCCAATGGTTCCGATCATCCAAATACTTTGTGTGGGCGGTCTTCTTTATCCCATGCAATTGATTAACAGGAATATATTACAGGCACAAGGGCATGGAGACTCTTTTTTAAAAATTGAATTGGTGAAAAGTTTCTCTGGGGTAGTGTTGCTTATCATTGGAAGTATTTATGGAATACTAGGGATTGCTATCACAAGGGCACTTCATAATATATTAGAATTGACAATAAGTACTTACTATACCGGCAAATATCTTGATTATGGCATTTTTAAGCAGCTATTTGACTGCCGATCCAGTATCGCACTCAGTATAGGTATGGCAGTAATAGTTTTCCTGGCTGATTATGTGTTAAACATCGGACCGTTAGCAAGATTAGTAGTTTTATGTGTATTAGGTGCTAGTGTTTATCTGGCTGGCAACTATTTATTTGGAACTAGTTCATTTAAGAATGTTGTTACTGAGATACGTGAATCACTCAACAGAAGATCGAGCTTGTAATAACTTTGCTGTCCGATATTGATAATATTTGAGTTTTTAAAGGGTGCAACAGAGTGAATGAAAATTTGATAAACACTTCTAATTCGTGTAGCACTTTACCAATGGTTACCTTTGTATTGGTGACTTACAATCACGAGGCTTTTATACGCGAAGCAGTTGAAGGTGCATTGGCTCAAACGTATTCTCCTCTCGAAATCATAATTTCTGATGACAGTTCTAGTGACGAAACCTTTCCGATAATTGAAAAAGTAGTTAAGGACTATTTTGGCCCCCATATCATTAAATTAAACAGAAATGAGAAAAATTTAGGTATAGCTTTGCACGCCAGTCAACTTTACGAAATGGCTCAAGGCGATATAGTTATTTATGCGGAAGGGGATGATATTTCTCTCCCAGATAGAACTAGTAAAGTTGTAGAAGCATTCACTTCTGGAGGGGATAATCCACCAAGCATGGTAATTTCTAATGCAATTAAAATCGATGGATATGGGACTGAACTCGATCTGCTCACTGATGGTATGAATACTGTGGTATGGGATAAATCTATTAATCCCCTAACAAATGAACTTTCGATAGTTAATGGATGTACACGTAATCTACATAGGAGTTTGATAGATGCTTTTCCTCCAATGGATTCTAAAATTATAAGTGGAGATGTCACTTCAATGCAACGCGCTTATTTATTGAATGGGGTTATGTATATACCGGATGTATTGGTTAAGTACAGAATATGGACAGGCGGACTTTCGCAACTGCTCGATAAATCAAAGAATAATTATATTCAACATAATATAAAGTGGTGCAAAGAACGATTACTTCGATTTGAACAACTATTAAAAGATCTGTCGCATGTCAATTACATAAACTCTGAAGATGTTTTAAGAACAATGTATAGAGATAGGGGGGCGGTTTGTCGTGCGCTAAAAATACTCAATTCGAATCTTTTGTTTAGCTCAATGATGTTAATTCAAAGTTTTTGTGTTGATTTGATTTATAATCGTAAAATTAACTACTTCAGAGGTTCTGCACGCCACTTTGTTGTACGATGGTTTCCTTCACTTATTGGATATTATTCAATTTAAGCGTGTCAAAACGGCAGAGCAGGGTTAACTGAATGAATATATTATGCGTAACGCCATGGTTTCCAAACACTCCCACGGCTGGTCATTACAACTATATTTACCACTCCGTCAATGCATTGAAGCAGGCTGGTCACGACGTAACTGTCTTGGTCACGCGCCCTTGGACGCCGCGAGTATTCCGTTATATCAATTCGGACTGGGATCGAAAACCACTACATAAAGAACTGTTTGATCCCGATATAAACCTTAATGTCTGTCATTATCTGAGCATCCCAAGATATTACTGTTACGAGCTATCCGGTCCTCTATACAGCCTTGGTACGGCTCACCACATTAGAAGACTAATTAAAGAGCACAAAATACAACTGATCCACGCTCATACCGACAGTGTTGGATACACCACCGTACCGCTTGCGCACGAGGCCGGTATTCCCGCTGTCTTGACACTGCACGGCATCAATACGGCCCCCCGTATGCTCGACACATTCCTGAAACGCGAGCGTGTCCGCACAATCCTTGCTAATTCTGACCGGGTAGTATTGGTGGGAGAGCCGCTACGAGAATATTTTGCCGCTTTGGCGGGCAGGGACGATCATTTCCGAGTGGTTCCGAACGGTTTTTTCTTTCATGATAAATGCCGTACGGCAACTCGCTTTCAGCAGAATGAGCCCTTACGAATAGTCAGTGTTTCCAATCTGCATGAAGGGAAAGGGATCGATCTGAATCTTCAGGCTCTGGCAGGATTGAATGAGAGCGGTTCCCGTCATTGGCATTACACGATTGTTGGGGGGGGACGAGAACGGGACAACCTGGAGGCCATGGTACGAGGTCTTGGTCTCACTGAGCAAGTTAAATTCAGAGGGCTGTTGCAGCATGATCAAGTATTTGACGCACTTACTGATGCTGATGTTTTTCTCCTTCCTTCCTACCGGGAGGCGTTCGGCATAGCTTATCTGGAAGCAATGGCCGCAGGACTCGTGGCTATCGGTGTCCAGGGGCAGGGGCCGGAAGCGTTTATCCGTGATGGAGAGACTGGCTATCTTGTTCCTCCACAGGATAGTCAGGCAATCACCGACCTGCTTAGCACAATTATCAATGACAAAAATGAGGCAGGCAGGATTGCGGATGCCGGCCGGGAGCATGTCCGGCAGAATTTTACCTGGGAGCGCCATGCCGAAAAACTAACGGCACTCTACGGCGAAGTATTGGAAAGTTGCAAGTGACTGTTTCAGTTCAGCGATATCTGGTGCTGCAAACGGAACCGACTCCTTATTTTCTCGGTTTCGTAAGGGAGTTGGCCCGCTGCGTTGATGGAGAGGTTGACGTTTTTTTTACTTCGGAAAATTCCAGCCAGCCCTGGAATCTATCCCTAGACGGTTATAATGCGACAGTGCTGTCGCCCAATCTGTTGCAGGCGGCAGCGATGTTGAATCGTGCCGTGCTAGACAGAGGCTACCGTGTCGTTTACATCGCCGGCTGGGGCGAACGACTAATGCGATTTGCCCTGCTTGTCTGCTGGTTTCATAACATTCCAGTGGTAGTTGAATCTGACACTCCCTTGCCGGTTGGACTGCCGCTTTGGAAGCGTATTATCAAACGGCTAGTATACCCGATCATGTTCAGAATCCCAGCCATGATGCTTCCATTCGGCACACGCCAAGCAGGATACTTTCGTCATTATGGTGTTGAGAATAAGCGGATTACCGTAATCCAATATACGGTAGATGTTGAGTACATCATGCAGCGCTGTGCCGAATTGGGACAGGCCGGACGTCTGGCTACACGCCAGCGACTGGGTTTTTCCAATGATGATGTCGTGTTTATTTTTGTCGGCAGGCTTCACGAGTGTAAAGGGATAAGGGTTCTACTGGAAAGTTTTTCTATACTTTCGGAAAACCACAGTAACTTACGGCTTCTGCTTGTGGGGGATGGTCCTGAAAGGGAGCTGCTGCAGAATGCAATGAAGCACAACACACACATCACATACACTGGAAGGCTCGATCAAGAGGGGGTCATAGAGATGCAACATGCCTCAGATGTCGCGATCCTCCCCTCACTATTTGAACCGTATGGGCTTGTGGTCCATGAAAGTATGGCAGCACGACTGCCAGTAATAGTCTCTGATCGCGTAGGATGTATTGACGATCTGCTGTTCGATAGGGAAACTGGGTTCATCGTGCCGGCCGGAAATCCGGCAGCCTTAGCACAGAGTATGTGCATGTTACTTGATGACACTTTGCTTAGGGAAAAAACGGGTTTGAATGGGGAAAATCTTATCTCTCAGTGGACCCTTGCAAACAGTGCCAACAGAGTTAAGGATGTTTTATTAGAATGCGAGAGCAGATGATCTATGTTTAAGCGCCTGAATGAATGGATTTTGCCACTGACTATTATTGCCTTCATGGGATCTAATGTTACGTATCTCTCTGCTGTTTTTACTTCATCGATACGTTGGTTTTTTATTCTGGCATTAGCCTTACAGGTGATTCTTAGTAAGGAGAAAAAAAACATCTCTCCGGCGTTACTTGTAGTTGTATACCTTTATTCTCTCTGGTGCCTTGTAACAACCTTTTGGTCGGAACAGTATGCTCTCAGCATAATGAAAGCAATTGCAGCGGCCATTGTACTTTTTTCCTGCTTGTTTGCAGGACAAACCTGGGCTACCTCCAGGACGGATGAATCGCAGGCATTTAATTATCTTGGTGCTTTCTCCATAGTCACCTTGGCTGTGGAGGTATTAGGGTATCTATTTAACCCGAATGCGTTCTCAGTCTATGGCATGTTCCAGGGATATACGTATAACCCCAATGTTTTTGGAGCATTGGCCGCCATTGCGAGCACCTTTTTTATTTGGAAGGCCTATCTACACCGATCAAACTCTAAACTGTTCATGTTTTGGGTGGTAATTTACAGTGTTAACTTCTTAGCAATTATTATGAGCCAGTCAAGGGCCGCGCTTTTGATGACGTTGTGTATTCTGTCTGCTCTTTTATTCGTACTTTCTGCACGTAGGGTAATAAGTGTCTTGTATATAGCGGCATTATTATCGATGATTGTATTAATTTTATTCCCAGCAGTTAAAGACAAAATTATCAGCCAGACAATTTTCAAACATTCAACGAATGTGCTTAGTACACGGGAAGAAGTGTGGAGCAAATCCCTTGAAGGGGCACAGGCAGGCGGATGGATTGGGGGTGGTTTTGGAGTATCCATTGGTTCTAAAGATTGGGAGGGGGGCTTCACTGCCAATACGTATGGGAGGGAAAAGGGCAATTCACAACTGGCTGTGCTGGAGGAAATTGGTGTAATCGGATTTATATTCTACCTAGGTATTATCCTGATTATTATCAAGGAATTATATGCCGGCTACAGAGCAGCCAAATCTCAAAATATGAAAGTTGCCCAGGCTTTAATTTTAGGCGCCATAGTCGGCATGATAATACAATCAATTTTCGAAGGGTGGTGGGTTGCCCTCGGCTCCATTGATGCTGTTTTGTTCTGGACTACTACAGGAGTCGGTATGGGATTGAGAAATGTTGTTATAAAGCAATCAAGTAACACACTTTATACGTCATGAGAACTCTGATGGAGAAACAATTGAACATATTACCGGTAATAACTATCACATGACTCTACGCATAAAGAGAATACTTGGTTGGTTGTGGCGGTCGTTTTCGCGGAACGTTAACCGCAAGGTTATCCTGATTTATCATGCCGTGGGTTCGGGACCGGCATCACTTCACTCCGAAAACTTTAAGTACCAGATGGACTGGCTTGCCGGGAATGCGACGGTGGAAACCCTGGAAAATCTTGTCAGCCGCCCGGATCTGCCCGGTCTGAGAGTGGCATTGACCTTTGATGACGGCTATCACAGTGTCTATTCTGTGGTTTCCCCCGTTTTAGAAAAGCTTGGATTTCCAGCAACCGTTTATGTGAATACCGGAATGATCGGCGAGGATGCGCACCGTGCGTCCAATGTCGATCTTGGGCATTACCCGCAGGAAGAGTTCCTGGTCTGGAAAGAGCTAGCCGAACTTGGCAAGGGAAGCTGGACAATCGGTTCTCATGGGGTTGACCATGTGGATCTTACAAAATTGACTGAAGAAGATGTTACACGACAATTGCAGGATTCCCGTGCTGAAATCGAGACCAGGCTTGGAAAAGAGTGCCGAAATTTTTGTTATACGTGGGGTAATAACAACCGCAAGGTACGGGACCTTGTCAACGAAGCCGGGTATCTAACTGCGGTGGCTGCAATCCACGGTTCTCTGCGCACTACGACTGATCGTATGGCCTTGGAACGAATCGATGTCCGGCGTGACTATTGTCTTAATGATTTTATTGCGACCATCAAGGGTGATTGGGATTATCTTGCCGTCATTCAACGGTTGCGAAGAATCGGTCAGAAGTGAAGGTGTTATGAAAAATACGGTATTTGTACTCAATGATCATTATCTGCCCGGCTATAAGGCGGGCGGCCCTATCCGCACTATTTCGAATATCGTATTCCGTTTGAGTGACCACGTTGATTTTAAGGTAATAACCGGTGACCGGGATCTTGGGGATAATGAACCATATTCAGGCATAACCATCGATGCATGGTCGCGGGGAGAATATTCTGAAATACTCTACCTGTCACCGGGGTTACGCTCGATAATCCTGCTCTGCAGGGTATTGATAACTTCGCACTACGATACCCTTTATTTGAATAGTCTGTTTTCTCGTAAATTTACCATGCTTCCCCTGCTGTTGTTCTGGCTTAAACTGATACCATGTCGGCAGGTTATTGTGGCCACCAGAGGGTCCTGTGCGACAAGTGCCCTGGGTATAAAAAGATTGCGAAAGTTGCTGTTTTTAAGAATTGCACGTTTAATCGGACTGTTCAAACACATTGTCTGGCATGCATCGAGTGAACATGAGGCTGCTGATATTATCAACATCTTTGGTCTGGCTTCAGACGTTTACACCGTTTCAGCCCCTGTTGTTATTGCCTCGGACATGCCTGCTCTTATGAAAGACAATTTGGTAATGACAAGACAAAAGCATCCAGGAGCAATACGAATTATATTCCTTGGGCGCATTGCAAAAATGAAAAATCTTGATTATGCCTTGTCCTTATTTCACGACCTGAAGGGAGATGTCATTTTCGACATTTACGGACCATCAGAAGACAAGCTGTATTGGGAAGAATGTACCAAAAAAATTGATTCACTTCCCCAAAATATCAAAGTCAGATATTGCGGGATGGTAGAGCACGATAAAGTTAACGAGATTTTCAAAAATTACCATGCACTGTTGTTGCCAACATTGGGCGAAAACTTCGGGCATGTAATATTAGAAGCACTTGCCAGCGGTTGCCCTGTTATCATAAGCAACCGAACGCCATGGCGAAATCTTGAAATAGAGGGAATTGGATGGGACATTCCTTTAGAGCAAGTTGGTCTCTTTAAGGAAGCCTTACAACGTTGTGTTGATATGAACCAGGCTGATTTTAACTCTTTATCTGAGCAATCCATGGTCTTTAGTAAAAAAATTTTTAAGGATGACAAAATTGTTCAAAAATATTTTGAATTGTTTTGTCCTGGCGATAATAAAACCGCAATTAATTGATGATGTTGCCGTTTTTATTGGCAAGACTCTCTTTATCACCGGAACGCCAGCTCGTTAGGCGAGGTATAGAAGTTTTTTTATGTAATGCAGTTTGGTTATTCAATTAATGTAAATCGGAGGCACTATGTTTTCTGGCAAGACCCTTCTCATTACCGGTGGCACCGGCTCTTTTGGGAATGCAGTTTTAAGGCGTTTCCTCGGGACCGACATCAAGGAGATTCGCGTCTTTTCCCGCGATGAAAAGAAACAGGAAGACATGCGCATCAGTCTTGCCAATCCCAAGGTCAAGTTTTACATCGGCGACGTGCGCTCTTACGACAGCCTCCTTCAGGCGATGGAAGGGGTCGACTATGTCTTCCAGGCAGCCGCGCTGAAGCAGGTTCCCTCCTGTGAATTCTATCCGCTGGAAGCGGTCAAGACCAACGTCCTCGGCACCGAGAATGTCCTCAACGCCGCCCTGGCCAAAGGGGTGGCACGGGTCATCGCCCTCAGTACCGACAAGGCGGTTTATCCGATCAACGCCATGGGGGTCTCCAAGGCGATGATGGAGAAGATCGTCGTGGCCAAATCGCGCTTTGCCGACCCGACGAAGACGACCCTCAACTGTACCCGCTACGGCAATGTCATGGCCTCGCGCGGCTCGGTCATCCCTCTTTTCATCAAGCTGATCAAGGAGGGAAAACCGCTTACCGTAACCGACCCCAACATGACCCGTTTCCTCATGTCCCTGGACGATGCTGTTGACCTGGTCCTGTACGCGTATGCCCACGGGAATCAGGGGGACACCTTTGTGCAGAAAGCTCCGGCCTCGACTATCGGCGATCTTGCCCAGGCACTTGTTGAACTTTTCAATGCCGACAACGAAATCAAGGTGATCGGCACCCGCCATGGCGAAAAGCTCTATGAATCGCTGATGACCCGCGAGGAGATGGCGCACGCCGAAGATCTGGGCGGTTACTATCGCATACCTGCCGACAATCGCGATCTCAACTACAACAAGTATTTTGTGGAGGGTGAACAGGAGTTGACCCAGGCAGAGGACTACAATTCACACAACACCGCCCGTCTTACCATCGCGCAGATCAAGGAAAAGCTCCTGGCACTCGACTATGTACGGCGTGAACTGGCCGGGGAAGCCCCCCATACCCGGCCGCGGTAAAAAAAACTACGCAAAGACAAAATCAGTTTCGCCACGAATGACACAAATGTTCGCGAATAACGGTAAAAACAAGACAAAAGTCTTTTGGGTTAAAACCAATAAAGCCTTAATCCTTTGCATTTAACGGGTTGCATTTGTGTTAATTCGTGAAATTCGTGGCTAAAGATTTATGAGGATTTTATGAAAACTGTTCTGATTACCGGTTCCAACGGCTTTGTCGGCAGGAACCTGACTGCTTCCCTTGCCCAGCGCAAGGACGTAAAGATTACCGGTTTTGATGTCGATGACGACCAGGCTACTCTGTCCACTCTGGTGGCGGAGGCTGACTTCATCTTTCACCTGGCGGGAGTCAACCGTCCGCAGAACGTCGAGGAGTTTACCAGCGGGAATACCGGGCTTACCCAGACGATTGCTTCTCTCCTGCAGAGTCAGGGTAAAACGACGCCGCTGCTGATCTCTTCCTCCACCCAGGCGGCACAGGACAACCCCTATGGCATCAGCAAGCGGGCTGCCGAGAATGCAGTGTTTGCCTATGGCCGCCAATCCGGCGCGATGGTCTATGTCTACCGCCTTCCCAATGTCTTCGGCAAGTGGTGCCGTCCCAACTACAACAGCGCCGTTGCCACATTTTGCAACAACATAGCCACCGATCTGCCGATTCAGATTAATGATCCAAACGTGACCATGAACCTGGTCTACATCGACGATGTGGTGAATTCGTTCATTGCCGCTCTGGACGGCAGAGCGGCTGTGCAGGATGATTTCTGCCAGGTGCAGCCGGTCCACACCATCAAGCTCGGCGAGATCGCTACACTGATTCGCTCCTTCAAGGCCAGTCGCGAAGATAGAAGCATCCCGGACATGGCCGACCCGTTCACCAAAAAACTCTACAGCACCTACCTGAGTTATCTTCCTGTTGACCACTTCAGTTATCCGTTGCTGATGAACGTTAACGAGCGCGGTTCGTTCACCGAATTTATCAAGACACCAGATAGAGGGCAGGTGTCGGTCAATATTTCCAAGCCTAACATTACCAAAGGGGATCACTGGCATCATACCAAGAACGAAAAGTTCCTGGTGGTGAGCGGCCAGGGGATGATCCGTTTCCGGAAGGTTGGTGGCGAGGAGATCATCGAATACCAGGTAAGCGGAGAAAAGCTGGAAGTGGTGGATATCCCCACCGGTTATACCCACAACATCAGTAACACTGGCGAGAGCGACCTGGTCACGGTCATGTGGTGCAATGAACTGTTTGATCCCGATAAGCCAGATACTTTTTTTGAATCCGTAGAGCTTAGCCACGAATGACACGAATTGACTCGAATAACGACAACATGCTTTATAAGGAACTTTCATACGAGATCATGTCAGCTGTTTTTGAGGTTCACAATACTCTTGGATCTGGCTTTCTGGAAAAGGTATATGAAAATGCTTTAGTGGCGGAGTTAACGCTACGGGGTATTACTGCTGAAGCCCAAAAGCCTCTTGTTGTGCAATACAAAGGAATTGAGGTCGGCTGTTATTGTGCTGATATTGTTGTGAATAGTCAGATTCTTTTAGAATTGAAAGTTGTTGAAACATTTATCAAAGCCCACGAAGCTCAGGTTTTAAACTACCTCAATGCTACAGGCCTTGAGTTGGGAATTCTTATAAATTTTGGAAAAGAGCGAGTAGAATCAAAGCGATTTGTTTTGTAAATTTAAACTGTTAGCCACGAATTGCACTAATAAACACGAATATGTAAAAACCCCCAGGAATTGCTTAATATTTTATTTGAAGGCATGCTTTACCCCAAAGTCTTTCCTGTTTAGGCATTTATTTGTGAACATTCGAGTTATTCGTGGCTAAAAACATGGTTCAAGTTTTATCCCAAAAGAGCTTTCTGATTTTCAGATTCTATTTGTGAACATTCGTGACATTCGTGGCTAAAAGAGGTTTGTATGAAAAAGCTGAAAGTTGTTACAGTCGTTGGTACACGCCCGGAGATTATTCGGCTCTCCTGTGTGCTTCCCAAGCTGGATCGGTACATGGAGCACATCCTGGTCCATACCGGCCAGAACTACGATTATGAGTTGAACGAGATCTTCTTCACCGATCTGGATATACGCAAGCCGGATCATTTCCTCGGTGCGGCCGGAGCTACTGCGGCTGAAACCATCGGACAGCTGATTATCGCGGTCGATCGGGTTCTCGGTGAAGTCCAGCCTGATGCACTGCTGGTCCTGGGCGACACCAATAGCTGCTTGGCCGCGATACCGGCCAAGCGGCGCAAGATTCCCATCTTTCACATGGAGGCCGGTAATCGCTGCTTCGACCAACGGGTTCCGGAGGAGACCAACCGCAAGATTGTGGATCATACCAGCGACATCAACATGACCTACAGCGACATCGCCCGTGAATACCTGCTGCGGGAGGGGTTGCCGCCGGACCGGATTATCAAGACCGGTTCGCCGATGTTTGAGGTGCTTAATCACTATCTGCCAAAAATAGAAGCATCCACCATCCTGACTACATTGGGGCTTACCCGTTTTGACTACTTTGTCGTCAGCGCCCACCGCGAGGAGAATGTGGATTCCGATATCAATTTCCGCAAGCTTGTCGCCATCCTGAACGGCCTGGCGGAGACCTATGGCAAGCGGGTGATCGTTTCCACTCACCCCCGTACCCGCAAGCGGGTGGAAGCTTTGGGAGTCAGCTTTCACGATAAAGTCGAACTGATGAAGCCGCTCGGCCTGACCGACTACGTTCATCTGCAGATGCAGGCTCGTGCCGTGCTATCCGATAGCGGTACCATCAACGAAGAGTCATCAATCCTCAACTTTCCGGCCTTGAATCTGCGCGAGGCACACGAAAGGCCTG
>JAQUCU010000155.1 GCA_028686055.1 Desulfuromonadaceae bacterium
CCGCTCGGCCTGACCGACTACGTTCATCTGCAGATGCAGGCTCGTGCCGTGCTATCCGATAGCGGTACCATCAACGAAGAGTCATCAATCCTCAACTTTCCGGCCTTGAATCTGCGCGAGGCACACTAAAGGCCTGAAGGGATGGAGGAAGCCAGCGTGATGATGACCGGACTGGAGTTGGATAGAGTACATCAGGGGTTGACGATCCTGGCCGATCAGAAACGGGAGGGCGAGCGTACTCTGCGACCGGTGGTAGACTATTCGATACCGAATGTCTCGGAGAAGGTCGTGAGGATCATCCTCAGTTATACGGATTATGTGAACCGGACGGTGTGGAAGAAGCACCCCTGACTCAAGGACTATATTGATGATTTTTTTAGTTTCAGAACTTTATTATCCCGAGGAAACATCGACAGGATATATTTTAACAAAAATTGCTGAAGGTCTTGCTGAAACGTTTCCTGTTCAGGTTGTGACTGGTCCTCCCGACTACTCTGGTTTAAAAGCATCATCTAAATCTGAGATACGGAATAGAGTCCGTATAGAAAGGGTTGGAGGGCTCAATTTAAACAAAAACAAAATCGCTTCTCGCGTTGTGAGATCTATTGCTCTGAGTTTTAAGCTCGCAGTAAAAATGCTAAAAATGCTAAAAAAGGGAGATACGGTTTTAGTTGTAACCAATCCTGCACCTTTGCTTGTATTTATGTGTCTAGTCTGTCGCGTTAAGCGCTCCTCGCTAGTCATCCTTGTCCATGATGTTTTTCCTGAAAATCTACAAGCGGCAAAACTTCTCCAAAGTGATTCCATTTGGTGTCGTATTCTTACCCGCCTGTTTAATACAGTTTACAAGTCATCAAGTCATATCATAGTAATTGGCAGAGATATGAAGGCACTAATGATGCGCAAGATCAATGGTAACTATCCAGAAATAACAGTAATTACCAATTGGGCGGATACAGCAGATATCCATCCCGAAGAACGCTCTTCGAATCGACTTATCAAGAACCTGCAACTTGAGAGTCGTTTCATTGTTCAATTTGCCGGGAACATAGGAAGAGTGCAAGGGATTGAGCAGATTGTTCTTGCTGCAGAAATTCTAAAGAACGAAAACGTTCATTTTATTATTATTGGGAATGGAGCAAAAAAAGTATGGCTAGTTGAACAAGTTGCTGCACGGCAACTTACTAACATTACAGTACTTGATACGATGCCACGCTCAGATCAACAGCATTTTCTTAATGCATGCGATGTTGGTCTTATTAGTCTCACCTCCGGGATGACCGGACTTGGAGTCCCGAGCAAAACATATAACATTCTTGCTGCGGGGAAACCGGTTATAGCAGTTGTTGATCCTTCGTCTGAAGTGGGCCTTCTTGTCCGGGAAGAAAAGGTAGGGTGGATTGTGGCGTCGGCCGATCCAGAAGAACTGGCTTCAATAATACGCGAAGCAAGCAAGTTTCAAGGGCTTTGTGAAATGGGGCGAAAGTCCCGAGAAATAGCTGAGTCGAAATATTCACATTGCAAAATTATCGAAAAGTATCGGGAAGTACTTGCTCATTATGAATCCAAACAGTGAAAAAAGTTCGGTGTTTATAACCGGTGCAACAGGCTTTGTAGGTTCTTCCCTTATCAAGCGGCTCCTACAGGAGAATGTCCATCTTTTTGCCGCTGTATTGGATGGAGAGGATGCAGGTCACTTGCCGAGAGGAGTTGGGCTGGTTGTCGTAAAGCCCCTCTCTGAGTCAAGTGATTACTCTTCAGTCCTCCAAAATATGGATATCGTCATCCACCTTGCCGCCCGCGTTCACATTATGCAAGACACTGCCGAGGAGCCATTGCTGGAATTCCGCAAGGTTAACCTGCATGGTACTGAACGACTAGCGCTCCAAGCTGCACAAGCCGGCGTGAAGCGGCTCATTTTTATGAGCACTATAGGAGTAAACGGTAATTTAACGGGCAACAAACCATTTACCGAGAGTGATGATCCTAACCCACATAATGCTTATTCTGTCTCCAAACTAGAAGCAGAGATTGGTTTAAGAGATATAAGTGCAAAAACCGGAATGGAAGTGGTTATTGTCAGAGCTCCTCTCGTTTACGGTCCAGGTAATCCTGGTAATTTCCTTTCACTCCTTCGTACCGTTGCTAAAGGAATTCCATTGCCATTGGCTTCAGTCCATAATCAGAAAAGTTTTCTGTACGTTGATAACCTGACTGATGCTTTGGTCTGTTGTGCAACCCACTCCCGAGCAGCTGGCCAGACCTTTCTGGTCAGTGACGGAGAAGATATATCCACCCCAAAGCTCATCCTGCAATTAGCAATCGCACTCGACCGCCCGTCACGACTCATTCCATTCCCGCCGTCTCTCATGCGCCTCGCCGGCAAACTGATCGGCAAATCAAGTGCAGTAGAACGGTTACTGGGCTCCTTGACGGTGGACAGTTCAAAAATTAGAAGAGAGCTGGGGTGGGTGCCGCCCTTTATGATGGAGCAGGGGCTTTTGCAAACCGTCGCATGGTTTCGGAAACAATTATGAATTTTGGATTGGAAAAATCAATTAGGATTAAATGATATGTTGAAGCGCACCTTTGATTTCATTATGGTACTAACCGCCATCCTTTTTCTAAGTCTCCCCATGCTGATCGTGGCCCTGCTGGTCCGGCTCACCTCCCCCGGGCCGATCCTCTACTGGTCCGACCGGGTTGGGCGCAACAACCTCATCTTCAAGATGCCCAAGTTCCGCACCATGCGCATCGACACCCCCGCCGTCGCCACCCATCTGCTCTGCGACCCGGACCGCTGGCTTACCCCCGTCGGCAAGTTCCTGCGCAAATCCAGCCTCGACGAACTACCCCAACTGTTCAGCATCCTCACCGGCGATATGAGCATCGTCGGACCCCGGCCGGCCCTGTTCAACCAGGAAGACCTGATCGAACTCCGCACCCGGAAGGGAGTGCACGCCTTGACCCCCGGCCTGACCGGCTGGGCCCAGATCAACGGGCGGGATGAACTCCCCATCCCGGTGAAGGTGGAGTTTGACGAGTGGTATCTGCACAACCGGTCGTTTCTGTTGGACCTGCGGATCATCGTACAGACATTCGTGAAGGTACTGAGGAAAGAAGGGGTGGCTCATTGAAGCAATTTTGGATTAAGCGGAAGAGCCTGACTTGTGAACGGCGAATCATGTCCACGGAAAGCACTAAATAAAACTGTCCACGAAAAGCATGAAAAGCACGAAAAAATAATAAACTTTTGGTTGGTAAAACCTTAACGTCAATTAAAATTCATAAGATTTCGCTTTTTTCGTGTGCTTTCGTGAATTTCGTGGACCACGGGGTGTTTATGATGGCTGGCAGTATCCTTTACAAAGAAGAATGTTACCAGATACAAGGTGCTGTTTTTGAGGTGTACCGCGAAATGGGCTGCGGCTTTCTGGAGGCGGTGTATCAAGAGCCAGTCAGGTTCAATGTGGCAATCGCGGAAACCACTGAAATTACCCGTTAAGGCGTGATCTCTTTGTTTTTCATCAAGGGGTTGTTCATTTACAAGAGCGATAATCACCTGCTTGAATTTTTCCGGATCTTTGCCTCTTCGGAGCATTAGTTCGAGATTCTTTTTGAATTTGTTGCGGTAGACGACTGAAAGCATTATATCCTCAGTTTTGCAAAAAGCTCGTCAGTGTTATTGCAAGCGGTATAATGTACTTTGCCGGCCTTAGCCTCTCTGAGATCACGCTTTGTTTCTTCATTCATTTCAAGATTGGAACAGAAACAACTATCTCCGGCTTTACGGTGATCGCTAACCATCTTGCCAAGAAATGCAGAAATGGTTTCCTTGGCGGTCATGCCATGCTGTTTCATGATTTCCATGGCAGCAGATTTAATGTCGGGGTCAATATTATGAATTGTCAGGGTTGCCATATCAGCACCTCTTTGCTTTTATTTGTTTGTAACTATACAGGATTGTTGTAATACGTACAAGAAAGAAAACCGGCGGCCCAGATGGCGTTGAGAGGCTTACCGGAAGGCTGTCAGGTATATCCTTGCAAATCAGGGAATGAAATTCCAATATTGCAAACATGACCAGTCGCCTTCTTGCTTCACAAATTCCCGCTGCCGGATAACAGCCTGTGGGCAATTGAGATCAAACGCAGCTTGACGCCAAAACTTGAACGCGGTTTCCATGTTGCGTGCGAGGATATTTCTCCCGTCAGAAAATTTGTCGTGTATCCGGGATCTGAGCGCTATCGCATGGCGAGCGATATTGAAGCGATATCTTTGCCGGAATTGATGAAGACCATTATAGATTATTGAATTGTCCTGAAGGTAGTGCATCCCTGTAAAAAAGGTTTAGAACCAACAACAAAACCTGAAAAGCAATGTAACAGGGATGAAGGGGATGCAGGACCCTCTGGGGCCTAAAGGGATAACGGCAAAACAAGTCAAAAGCCTGGCACGCGGATAAAATCTGATTTAACATTTGCCTTTATCAGAAGTTATCAGATGGTATCCGTCCCATCCGTGTTAATCCGTGTGCTGGTTATGACGATAAAGACCTCAAGTTTTAACGCATTCAGCTTCAGGATTTCTCAGGATTACCCGGGATAAAGCAAAACACGTCAGGTTTCAAAATCCAGAGTAATCGTAGTAATCCCGAGGCTAAAAAGCCTTTACGCCGGTTGTAAAGCATTCAAAATCTATTTAGGCCCTGGGGTCAAATTTAAAATTGTATTTCTAACAAGGGTGGACTCTCTTGAAAAAATTTATCAAAGAAAACCATTTTGTGCTGATTTTTATCTACAAGGCTATTGCCATCGCTGCGGCGCTGTTCCTGGCCTATCTCGTCCGCTTTGATTTCTACCTGCGGGACAGCTTCTGGCACGACTATCCGTACCTCCTCGTCTTTGCCCTGTTGGTCAAGTTCCCGATCTTCTGGCAGCAGGGACTGTCGCGCGGCTGGTGGCGGTATGTCTCCATAGCCGATATTATCCTGCTGGCCCGCGCCAACCTCCTGGCCTCCATGGGCTTCATCATCGCCCTGGTCTTCTTTTACGACCGTATGACCGGGGTGCCGCGCTCGGTCCTGGTGCTCGACGGCGTATTCTGTTTTGCCCTGATGAGCGGCACCCGTTTTCTCACCCGGGCCGCCCGGGAAAATTATATCCCCGGTTTCAGAGGCAGGCGCAGCCATGGTACGAACACACTGATCATCGGCGCCGGCAGCGCCGGGCAGATGATTGCCCGGGAAATCCAGCAGAACCGGGGCCTGAATAAAAAGGTCGTCGGTTTTATCGATGATGACCCGATGAAACAGGGGTACCGGATTGTCGGCTACAAGGTCCTCGGCACCCAGGAAGATCTGGTGGAGGTCTGCCGCCGCGAGCAGGTCGAGGAGATTATCAGCGCCATCCCTTCGGCGAACGGCAGGCAGATGCGCAGTATCGTCGAGCGGTGCGAAAATCTGCAGATCAGTTTCAAGACGCTGCCGGGAGTGAGCGATCTGATCGACGGCCGGGTGTCGATCCAGCAGGTGCGCGATGTCGCCCTTGAAGACCTCCTCGGCCGCGACCCGATCCGTCTCGAACTGGATCGTATCCGCGCCTTTGTCGAGGGGAAGCGGGTGCTGGTAACCGGGGCGGCGGGGAGCATCGGCAGCGAAATTTGCCGCCAGGTCTGCCACTTCAACCCGGCCCGCATCATCCTCTTTGACAATTCCGAGTCGCCGCTCTTCAACATTCACCGCGAGCTTGCCGGCAGTTATCCGAATCTGCACCATACCGCCATTGTCGGCGATATCCGTGACATTGCCCGGATCGAGGGGGTCTTTGACAACTGCCTGCCGCAGGTGGTCTTTCACGCTGCCGCCTACAAGCATGTGCCGCTCATGGAGGACAACTCCGCCGAAGCGGCCAACAACAATGTCCGCGGCACCCGGGTGGTGGCCGAGGCGGCCAACCGCTTTAAGGCCGAAAGCTTCGTCATGATATCCACCGACAAGGCGGTTAATCCGACCAATGTCATGGGCGCCAGCAAGCGCGCCGCCGAACTCGTCGTCCAGAGCCTGGCGCGGCGCAGCTCCACCCGCTTTGTGACGGTCCGCTTCGGCAATGTGCTGGGGAGCGCCGGCAGCGTCATCCCGATCTTCAAGGAGCAGATCGCCAGCGGCGGTCCGGTGACCGTCACCCACCCCGAAGTGACCCGTTTTTTCATGACGATCCCCGAGGCGACGCAGCTGGTGCTGCAGGCCGGGAGCATGGGCGCCGGGGGGGAAATATACCTGCTCGACATGGGCGAGCCGGTGCGCATCGTGACCCTGGCCGAGCAGCTGATCCAGCTTTCCGGGTTCATCCCCTACGAGGATATAGAAATTGAGTTTACCGGCCTGCGCCCCGGCGAGAAGCTGTACGAAGAGCTGCTGATCGATGGCGAGGGGGTCCAGCCGACGAGCCACGAGAAGATCATGGTTGCCCGCGCCACGGTCGTTGACCGCGAGCGCCTGCTGGTCCAGCTTGAGGAGCTCTACCAGCTGCAGCGGGTCATCGACCAGCCCGGCGTGATCGCCAAGCTGCGCGAGATCGTCCCGGAGTTTAGGCCTGAGAAGGCCGGAGTGGAGCGGGAAAGCGGAAAGCAATTTTGAATTTGACCCCGGTGGGCCTAAATGAATTTTGAATTTTGAAT
>JAQUCU010000156.1 GCA_028686055.1 Desulfuromonadaceae bacterium
CAGCACAATTTCACCGTTGGTACCCATGTCAAGACAGAGCGCGGCATCACCCGGTTCCGCTCCGTAGATGAACGCCACCGTATCGCCGCCGACAAAACCGCCAGGCATCGGAAAGAGATAGACCCCGGCGCTGCCGTCCCATTCCAGATCGGCGGCACTCAGATGCGTACCGCCAGTGTAGAGTGGGCGGTACGGAGGAAAGGCCAGCGAGCTGAGCTCCAGCCCCAGCAGAATATGCTGCATAGCCGGATTCCCGGCGATCGCCACCTGCGTTACATCACCCCATGAATTGCCGGTTGTATCGCAAAGCTGTTGCCCTATCCGTCTGAGCTCGGTGCGGATCAGCGTCGTCATCTCCTTGCGGATCTCTGCGGAGTGGATGGCCGCATCCAGCCGCGAGATCACGTCGGCTCCGAAACGGCGCTGCGGATTCAGTGCGCCGGAGATGGCAAGCCGGTCACCGCTGCCGCAGTCGATCAGCGAAGCGGCCAGCGTGGTGGTTCCAAGATCTATCGCAAGTGCATACGTGGGGTTCATGACTCTATCCGCATTCTACTTGAGGTACACCCTCGGCACCCGTTTGCTGATACCGCAGAAAATCGTATAAGGGATGGTGTCGGCCCAGGCCGCCAGCTCTTCGGCATGAATGCAATGCCCGGAGTCATCGGTTCCCATCAGTGTCACGGTATCTCCAACAGCAACACCATCGATTCCGGTCACATCAATCATGGTCCAGTCCATACAGACGGTTCCGGCCACTTTTGCCCGCACGCCGCGAATCAGCACTTCCCCCTGGTTGGTGAGAGCGCGCGGGTAGCCGTCCGCATACCCGACCGGCACGCTGGCGATCAGCGTACGCCGGCCGGCAGTAAAGCGGCGCGCATAGCTGATAGTAGTCCCCGGATCAACCCACTTGAGCATGGCGATGCGGCTTTTGAGACGCATCACCGGCTTAACTTCAAATTTACCCTGAAAATCGGCTGATGGCAGAGCGCCATACAGTGTGATTCCGGGTCTGATCAGGTTGCAGTCCGGAATTTCCTGTTGCAGCGCGGCGGCACTGTTAGAGATATGGATATAGCGCGGCTTGAAACCGGCCTTGCGGATCTCGGCCAGCGCAAAAGCAAAGCGTTCACCCTGAAGCCGGGTGAAATCCCGACCCGATTCGTCGAGTTCATCGGCACTGGCAAAATGTGAAATAACACCCTCAAGGGCAATATTCTCCAGCTTCTTCAGTTCGGCAAGAAACTGCGGCACCTCGTTAGAGGGAATCCCCAGCCGCCCCATTCCAGTGTCGACCTTGAGATGCACCTTCGCACTGCGGAAGAGCTTCCCCGCAGAAGCGGCCTGGTTGAGCGCCTGCGCCTGCTCCAGTGTAAAAACGGCCGTGGAGATATTGTAACCGATGCATTTCCGCTCCTGTCCGGGGTAGACCCCCCCCAGCAGCAGAATCGGCTTATCGCTGCCGCTTTTGCGCAGCTGGATACCTTCGGCCAGGAAAGCGACGCCGAATGCGTTAACTCCGAGACTTTCCAGTTCCCGGCTGATATCCATGAAACCGTGCCCGTAGGCATCTGCCTTTACAACCGCCAGAATCCCGGTCTGCGGCGGAATTGACGCACGGATCAACTGATAGTTATGCTTGAGCGCGGAGAGATCAATCTCTGCGTATGTGGGGCGTCCATCGTACAAAACAGTTCTCCTCTGCTTGGGATCATTCAAAATTCAACACTTCGACTTCGCTCAGTGTAAGCACTCAACACTCAAAATTCAAAATCCAAAATCGCCTTAAATTGCCTACCATAGCTACAGGTTCAGCTTTTTCCGCGCCGCTGTCAGACAGAGTCCCACATCGGTACTGTTGCGGCATGCCAGAGCCGCCCGCGCCAAACGGCGGCACGCTTCAAAACTGTTGTTGAGAATAGCCTGCTTCACGGCCGGTATACTGGGGGCCGAGAGACTGAATTCCCGGATGCCCATGCCGGTCAAAAGCAGTGCGCACAATGGATCGGCAGCCATTTCTCCGCAGAGTGACACTTTTTTACCGGCCTTGTTGGCCGCATCGGCAACCCGTTTGATGGAATAGAGTATCGCCGGGTGGTACGGATCGTAATACTTTTTGACACTGGCATTGTTGCGGTCGGCAGCCAGAGTATACTGGATCAGGTCGTTGGTGCCGATACTGACATAATCAACCTCCTGCAGCAGATAGTCGATAATCAGCACCGCCGCCGGCACCTCGATCATGATTCCGAGCGGGATATATCCCGGCACGTCATGACCCTCACGCAGCAATTCATTTCTCACCGAAGTCAGAATTTCCCTGATCTTACGGATTTCATCCAGGCAGCTGATCAGCGGAAACATGATCGTCGCATTGCCGGCATGTGCCGCGAGCAGAATGCCGGCCAGCTGTTCCCTGAAGATGTCCTGTCGTTCCAGCGAGACCCGGATCGAGCGCCATCCCAGGAAGGGGTTGTCCTCGTGAGGGTACGGGAAGTAGGAGAGCCCCTTGTCGCCGCCGATATCGAGGGTGCGGATGTTGACGGTCTGCCCGGGAAACCCCTCCAGAATTTTACGGTAAATGCCGGCCTGTGCTTCACGGTCAGGAAATGCGGAGCGCGCCATATAGGGAAACTCGGTGCGATAGAGCCCTACACCCTGGGCGCCGTGCAGATTGGCAACCCGGACATCAGAGATCAGCCCTATGTTGGCATTAAGAGTAATCGCAACGCCATCAGTGGTAACCGCCGGCAGGTCACGGATGCTTTCCAGCTCCTTCATCCGGACAGTGTACTCCTGTTCGAGACGCACATACTCTTTTTTCACGCCCGCATCCGGGTTGAGATAGACATGGCCGGAGGTACCGTCAACAATGATCTCATCCTTGACATTGGCGGCGTCCATCACCCCCCGCACACCGAGAACAGCGGGAATACCGAGCGATTTTGCCATGATGGCGGCATGGGAATAGGCGTTGCCCTTTTCGGTAACAATGCCGAGGATCTTATCCTGGTCAAGCATTGCGAGGTTGGAGGGGAAAATTTCATCCGCCACGAGGACCCGCTTCTCCTTGAGCGTGATCTCGCTGGAACCGTTCCCTTCAATCGCTTCGATGATTCGTCGCCCGATATCTTCCACATCAGCAGAACGCTCCCGCAGATAGGGATCCTCCATGGCTGAAAAGGCCTGGATATAGTGTTGAACGACATCATGTACGGCCCGGGATGCCCCCATCCCCTGTTCGATGAGATCGGTGATCTTGGCAGAAAAACTCCGGTCTTCCAGTATCATCAGATGGGTATGAAAGATCGCCGCATCATCGGCAGAAAGTGTCTCACTGACCCGTTTTTCCATGTAAATGGTCTGGATCTTGGCCTTTTCAAGGGCCTGGGAGAATTTGTGACGTTCGGCGGCAACGCTGCCGACCTTTGCCAGTTTGATGACTTTATCGCTGAAGCGGTCAAGGATATAAATTTTCCCACGGCTGAAGCCGGCCGATACGGCGGTGCCTGACAACGACCGGGAACCGGAACTCCGCTTCGTTTTCCCGGTAACGGGAGACTCCGCCTCCATCACATGGCCGTTCCGGACCTTGGCAAGCTCCTTCTCGAACCAGGCTCTCTCCCGTTCCTTGCTCTGGATCGAATCGAGCAGCCGGGCCGTATGGACAATGCTGCCGATCTGAAAGGTGATGGTGCGCAGAATGCTGATTTCATCGTCACTGAAAGTGCGGGGCTCGCGTGTTTGCACGACAATGACGCCGATCGGGGCCTTGTGCTCGAACAGCGGCAGTCCAAGGAAAGAGAGAAACCGTTCCTCCTTCGATTCCTTGAAATATTTGTAACGCGGATGCGCCGGGGCATTATCGGTCATGACCATCTCGCGGGTTTCAACGGCAAGACCGGTCAGACCTTCATGTACCTTCATGAAAACGCGGTTGACAGAAGCCTTGGAAAGCCCCTTGGTAGCCTTCAGCGTCAGGGTTTCGCCATCGCTTTCGAGCAGATAGATCGAACAGACATCACTCCCCATCCTTCTCGCAACCAGGGTGACGATGTTGTCAAGCGTATCCTGCAGGTCATGTGAATGCAGGATGATCGAACTGATATCTTCCAGTGTGCGCAGACCGAGTGATTGCCGGCGTTCTCTCATAATAGTACCCTTAGTGGTGAAACAGCTTTCCTGCCGGGTTCGTTAATCCTGCCAAAATCGATGAACGGGCCGCCTGAGGAGCGAATCCGGGGCATGTCAGGTTTCCAGCGCACCGATCATGCTCCTGATGTCGGAAATTCCGTGCGCGATCAGCCAGGCTTCCATGTCTTCAGCGATCTTCTGGGCCGCACCCGGGTTGATAAAACTGGCGGTGCCGACCTGTACCGCGGTCGCTCCGGCCAGCATGAATTCGAGCGCATCGGTCGCATTCATGATCCCTCCGATGCCGATAATCGGCAGCTTTACACCCTTTGCCACCTGCCAGACCATGCGCAGCGCAATCGGCTTGATGGCCGGCCCGGAAAAACCGCCAGTGATATTGGCCAGGATCGGACGACGCCTGTCAAGGTCGATCGCCATGCCGGTCAGGGTGTTGATCAGAGAGAGCGCATCGGCGCCGGCATCTTCACACGCCTTGGCCATGGTGACCACATCGGTCACGTTTGGAGAGAGCTTGACTATCAACGGTTTTTTCGAGGCTGCGCGGCAGGCGGAAACAACCGAGGCGGCACACCCCGGATCGGTGCCGAAAACGATCCCCCCCTGTTTGACGTTCGGGCAGGATATATTTATCTCCAGGCCGGCCACCTCGGGGATTTCATCGAGGCGGCGGGCCATTTCGGCGTACTCATCGACGGTGCTGCCGAAAAAATTGGCGATGGCAGGGGTATTGACCGAGCGAAGGTACGGGACTTTTTTGGCGATGAAGGCATCGATGCCGACATTCTGCAGGCCTATCGCGTTCAGCATCCCGCCGGGGGTTTCGACAATCCGCGGCGTTGGATTACCGGCACGGGGTTTAAGGGAAAGACCCTTGGTAACAAACGCGCCGATCGATTCCATATCCACGTATTCGGCAAACTCCTCGCCGTAGCCGAAAGTGCCGGAGGCGGTCATAACCGGGTTGCGGAGATTAATTCCGGCCAGATTTACGGTCATGTCAGGTTTTATGGCTGATTTCATGGTCGATCCCTCCACTTCAGTTCGCCCGACTCAAAAACCGGCCCCTCTGTACAGACACAGCGGAAGTCGGGAGTATCCGGCGAATGGGAGTGCCCGGGAGCGACACAGCCGAGGCAGGCGCCGACGCCGCACGCCATGTACCCTTCCAGCGAGACCTGACAGGGGATACCGCGCTCTGCTGCGATCCCGGCAACGGCATTGAGCATGCCGTGCGGACCGCACGCGTAAATTGTCGCTCCCCCCTGCAGCTGGTCCAGCCGCCGCAGCAGCGCCTCGGTCACTAGGCCGCATTCCCCCAGAGAACCATCTTCGGTAGCGGTGTAGCACTCGACTCCCAGTCGCTCGAATTCGGTGATGCAGAGGATGTCATCCCTGGTCTTCCCGCCGGCAAAAAGCCTGACCTCTGATCCTTGAGCCAGTTCCTTCGCCAGCAGATAAAGCGGCGCCAACCCCACCCCGCCACCGACGATCAGCTTTTCTTCGGCCGGGCTTCCCAAATCAAACCCCTTGCCGAGCGGCCCGAGAACATCGAGCAGATCGGAACCGTGCAGCGTCGACAGCATTGCTGTCCCCTTCCCCACCACCCGGTACAGCATTTCCAGGTACGGCTGCGGGATCGCGCCGCTCTGGGCGGGGGTATAGGTGCCGATATCAAAAATCCCGAAGGGGCGCCGCAGCAGCGGGTCTATTGCGCCGTTAACGCGCACCATGACAAACTGGCCGGGACGTGACGCGGCACATTCCGGCGGAGCGGTCATGCGCATCCGCCAGTATCCGGGCGAGACCTCCACGTTGGAAAGAATCATTGCTGTAAACTGCATTACGGGTTCTCCTTGAGTGATTTTTCCATCAGGATTGCATCTTCGCTTGATTCATAATACTTGATACGAACACCGACGCGTCTGAAGCCGAGCTGATGGTAGAGCGAAATGGCGGCATCATTGGAAGCGCGCACCTCCAGCACCATGATCTCCGCCCCCCTTTCGCGCGCCAGTCTGAACGACTCCATCAGCAACATCCGCGCGATCCCCCTGCCGCGGTGGTTCGACGACACTGCAACGTTGAGTATCTGCGCCTCCTCAAACAGTGACATAAGGCAGACATAGCCAACCACCCGGCCCTCTTCAACGGCTACGTACGGCCACGAAAAACGGGCCGCTATCTCGTTCCGGAAATGATCCTGTTTCCAGGGAGTTGAATAGGAAGCGGTCTCTATTGCCATGACAGCGTCAAGGTCGTCATCGGTCATCGGTCGGAGATAACATGTCGGGAGTACATCCATAAGCGCACATAATAAGCAAACCGGCTGCCGTTGTAAACGCTTTAAACTTGTATTTTACATTGACAGTGTACGTATTATCTGCATAACTACATACATACCACTATACGAGGTACTCCATGTATGTATGATGTTGAAAAAAGTATCGGATTTCTGTTGGCAAAAAGCTGCCAGCGGGTCTGGGCCATCCTGAGGGAGGAAATAGAT
>JAQUCU010000157.1 GCA_028686055.1 Desulfuromonadaceae bacterium
CCAGCAGTGGCCCGCAATCGATCTGCTTGGCGAACTCTGCAGATTTCAGGCAGTTGATCAGCGTCTTGCGACGCATTGAAAAAGCGCTTTTTACAACGCTCCTGAAAATATCCTCATCACCGACGTCAGCCCGCGCCTCTGAACGGGGGACAAAATTGAGGACGGCCGAATCGACTTTGGGGCTCGGATGAAAACTGCCGGGGTGCACCACAAATGCCCGACTGATGTCAAACCACAAACCAAGCAGCACGGTTGTCACACCGTACGCGGAGCAGTCGGGGGGCGCCGCCAGACGGTCACCGACCTCCTTCTGCAACATCAGGGTCATGCGGGCCAACCTGCTATGGACATGATACAACCGGAACAGAACTTCTGTCGAAATGTTATACGGGAGGTTGGCTACAACGTTCCATTTTTGCGGGACTTCGGATAGAAGTTCTTCAAGATCTACTTTCAGTACATCGCCATCAATGACAGTAACACGTTTATTGTCGCGAAGCTGGTCTTGATGCCACGCTGCCAGCGCATGATCAAATTCAATCAGAACAAGTTTCCCGGCACGCTCGGCAAGATGCGTTGTCAAAGCCCCCCGCCCCGGTCCGATCTCAAGTACGGGCTGATCAGGTTTGATATCGGCAGTCCGGATAATTCTGTCGATGACATTGCCATCAACAAGGAAGTTCTGTCCGAGTGATTTCAAAGGGCGACGGATTGAACTCATTTCATTGATTCCTTTATGCTGTCCATATCCCATGTTGCGGTAACATCGAGCGACTGAGAAGAGATAAAACCATGCGACAGGTAATAATCACCCGGGACCGCCAGCATGGCGGCATTGTCGCCGCACAGCGAAGGATGCGGAATGGCTAGGTCAACTCCCAGCTGTTTGCAGAGTGAAGCCATACGAAGGCGCAGGCCGCTGTTACAGGCAACCCCACCGGCAACCACAAGACGGCCTGCACCGGTCTGCCTGATGGCAGCCTCAGTTTTTGCCGCAAGGACATCACAGACCGCTTTCTGAAAGGAAGCACACAAGTCATCGGCAGCCTGGCTCGGGATTGATACGGGATTTTTTGCCACCTGCTGCAGCACCGCAGTCTTCAGACCGCTAAAGCTGAAGTTGAGTGTACCGTCACGGAGCAGCGGCCGCGGCAACCGAATCGCATCAGTATTGCCGCTCTGGGCCATCCGGTCAATCAGTACCCCTCCAGGATACGGCATCCCCATGATTTTGGCGCTTTTGTCATAGGCTTCACCGGCAGCATCGTCGATAGTTCTGCCAAGAGTCGTGTAGCGACCGAAACCTTCGACATGGTACAGATGCGTGTGACCACCGGATACGACCAGAGCCAGGAAGGGAAAATCCACCGGTTGTTCAAGAAAAGGTGCAAACAGATGCCCCTCTATATGGTGTACGCCAACAAAAGGGATTTTTCGTGCGGCAGCAATCGCCTTGGCTGCTGAGAAACCGACCAGGAGCGCCCCTGACAAACCGGGCCCGCGGGTAACCGCTACACCTTCCAGCTCCTCCATGCCGATGCCGGCATCATGAAGCGCCTTGGTGATAACCGGCGAAAGGGACTCCAGATGCTTGCGGGAAGCTATTTCCGGGACAACGCCACCGTACGCCGCATGGATGGCAATCTGGGTAGAGACGACTGAGGAAAGTACTTCACGGCCGTCACGTACAACCGCAGCCGCCGTTTCATCACAGGATGTTTCAATTGAGAGAAGAAGCATTCAGAAAAACCTTGTAGTTGTTAAACCGGTCACAGCAGATTGGCTGCCAGCTCGGCCAGTTCGGAACGTTCACCTTTAGTCAGTGTCACATGTGCGGCAATCCGCTCACCCTTGAATTTTTCAACCAGGTAGGTCAGACCGTTGCTGGAGGAATCGACATATGGATTGTCAATCTGGTACGGGTCACCGGTCAGTATGATCTTTGTCCCTTCACCGACCCTGGTAACAATCGTCTTTATTTCGTGGGGAGTCAGATTCTGGGCCTCATCAACAACCAGATACTGATTCGGGATTGAGCGGCCGCGGATATAGGTCAGCGGTTCGATTTCGAGCAGCCCCATCGCCATCAGCTCCTTGTACCCTTTGCTGTGCCGTTTTTCAGACTCATGCCCGGAAATCAGCAGCTCGACATTGTCAAAGATCGGCTGCATCCAGGGGGTCAGCTTTTCTTCAATGTCACCCGGCAGAAAACCAAGGTCTTTCCCCATCGGAAATACCGGACGAGAAACCAGCAAACGATTATAGACGTTTTCCTCGGCAGTCTTATGAAGACCAGCGGCAATCGCAAGCAATGTCTTACCGGTACCAGCCTTGCCTACCAGAGTCACCAGCTTGATGCTGTCATCCATCAGCACATCAAGGGCAAAGGACTGCTCCCTGTTGCGCGGGAAAAGGCTCCAAATTCCCTCCTTTGGCACCTTGCGCACGGGAACTATGCGAGAATTATCCGGATCATTTCGACAGAGAGCGGAATGATCCGGGTTATTACTGTCGACAATCGTTATAAACTCGTTAGGAGCAAGGTCGGCCGGAGCCTCAAGCCAGCCCTGTCCGTAGAAACGGTCAACAGCTTCAGGCGGCACCTCAATGGAACGTGTGCCCGAGTACAGATCCTGAATATCAACTTTGTCCGACTCGTAATCTTCAGCTATAAGCCCTATGGCATCGGCCTTGATACGTAGATTAGAATCTTTAGTCACAAAAATTGTTGCCATATCCGGAAAACGATCACGGACATCCTGAGCAACAGCAATTATTCGGTTATCACCATTGTCCACACGCAGATCAACCGGCATATTCCTGAAATATTTTTCAGTAAACATTTCGACCCGCAGCGTTCCACCACCCGGCATGGTAATGCCGGACGCCAGAGACCCCTTTTCCCTCATCGAATCGAGAATCCTCGACACCATTCTCGCATTTCGGCCGGTTTCATTCATATCTTTCTTAAAACGATCAACCTCTTCGATAACGGTAATCGGAACTATTATATTGTTTTCTTCAAACTTGAACAGTGATTGAGGGTCGTGCAGTAATACATTCGTATCGAGGATGAAGTTCTTCATAAGTTCCTTTCTGGGTATACGGGATAGTGGCTGGCACGCCTTTTTTCAATACTCACTGGATTTCATGCTGATTTTCGAATTTTACTGATGCATTGTACAACGGCATCAGAAAAGAAAGCAATCTCTTCGCTTGTTGTGGACCAGCCTGGGCTCAAACGCACCGTACCACCCGGCAGGGTTCCCAGCATACGGTGAGCAAGTGGGGCACAATGCAACCCGGCCCGAACCGCAATATCAAAACCATGATCAAGCTCTGCAGCCAGCAGCGCCGAATCAACACCGGAAGCGGTAAAAGAGAGAACCGCGCAACGTTCGGAGTTATTTGAAGGGCCGTAGACCGTTACCCCCGAAATATCCCTAAGTGCCTGTTCCGCCTGATTGAGCAGGTTGAATTCATGCTGATAGACAGCAGAAAGCCCCCTTGCACGTATAAACTCGATTCCGGCATGCAATCCAGCTATACCGGGGAGATTATGAGTGCCGGCCTCAAAGCCTTCCGGCATGACCTGCGGCTGTTCCTCAGCAGTTGAGTGGCTGCCGGTCCCACCCTGAATAACAGGCCTGAGCGGTACGTGAGACGCTGCATACAGAAGCCCGGTCCCGGCGGGTCCGAGAAGTCCCTTATGACCGGGAACCGCCAGGAGGTCAATAGCCCCATGTTCAACATCAATCGGCAGGTACCCAGCCGATTGCGCCGCATCAACAAGGAAAAGGACGCCGATTTCGCGGCAGAGTTCCGCCAACTGCCTTATCGGCTGAATTGCACCGCAGACATTGGATACATGACTGACAGCGATCATTCGCGTATTCACCCGCACAACACGACGAATATCTTCGACATCGACCACTCCGTCAGAAGCGACAGGTACGATTGACAGCTCTACCCCTTTGTTTCGAAGCGCATATAACGGCCGCAACAGAGAATTATGTTCCATTGAGGTGGTAACAACATGGTCACCGGCGACCAGGGTACCCTGCAGCGCCAGATTGAGCGCTTCGGTAGCATTCTGGGTAAAGATGATCCGTGATGAATCGGAAATAGAAAAAAAATCGGCAGCGGCCTCACGTGCCTGAAAAAGAATACGCCCGGCCTCAAGAGAGCGGTGATAGCCGCCTCGACCGGGAGAGGCACCTACATCACGCATTGTACGAAGAACGGCTTCATAAACTTGTTCCGGCTTTGGAAAAGATGTAGCGGCATTATCAAGATACACTGAATATTCCTCATTAAGCCCTGGAGTCAACATACTTCTCCTGTTGTCAGGTCTACGGCATCAAACGGGGCTTTTCGACCAACCACGGAAAAGCATGGACAGCACCGGCATCTTTATCACGAAGAATATCATGGATCTTTTGCCATATCAGCGACCGGTCCGCAGATCCCCACCAGTTCAGCCTGGCACTGACAATCTCACTTCCGGCGTTGTAAAGATTGTAACGGCCGTTTGAACTGAAAACATTATTCAGGAAAAGAGCCAGACCATCTTCAACCCGCAACGCATCCTGGACATTATCAACAAAAAGGCAACGCTGTATTTTAATTCTTGAGCAGCCAAGATGCAGAGCTGTCTGCCTGTTGCGCATAAATTTGGACATGACAATCTGTCCCTCTCCTCCATTTATACAGCCCCCATGCATATTTCCGGAAAACTCTCCACCGGTGATCCTGATCCGGCAGTCTTTGGCTTCAAGCCCGGTTTCCTGATTATTCATGATGTTGACTGCTGCAAGAACAACGGCTGATTTATTTAGAAAACAGCCGCGCTTGCAGGATGTTATTGTCGTATCCCTGACATCAAATTCGCTGTTATACCCCTCAATCCCGGTTTCTGAATCCGAAACAGTGCTGCCGGTCATCTGCACAACCCCGTCATGTAACAGGAGAGCCGTCCGGGCCTGCACAATTGAGACCGACTGCAGGGCTACTGTGGAGAAACGCAGATCTATCCCTGTTTCAGCGTACTCGATGCGACAGTGTTCCATAAGATTATGTTTACCGGTCGAGAGCAGGACAATACCGCCCCAGGACCCGCGCAGCGGACTGGATTGGTCAGATGTAAACGCGATTGGCTGTTCCGATGTCCCTGCGGCATGTATACGCCCTTGGATAACCAAACCCGGAAGCTGGCCATCGGCAGCAGCAGCAAAGCGCACCACCGTGCCCGGGTCAATACGCAACGTTACATTTGGAGCCACCAGAACGAATCCTTGGACCAGTATTGAACCACTCCAAGTTACGTCCTCGGTCAGCACCACTCCGTCATATACCACTGCAGGCTGTTCCGCGGCCATTGAGATTGTTGTCATGCAGAAAAAAATGAAGGCTGCAAAAAGAGTTTTCACTCCGGGACCCCTTATATTATAGTACAAAACCATTACCATGATTCAGCCAAACTGTAAATTCAATGTTGTTTTTTCATTAGAAAAAATATCAATATACATGGATATTTAGCTTATCCTGTCCTTTCAGGATGTTATATTTTTTAAAATATATTTGTTGACAGTACATACATGTTGTGGTTTATTTCTCTTCATTACACAAAATATTGTGGTTTTTCTGGTTTTCAGTCACAATATATTCATATATTCATATCCATCAGTTTACTTACAAAACAAGGAGTTCCGCCATGAAAAAAAGTCCCGCACCCGACACTATACCCGGTCTGACAAAAAATGCTGCCACCGTATTGGAGAAACGCTACCTGCGACGTGACGAAACCGGCAAGGTCCTTGAAACAGCAGCCGATATGTTTAGACGTGTCGCTGATACAATTGCATCCGCCGATAAAGAATTTGATAAGAAAGCAGATGTAAAGGGTTTATCGGACACCTTCTACCGTATGATGACCAGCTTCGAATTTCTTCCCAACTCACCTACCCTGATGAATGCCGGGCGCCCGTTGGGACAGCTTTCAGCCTGCTTTGTACTTCCTGTAGGTGACTCCATGGAAGAGATCTTCGACGCTGTCAAATATACAGCGCTGATCCACAAATCCGGCGGTGGCACAGGTTTCTCATTTTCACGGCTGAGGCCGGCCAACGATGTCGTCAGTACAACCACCGGAATATCCAGCGGCCCGCTCTCGTTTATGCGTGTGTTTGATGTTGCTACTGAAACGATAAAACAGGGTGGCACCAGGCGCGGCGCAAACATGGCGATTCTAAGGGTTGATCACCCCAGTATCATGGATTTCATCATGTGCAAGGCCGACCAGAAGCAGCTCAACAACTTCAACATATCAGTCGGCCTGACCGAAAGTTTCATGCAGGCTGTCGAACGGGATGAAGAGTATGATCTGGTTAATCCGCGTGACAAAAAAGTCTGTGGTAGCCTTAACGCCCGCAAGGTATTCCAGCGTATCGTCAAACAGGCCTGGGAAAACGGCGAGCCCGGGATTATTTTTCTTGACCGTTTGAATCGAGACAACCCCACACCGCTCGTCGGCGAAATTGAATCAACCAACCCATGTGGTGAGCAACCTCTACTGCCTTATGAATCCTGTAACCTTGGCTCTATAAATCTGGGAGCCTTTATCAAAGACGGCGCAGTAGACTGGAA
>JAQUCU010000014.1 GCA_028686055.1 Desulfuromonadaceae bacterium
TAACGTGGCGGTGACCAAGGTGGAGTTTTACGCCAACAATGTCTTGCAGGCCACTGATACAGCCTCTCCCTACAGCTTCAGCTGGAACACGGCATCAGGTGCTGACGGTTCCTACTCTCTCAGCACCAGGGCCTATGATGCGGCCGGCAATGTTGGGCAGTCTGCAGCAGTGAATGTAAACGTAAAAAATGCCGTCGTTGACACCATCGCTCCTGCGGTCAGTGTTACCTCGCCGACCGCTAATTCGACGGTCAAGGGAACACTCTGTGCCGCTGTAGCTGCAAGCGATAACATAGGCGTGACAAAAGTGGAATACTACGTGAACAGCAGTTTGATTAAAGCCGTTACAGCCTCCCCGTTCGGCTACTGCATGGATACAACCCTGGTATCGAACGGCAACTATTCCATGTATGTCAACGCCTACGATGCGGCAGGCAATGTGACGCAATCCAAGTCGGTACGCTATAAAATTAGAAACTGATAAAAATATGATAGTTGTTGATTGAACAAAAAGCTGCCCTTGTACGCAAGAGGGCAGCTTTTTGTTTGTCCGGCACCGCGGGAAAAAAACTGCAGTGTGGTGAAAGCTTCGGAAAAACTTAAATACGCTGGATAATTTCTTTTTGATGGTATAATTACGCTATCAGCCATTTAAACAATTAATCATTGCTGAAATGGATAAAAGGAATCGTCCATGCTGACAGAAAGTTCAGATGTCTCTCCGGCGGCACATGAGTACATTCTCCAGGCAAAACAGGAGTGGGAGCATACCTTTGATGCTGTTACCGATCTGATTTTTATTCTTGATCCCGACTGCACCATTATTCGTGCCAACCGCGCCATGGCAGAGAGATGTGGTCTCACTCCACAGGAACTGATTGGGCGTAAATGTTTTGATGTACTGCATGGCATCACGTGTCCCCCCGAGTATTGTCCTCATGACAGGTTGCTGGAGTCCGGTGAGCCACAGACAGTGGAATTCGAAACAGAGCAACTGCACGGGATTTTTGAAGTGTTCATGTCGCCTATGCGGAATGCCGAGGGGCGGATAACTGCCAGCGTGCACGTCGCTCGGGATGTAACGGAGAAAAGGCACAACGCGAAGCTGCTGGCGGCACAACAAAAGCAGCTTGAAAGTTTCAATCAAGATCTGGAGTCCCGCATCACCGAAGCGGTAGCTGAACTGCGAAAAAAAGATGATATCCTGATTCAGCAGAGCCGCCTGACAGCTATGGGTGACCTGATAAACAGCATAGCCCATCATTGGCGTCAACCCCTCAATAGCATCGGATTGATTGTGCAGAGTCTGCAACTTGCCTTTAAGTCAAACGATCTTTCGGTTGAGGAGCTTGATGCGGAAATTGCGGATACTATGAGCATCCTCCAGCAGATTTCTGACACAATTGATGACTTCCGCACTTTTTTCAATCATGAAAAGGAACCGCATTCCTTCTCTGTCAACGATGCAGTCTCACGTTCAATCAATTTTGTAATGCCATCACTCAAAAATAACGGCATCAAGGCTGTCAGCGATGAACAGTCGGACATGTGCGTTGTTGGCTACCCGAATGAGTACACCCAGGCACTCCTTAACATCATTATCAACGCCAGGGATGCACTAATGGAATCGCAGATGCCCGAGCCGCTGATAAGCATCCGCATATTTGAGGAGAAGGGGCGTTCGGTAGTAACCGTTCTCGATAACGGCGGAGGCATAAACGAGGATGCCCTGCCAAGAATATTCGATCCATACTTCACCACCAAGGAGCAGGGCAAAGGTTCTGGAATCGGTCTGTACATGGCTAAAATGATTATAGAAAAAAACATGAATGGCCGTCTGACAGCGCGCAATGTCGATGGGGGCGCCGAATTCAGGATTGAGGTATAAGTCAATTCCCCCCAACCACCCTTTCATAAAAATGGATCCAAGACCGTCGGCCTTCATTTGTCAGGGGGCATTATGATTAGATTGAACTTTGAATGTAACAACTATTCATTCCGGATAGGAACAAGGTCAGTGACAAGGGCCGGAGTTTAACTTTTTACCCTTGTATGGAGACGTACTAATGGCAAACGTACCAACTGAATCCGCCCTGTCACTCCATCAGCGTGCGGAAGAAAGGGCTCGTCTTGATGAGGAGGCGGCTTTAAAAACATTGTCGATTGATGATGCACGGCAGCTGTTCCATGAGCTGCGGGTGTACCAGTGCGAGCTGGAGATGCAGAACGAAAAACTGCGCAAAACCCAGCACGAACTGGAGGTTTCCCGGTCCCGCTATTTCAGTCTGTATAACCTGGCTCCAGTCGGTTACCTGACGCTTAATGAACAGGGGCATATTCTGGAGGTCAACCTTGCGGCTGCTGACATGCTGGGTGTAGCCCGAAACAGGTTACTAAAAAAGCCGATATCAAAATTTATCCACGATAAAGATCGGGACGCTTATTACCTCCACCGCAAAAAGCTCTTTGAAGTGAATGAAGTGCAGGTTTGGGAAATGCGGATGGTACGTGGTGACGGCTCAAATCTCTGGGCACGTTTGCGGGCCGCACCGGCAGAGGGCAGTGAGTACTGGATCACTTTAACTAATATTACCAAGCGCAAGCTGGCAGAAGAAGAGCTGAAGGCAAATGAAGAAAATTTTAAGACTGTTGTTATGTCGGCCAATGACGGCATCATCCTTCAGGACCAGAGTGGTAAAATTTTAGTATGGAATCATATTGCGGAAAAGGTCTTTGGTGTCAGCGCCAGTGAGGCGTGCGGATGGTTATCCGCCAGCCATGCCTGGAAGATGTACAAAGAAGACGGGACTCTGCTGCCGGGTGACCAGTCTCCTTCCACATTGACATTTGCGTCGGGGAAACCCTGCTTAAATACTGTTATAAAAGTCGAGCGTGCTACGGGTGATTTTTCCTGGATTAATGTCAATACCAATCCGATTTTCAAGGATGGCGGGTTACGTCCCAGTTCAGTTGCTATAACTTTTTCAGATATCACCGAGCGCAGGCAGGCCGGTATGGTTTTGGAGGCCCGCTTAAGAATGAGCGACTATGCAGTTGCGCATTCGCTTGATGAACTGCTGACAAAGGCTCTGGACGAGGCCGAGGCTATTACCGAAAGCCGGATCAGTTTTTTCCATTTTATCGAAGCCGATCAGAAAACTCTGTCTCTGCAGGCATGGTCGAGTAATACTCTCTCAACATTCTGTACCACTAAAGTTATAAATCAGCATTATCCGCTTGATAGTGCCGGGGTATGGGCTGACTGCATCCGCGAGAGGAAGCCGCTGATTCATAACGATTACGAATCACTGCCCAATCGCAAGGGGATACCTACTGGACATGCTCCCGTGCAACGGGAACTTGTAGTGCCTATTTTCCGCAACAATTTGATTGTCGCGGTGCTGGGCGTCGGAAATAAGAAAAGTGATTATACAGATCAGGAAATGGAAACTGTCCAGCATCTGGCTAATCTGACCTGGGATATTATTAGTGACAAACGGGCCGAAAATGCCTTGCGGGTAAGCCGGGAACAATTCAAAGCATATATAGACAATTCATTTGATGTCATTTTTGCACTGAACGGAGAAGGGGTTTTCCAGTTTGTATCCCGTGCATGGGAGCGACACTTCGGCTATTCTTTCAAAGATCTCTTAGGTAAAAAATTTGATTTTATCGTTCACCCGGATGATATAACGTCCTGTTTAAAATATATTGCACAAATATTGCGTGAAGGCCACGGTAAGACAAGCCCGCCTTTTCGGGTTAAGCGGATCGATGGGTCATGGCGCTGGTTTATTGCCAACATTTCACGATATTTTGATGTAAATAAAGAGTGGCAGCTTATTGGTGTCGCGCATGACATTACAGAACGTAAGGACGTAGAGCAGGAACTGCTGCAAGCCAAGGAAAGCGCAGAAGCTGCTAATCGTGCCAAATCAGATTTTCTCGCCACCATGAGTCATGAGATTCGCACGCCGCTGAGCGCCATGCTGGGAAATATAGAGCTGATGGAGGGAACACCCCTTACGCTGCAGCAGCAGGAATATCTCAAGGACAGCAAGTCTGCCACCGAGATTCTGCTGAATGTTATAAACGATATTCTCGATCTTTCTAAAATTGAGTCCGGCAAACTTGAATTGTGTAACGAAACATTTTCTATCCCCTCAATGGGTAAACAACTGGTGAGGCTGTATTCAGCCGGTGCCGGGCAAAAGGGGCTTGAGCTCACCCTTTCACTGGGGGACAATCTGCCTGAATATGTCAGCGGTGATCAGCAGCGTTTGCGCCAGATTATTGCCAACCTGCTCAGTAACGCCATAAAATTCACACAGCATGGCAAGGTTTCCCTGGAAATTGATCGTGAGCAGACACGCTCTGTAGCAAGCCCGGAAGAAGCGGTCCTGCGTATTGTGGTCAGGGACACCGGAATAGGCATAGCTCACGATAAACAAGGACATATTTTTGAAATTTTTACACAGGTTGAAAACTTTAACACGCGCAATGTTTCCGGAACAGGGTTGGGTTTGCCTATCTGCCGGCGTCTTCTTTTTTTAATGGGCGGCAGCATCACCGTTTCCAGTACACTAGGCAAGGGTTCGACGTTTACGGTTGTGCTGCCTGTTAAACAGGTCCAACCCCAACCTCAGATTGAACCACAGATTGAGCCACAGCAGGACCAGGTCCATCCCATAAAAATTCTGCTTGCCGATGATGACGAGATGGGCAGGGGCGTTGCACAAAAACTCCTTCAACGCAGAGGGTACGAGGTTACAGCGGTAGGAAACGGGGCCGAGCTTCTTGAAAAGCTGCAGATGGAGGAGTTTGGAATTGTCCTGACCGACATATCCATGCCGGATATGGAGGGCACACAGGTTGCGCGTATTATCCGCTCCGGAGAACGAGCCGGCATAGACCCGAAAATCCCGATCATTGCCATGACCGCACACGCTTTTTCTGATGACCGAAAGCGTTTTATGGATGCAGGCATCAACGGGTATGTCGCAAAACCGGTTAATCTGGAGGAGTTGTTCAGGCAGATTGAAGAGTTGTGCAGTAAATAGTTATGTACTGGACAGGGTAAAAGAAGGGAATGTATAGCCAATGGTTGGTCAGTAAACCCAACCTCCCACAATTATTTACCGCCCGGTCGATTTCAGGCGTTTACTGATAGTCTGGCGTGTGACCCCCAATATTGATGCTGCAGCAGCAAAGTTGCCATCAGAAACCTTCAGTGCCTCTCCAATTAGATAATCTTCAATTTCGCGGAAGGTTGGCAGACGTCCAAAGAGAGAATACATTCCGGTGGTATCATCCGCGGGAGATTTTTTGGGTGAGGATGGTTGCGGCGGTGTTACTGCAGGAATGCCGGGGAAATTCTCCAGAGACATCTCTCCACCATCATGTCTGGCTATGGCATCACTTACCCTGGCTTGCAACTCCCTTACATTGCCTGGAAAAGAATATTCTGCCAGTGCCGCTTTCAGTTCTAGTGATACCGCCGGAACACTTTTGCCAAAATGCCTCGCGGCCTCTTCAATAAAAGTGTCAAAGAGCAGTGGAATATCCTCAGGCCGCTCACGGAGTGCGGGAATGTGGATTTGATGAGTACAGAGACGGAAATAGAGGTCGCGCCGGAAGCGACCTTCCTTGATGCGTGCCGGAAGATCCACATTGGTCGCCAGAATAATCCTTGCTGTGCTGGTTTTGACGTGGTCAGACCCCACCGGATAATATTCGTGCTCCTGCAGAAGCCGCAGCAGCTTTACCTGTGAGAGTTCATTCAGGTCGCCGATCTCATCCAGAAAAAGTGTCCCTATCCCGGCCTTGCAGACCAGTCCATCGCGTATCTGGTCTGCTCCGGTAAAGGCACCCTTCTTATGCCCAAACAGTGTGTCAGAAAACATCGCATCGTCAAGGCCGGCGACATTGATGCTTACAAACATCCCTCTCACTCCGCTGATCCGGTGGATTGCCTGAGCGAAGAGCTCCTTGCCAACGCCGGTTTCCCCGGTAATCAGGACCGGTTGCGGCGAACGGGCAACGACCTCGGTGTATTGAAAGATCGAGCGCATTTTCCTGCTGATGGTTTTTATTTCGGCAAACGCCTCGGCATGCTCCAGACGGTCGTTCAGCAGATATTCTTTCAGCGAAGAAACTTCCTGCTTCGGGTCATGGAAATCCAGCGCATTCTTGACTGCCAGAGCTAGGCGCTCTGGCTCAACAGGCTTGATTAGATAATCAATAACCCCCGACTTCATGCAGTTTACAGCAGTTTCTACATTGGCGGACGCATTTTCCACTATAACCGTAATATGAGGAAAATCTCTGCGGATGAGCGCCAGAAGATCTGCAGAGTTACTATCAGGCGTAAGCGTGAGAACTACCAGAGAGACGGCATTCTGTTCGATAGATGGTATTACATTCCGGCTGTCTGCAATGGTAAGCACATTACTGATGCCGGCATCAAGAAGCAGCAGCCTGGTACGCTCCACCTCTTCAGAATCATCGTCTACCAGTAACACCGTGGATTGCCCGTCAGGCGATAGTGCCATCAACAATTCTCCTCTATCTGCAGCAGGTGCACTACAAAATGTGCCTTCCACCCTCCTTTTGTAGCTTACTATTCCCGTTTGTCAAGCCGGCCCTTACGGCACTTTGTTTTGAATCTCCCACTATTGGCTCACACGTCCCAAGGCTCCAATATTAACAGCAGCAAGAATTATTACATTTTCCCGGAATCGTTTTTTCAGCGCCTTTGTCTGAAAGTTATTCGTTTTCTAAATTTCGATGTAACATTTTGTTCTAAAGCATACCCTTTGGGTTGGTATTTAACTAACTGTTATTGCAGCACTATTTTAAAACAGCCCGCTGGCATGGTATGTGATAATACCACTTTAGCGGCAAACATGGCGTGTTCAGAAGATGTTTCCAATCATTATCCCAGAGAGGTGTTGGCTTGAATGCACTGAGAAATGTGTCGGTTATCGGTCTCGGATATGTCGGTCTTCCGGTTGCAGTAGCCTTTGGCAATGAGGCTAAAACTATCGGGTTCGATATCAATCCGACCCGTATAGAAGAGTTACAACGACATCATGACCGGACCGGTGAGGTCACATCAGTGGACCTGACTGCTGCCAATATCCTCTATACCGCCAGTATAGATCAGCTAAAACTCGCCGATTTCCACATCGTTGCGGTTCCAACACCGGTCAACGATGCCAACCAGCCCGACCTGTCTCTGTTGATCAGTGCATCGGTAACGGTCGGCAAGGCTCTGAAAAGGGGGGATATCGTCGTCTACGAATCAACGGTCTACCCGGGAGCAACGGAGGGTGACTGCCTGCCCGTGCTGGAGCGGGAATCCGGGCTCCTTTGCGGGCGCGATTTCAAAATCGGTTACAGCCCGGAGCGGATCAATCCGGGTGATAAAGAGCACACCTTCACAAAGATCAGAAAGGTGGTCGCCGGCCAGGACGCCGAATCTCTTGAGATTATCGCCCAAACCTACGAAAGGGTTGTAACGGCCGGTGTCCACCGGGCGCCCAGTATAATGGTGGCAGAAGCGGCCAAGGTGATTGAAAATACCCAGAGGGATCTGAATATTGCACTTATGAACGAATTGGCACTTATCTTTGACCGTTTGGGCATTGATACGGGGGATGTCCTGAAGGCCGCCGGTTCCAAGTGGAACTTTCTGCCGTTCAAACCGGGTCTGGTTGGAGGTCACTGTATCGGAGTCGACCCTTATTACCTGACCCACAAGGCGGAGAAAATCGGCTACATACCACAGGTAATTCTGGCAGGGCGAAGAATCAACGATGGCATGGGTAAATTCATTGCTCAACATACGATCAAGGAGATGATCCATGCCGGGCACTTTATTTCCGGCAGTACGGTTACGGTACTGGGGCTGACATTTAAAGAGAATTGTGCCGATCTGCGCAACTCAAAGGTAGTCAATATTATCAGAGAACTGGAAGAATACGGGATTAATGTCCAGGTCTACGACCCCTTGGCGGACGCCGCCGAGGCCCTCTGCGAATACGGTATTTCGCTTGTCAAGCTGGAAGATCTTAAACCGGCGGCTGCAGTCGTTTCCGCCGTTGCCCATGATGTCTACCGGAACTGGTCCATTGCGGAACTGTCAGTTTTGCTGGTTGTTGATCATCCTGTTGTGATCGATGTAAAGGGCACATTTGATCCTGATCCGCTGCAGGATGCCGGGGTTCGGGTCTGGCGACTATGAAGGTATCAGATGCTGAAAGGACAACAATAACGGCCAGGGGTGGTACATGAAAAACATTCCGTAGAGGATAAACCATGCCAATAGCCATTTCTATTACCGCAATTACAGCGGCGGTCATATTTACACTGTTTTTCACATTTCGGAAGGATACTCACTCTTCACATCTTCCCCTCTCGATTGCGGTCTTACTTTCTGCGTCGCTTGAGCTCTTCGATCTGCTGGCTTTTTATAGTCCTGAACAGCTCTATTTCTGGAAAAAGTTTTCTCTCATAACGGAAGCGCTTCTGGCACCAGCCTGGCTCTGGTTTTCACTGACTTACGCCCGACAAAATGACGAGCATCGTAAGATTACACTAAGTTTAGGTTTTCAGCTCCTGGCGTTACCGCTTTTAGCCGGTGCAGCCCTGTTTCTGCCAGTCAGCTCATTTTTATATTCACCTGATTTTATGACTGAAAAAATCCTGTTTCTCAAAAATTACGGATTCTTTTTTTATCTTCTGATATTTGTCTGTCTGGTGGTAGCTCTGATCAACCTGGAATTTACTTTTGTTCACGCTACACAATCAGCACGCTTGAAGATGAAATTTGAGCTGCTGGGAGCGGGCGCATTTGTGGCAATGTTGGCCATGTACTACAGTCAGGCTCTGCTTTTCCGCACGATCAACATGCAGCTGTTTCCAACATGCTCTGTTGTGCTGCTTGTCTCACTGGCAATGATGGCCTATTCCCGCATTAAACGCGGAAGCGGTGTAAAAGTCAGCGTTTCTCATCAGATGGCATGCAGGTCAGCAGTCCTCCTTGCTGTTGGAATTTACATTATCGGCTTCGGCTTTGCAGGGGAGGGGATGAAGTATTTCGGTGCCGGATTTCAGCGGTCGATGGTTCTGGCAGCAGTTTTTCTGTCCGGTCTTGGCCTGTTTGTTGTCCTCCTTTCAGAAACAGTAAAGCGCAAGGTCAAGGTTTTTATTTTTAAAAATTTTTATCAGAACAAATATGACTACCGTAGCCAGTGGCTTCAATTTACGGAGCGCCTTTCCTCCTCGCAAACGAGTGAGGAATTATTGCGTTCGATCGTCTCGGAATTCTGTGACACCTTTGGCATGGGTACCGGAGCACTGTTTATCCTTAATCAGGAACGAGACAGCTATCAGCAAACGATCGGCGTTGATATGGAAGCCGATGGTGCATGTTTCAGCGCTGACGACCCTGCTATCAAAACACTGGTCGCGAGCAGACGGATAGTGGACCTGCGTGATAACGTCTCAGTAAATGAAAACGACCATAATGGGGCGTTTTTTAATGAAAAGGATACCTGTTTCATCATTCCGCTTTTCATGAACGATGTTGTTGATGGTTTCATTATATTGGGGAAAGCGCTTAACAGTAATGAAATCTATGGCAGTGAAGATTTAGATCTGATGAGAACCCTTGCCAAGCAAGCCTCATCGGCCATTATGAATCTGCGTCTTTCTGAGCAGTTGGCCTGCTCACGCGAACTGGCGGCGATAGGCAAGGTTTCCACATTCGTTATGCACGATTTGAAGAATCTTGTCTCGGCGGTCTCACTTTTGCTTGAAAATGCTCAGGAACATATTGCCGTCCCCGAATTCCAGAACGATCTGCTCATGTCTCTCGGCAATACCATTATCAAGATGAAAACAATAATTTCACGTTTGAAGCATCTGCCGGAGAAAAATACGCTGCAGCTGGCCCCTGTTGATCTACTGCAGATGGCGCGTGAAGCGGCCGCGATGGTTAGCGGGAGGAAGCTGGAGGTTACCGGGACCAGTGTTATTGCAGAAGCTGACAGGGAGGAACTGCAGAAAGTCGCGCTCAACCTGATGCTCAATGCTGTTGAAGCAACAGATGGAAATGCACCGGTTACGGTGGAGGTCGGGGAGGATAAGGCCCCCTTCTTCCGGGTAAAGGACGAGGGGTGCGGCATCGCTCCGGCATTTCTGCAACATGTTATGTTCACCCCTTTTATAAGCACCAAGAAAAGCGGGCTGGGGATAGGGCTTTATCAAAGCAAGCAGATTGTTGAAGCACACGGCGGCAAAATTGAAGTCGTAAGCACGGTTGACCATGGCTCTGAATTCACGGTCTGGCTGCCAAAGATGCAGGCTACTGTATAACAAAAAGGCTACCATGGAAAAACTCATCATTGTCGAGGATAATGAGGAAATACGCAGCCAACTGCGCTGGGGGCTCTCCAAGGAATACGAGGTCCTTGTGGCTGGAGATCGGCCGGAAGCGCTCTTGCTGTTCAAAAAACATTTACCTAAAGTAATGACACTCGACCTGGGCCTGCCGCCTGATGAAGCTGGCTGTGAAGAAGGTTTCCGCTGTCTTGAGGATGTTCTTCGTCTGTCCCCTGCTACAAAAGTAATTATGATCACAGGCAACGAAGAGAACGAAAATGCCTTAAGGGCAGTGCAGAGCGGAGCGTACGATTATTACCGTAAGCCCTTAAATCTTGCTGAATTAAAGGTAATATTGGCAAGGGCATTTCACCTGGCAGCGATTGAGAAAGAAAATCTTCGTTTGCAGAGCAGCCTTGACCAGCACTGCCTCACCCCAGGTGGCATTATCGGTCATTCACCGCAGATGCTGGAAGTTTTCTCTTCTATCCGCAAGGTTGCTTCCTCTGAAGTGGCTGTCCTGGTTACGGGTGAAAGCGGCACTGGCAAGGAGCTTGTCGCCAAGGCGATTCATGAGCTCAGTCCGAGAAAATCTGCTGCATTCATTACCATAAACTGCGGGGCCATCCCTGAAAATCTGCTTGAGTCGGAGTTGTTCGGTTACGAAAAGGGGGCTTTCAGCGGGGCCAATAATCGTGTCCAGGGAAAAGTGGAATATGCCAATAAAGGCACACTTTTTCTTGATGAAATCGGTGAGCTGCCTCTCAATCTGCAGGTCAAACTGCTACGGTTTTTGCAGGAGAAGACGATCCAGAGAGTCGGAGGAAGAGAGGATATCTCCGTAGATGCCAGAATCATCGCTGCTACCAACAGAGACATCATCAAGGAAACGGAAGCAGGGACATTTCGTGAAGATCTTTATTACCGGATTTCGGTCATACACATAACTCTCCCACCGCTAAGAGATCGTGGTGGCGACATTATGCTGTTGGCAAACTTTTTTCTTCGCAAATTCGGCAATGAATTCAGAAAAAAAAACTGCCGCTTCAGTCCCGGTTCTGTAAAGCTGCTTGAGTCATATGAATGGCCGGGAAATGTCCGTGAATTGGAAAACAGGGTGCAACGGGCTGTCATCATGTCTGATGAGCCAATCATCGAGCCGGAATCACTGGATTTTTCACTTAAAACAGCCAAGGAGAGAGTGCATTCTTTTACAAACATGACTCTGAAAGATGCACGTGAAATGATCGAACGTGAATTGGTAATTGCCGCCATAGAAAACCATAACAACAATATGGCCCGGGCTGCAGATGTGCTGGGTATCAGCAGACCGACACTTTACGATCTGGTAAAGAAATATAATATTGCCAAATCATTTGAGTAGGGAGCGACAAAACACTGCCATTAAGGGGTCCAAAAATCACTTACGCACCATTATCGGGTTGGGTGCACCTTCGGGGACGTTCTGGCGTGCGGGACATCTTTACCGCACCGACACTCCGGCGAATTCTGAAGAGATCCTTTAACATCTGCAATGAGTCCTTCACCGGATCTACTTTTGACCCGGGAGAATTTATCCATTTGATTGGAACTTCGGCAATGCGGTAGCCGCTTTTTTTGGCAAGGGCTAGGATTTCAACATCATAGGCGAATCTGTCGATGCGTGCTTCACTGAAGAGACACCTTGCTGTGTCCCCGACAAAAAGTTTGAAGCCGCACTGGGTATCGCTGAAATCATCAATCACCAGCAGTTTGACGATGCGGTTGAAAACTTTACCCATACCCTGCCGCCACCAGGGTTGTGATTCCTCTATCCTGCTCAGGGCGAGTGCCCGTGAACCGATCGCCACATGGAATGAATCTTCGGCAATGAACTTCATGAGAGAATCAATTTCTTCGATGGGGGTGGAAAGGTCGGCATCTGAAAGCAGGACCAGAGCCCTCTTGACTCCAGCACTCCCGTGCGCAGGGCATAACCTTTGCCTCTGTTTACGGCGTAGATGATCAGTCTGAGCCCCGGGATACTGTCTGCAAGTGCCAGAGTAGCCGGTGCTGTGTCGTCGCCGCTGCCGTCATCGACAACGATGATTTCGGCGGAAATGTTCTTCGCAGCCAGATACCCATGGATTTTATTCAGTGAAGCGGGAAGACGAGACTCTTCATTGTATGCGGCAATGATGATGGAAATTTCAGGGACCATTGAACGTCTCCTCAACTGCTTAATCGCTATATTCTTTCCAGATCAGACCTGTTTCGGAATTGAATTTTGTCACTCCGGCTGAATCCTGCATGCTCCCGGTAAAGGCAGATTCATCCTCCCAGAGGATTGCATCCGGCATCAGAACCCTGGCGACTATCGCCTTGCCGGCTATTGTTTTGGCACCGAGTAACTGCGTTTTTGCTCTCTGGCTTTGTTCAAAGCTCTTCAGGGTGAAAGTTGCAGTTGCCGAAGGTGCGCCATCAGGCTCTGCAGTGAAAATGTAGATACCCTCACGAGCCTTCTCGATGACCGCTTCACGGGTCTTTTCCTTTGTCTTGACAACGATTGGTATGACCTTTTGCTCACGACTGGTTTCGCCGCGTGTCAGCCCCCTGTTCCGCCGTGATTTCGGATATTCCCGGAACATGACGGTCAGTTTTATGTCATTGCTTCCCGAAATTATCACTTTCAGATCCCCATGGATTGACGGAAGGACGATCCCTCTGGCTTCAGGCGGTTTTTCGGCCGGCCTAGGCTTTGCCACTTCTTTTTGCGCGGTTTCAGCGGCTCTCTGGCCAGCTTGGGCGCGGGCCAGTTGCACACGTTCTGCGGCCAGTCGTTCCCGGTTTGTCTTTTCCATGGCTGCGCGCTGCTCGACACTTCTTTGCAGTGCCTCAGCGGCCTGACGCTCGCGTACCGCCTTTTCAGCAGCCAGGCGCTCATGTTCAGTCTTTTCCCTCAGCAGTCGTTCCTGCTCGGCATTCCTGTGTCTAATCTCGGCCGCCTGACGCTCTCTCGCCGCATTTTCCGCCGCCGCCTGCTCCCGTTCACGGGCGAGCTTTTCCTGCTGCAGTCGGGCCGCTGCCCGCTGCTCACGCTCTGCTTTCAGCTGGGTCAACCGCTGCAGCTCTGCCTTCTTCCGGGCGGCTTCGGCAGCCGCCTGCTCACGTTCATGGGCGCGTTTTTCCTGGCGTACACGTTCAGCAGCCAACCTCTCCTGTTCGGCTTTCAGTCGAACGACTTCGGCAGCCTCTGCTGCCTTACGCTTCTGCTCTGCCTTCTCCCGGACGGCTTCCGCTGCCCGCAGTTCATGTTCTTTTCTTTCGGCTGCCAGCCGCTGCTGTTCGGCATTTTCCCGTGCCTGTTGTTCCCGTTGCGCAGAGATATCTGCCATCTGCTGCTCTTCAGCGATTGACGTAACGGCTTTTTCAGGAGGCAGAGGCGGTTGTGGTGGTGGCGGAGGAGGCGGTGATGGCGGTGATGGTTTGGCCACCGGCTCCGGCTTGACGGCTTGGGCAGAAGCTGGCGGTGCAGCCGCCTCAGAGGTTTTTTTCCGTTCAGGCTCTGTCTTGGGTATAATTATGGCGGTCTTTTTTGGCTTTAGTGGCGGTTTTACGGGCGGCGAAGGCTGTTTGGGGTGTGTCGCCCTGGCGGCAATCATTTCAACGGGAGGATCCTCGTCGTTCTGCTCCAGAGGCGCTTGCATCAACGGTTCGGTGTTTTTTTCCACAAGGGGGATCTGCGGTGGCTCTGCGATGTTCGGTTTGGCGTCAGTTGGTTCAGGTGTGACATCGGCGGCAGTTACTACTTCGGGCGTGGCTACCAGTGCGAGTTTTTCTGTTGGTAAAGTTGACGGTGAGATCCAGAGAATATCGAACTGTGCAACCTCACCGGTGGCCGGGTAATAAATGGATGTTGAAGCCAGAAGGACAAACAGCAGCGCATGGATAATCAGGGATCCGCAGAACGCCCCTGTCATCTCGTACCAGCTCTCCTTACGTATCACCCAGATATTGTCCATAGTTTTAAACCGAGATAGTCAGGAACTAAAAACTTTGAAAAGCAAATCATACCCTTTACCCTCTGGAAAGAATGGTCGAAGGCCGGGTGAGTGGACAGTTTGGGAATAAAACCGGGCACTTCCTCCACGTATAGTTCAGAAGCGGCTGATTCCAACTGCAACCAGTATAATTCTAAACCAAAATAGAAAAAAGGCTACTACCGATGCCGAGTTATTTAGTTTCCGTCCGGAAAGGGTGCTTTTCCGCCCTGGCAGTGTCAATCTTCGGCCTTGCTTGTGCGGCGTACGGTCGTACGCCTCCGCGCAATCTCTCGATTTCCTTGCCAGGACAAAAAATCCCCGCTTTCCAAATCGGAAACCAACAGTTTCTCATCCGGAGTTTCCGGATGGAAACTATTTATCGGCCGCTTTATCTTTGTCTTTTTTTATAACCGGTTTTACGGAAGGGTACTTGGTAATCAGGTATTGGTATTCAGGTATATTCTTGACAAAAATATTGGCTAATTTATCCGCATAGATAAGCTTCCAATCCTTGTTTATCAGGAGATAACGTGAAAGTGCAGAATCTGCATCATAGAAAATCCAGGTTATACGGTACTTGGCGAGGATATTTTCCCAGCCTTGGTCAAAATTGGTTACTTTGCGGTATTCCTTCAGGCGATCAACACCATACATATCCGATCTGCCGTCAAAAAAGACTTTATACATCGGATAGGCGCTATAGATCAGGCAATCACCAAACTCGTCGTTATTGAACATGTTGCCGGTTATCTTTTCTTTTTTCAAAAATTCAATTGCGGCCATTGGTTTGATTTTTTCGTCGAATTTGTACTCGATCTTACCCATAGTCATCGCCACCATTACTACTATGATGGCAATTGCCGGCCAGAAGTATCCGGTTGCGGAAGCATCGATAGCGGCAATATTGGTGGCTCTCTTCCTGATAAAGGCTGCAAATCTGCCGGTTGATTGCTCCTCAATGGTTTGCAGTTGTCTTGCTAAAATCGGCGCGGCAATGATCGCAAAAAGTGGAATGTAGCGTGCTGAATAGAGGGACATGTACGTGAACAGAAGAATTAGCAAGGTTTCGATTATATTCAGTTTGGATTTTGAAACACCCAGAGTAGCCAATAGTAAAAGCAGGAAAATCTCGAACGATTTAACGTAATTTTCGTGGAAATTCGGGGACATGAATTCCGATATACTGTCCATGATTTCCTTGGACGAGGTAAGTTTGAAAGGGAAAAGCAGAATGTGATAACCATAAGGATTTATTACGGCAGCGGCAATGCAGGCAACTGTTGTAAAAGCGAGTATTTTGAACCTGTTAAGATACGCATCGTTATCTTCATTTTTATGGAATATATAGCCGGTAAAATCTCCGAAAAGATAAATGCCAAGAAGCATGAATCCACCCATAAAACCGCCATGGAGGTTGACCCAGACGATCATGATCAAGGGGAAGAGATAGAGATAATTTTTGTTTTGATAATGGTACAGATCAAGAATGTAATACCAGACAATCATCAGTATCAGTGAAAAGATGTGCGGTCTGGCAAGCCAGTGTACCTGGGAGGTGGCGGTAGCCAATAAAACTACCAGAATTGTAACGAGTATATTCCTGTTGTCTTTTTGGATGATTTTAAACAGCAGGTAAGATGCCAATGAAATGAGGAAGGCGAAGAAAACAACAATACCAGTCAACCCAAAACTTTTATGGATAACAGCCATGATGACCTCGGAAAGCCATTCATGTGCGGTCCAGGGGAGGGGAGGGGAGATGAAGGAAAACATGTCGTGGTGAGGGATTGAGAGGGTCTTGAGAATGTATTCCCCTGCACGGATGTGATAACCGGTATCACCATCACCGAGGAGACTTTTTCCAACATTTAAGGATATATGGAGAAAGATCGCCAGAAATAGGAAATCTCCAATTGAAGGTATCAGAAAAGAGGATTTATTTTTTTGTTTGATCAAGCGCTTCCGCCTTTCTAAAATAACTTTTAAATTGACAATACCACTAAAACGGCGGGTTAATTCAACGGAAAAGGTTGTATTTTATGATACACCAAAAGGCCCTGAATCCGTCTCTCCAGCCAATTTTTTTCCCTTCCTGATAAGAGCGACCTGAGTATGAAATACCAACTTCATAGATTCGGAAATTCAGCTTAGCAACCTTTGCCGTTATTTCAGGTTCAAAACCAAATCGTTTTTCTTCGATTTCAATCCTGGTTAATACCTCTTTTTTGAATATTTTGTAGCACGTTTCCATGTCAGTAAGGTTGAGGTTGGTAAGCATATTGGACAACAAGGTTAACAGCGTGTTTCCAATATAATGCCAAAAATAGATCACCCGGTGCGGTCCGCTGCCCATGAATCGCGATCCATAAACCACATCAGCCTTGCCGTCCAGAATGGGTTGAAGCAGCTTGGGGTATTCCTGTGGGTCATATTCCAGGTCTGCGTCCTGGATAATTACAATGTCGCCCCGCGCCTGAGCAAAGCCGGTTTTTAGCGCTGCGCCTTTGCCCTGGTTTTTGTTATGGAAGATGACCGTTGTAGTACCCTTTTTATCTGGTTTTTGTAACAGTTCTCGTGTTCCGTCAGTGGAAAAATCATCCACAATAACAATCTCTTTATCGCATGATAAATCAACCGCTTCAACTTGCTCTAATAGAGCGGAGATTGTTTCTACTTCGTTGAAAACGGGTATCACGATTGAGATGAGCATGGTCAACCTCTTAAAGGTAGAATATTAAAGTTTGGATACGCATTCATCTTTGCTCGACTCATCGTACTTGCTATAAATATAGCCAGGAAAATTTTGGCAATAAATAGCACCATTCTGTTGCCTGCAAACAGGCCAATGGCAGGTGAAGTGAACGGGAGCAGCGGAATCGTTACCAACAGCACCAGCTCCTGCCAGCCCAGCTTATTTTGCGGTCGTACGCAGAGAGGAAGTAATAACACTATTTGAAGCTCTTCTGTAGAAGTAACGTGAGGACAGAAGAGAAGGTAAGAGAGGATGGCGAGTGACCAGATAGCCCCTTCTGATAATCTTGCTCGAAAACCAATTGCTGATATGCCCACGAGCGCAAGGAGCCATATGATACTTGAGATATGGCTGGCAATATTGTCTGCAACAGCAAAATCAACACTTAAAATCCCGCGAAGATTTGCCATGTGGCTGTTTGCAAGTGACCAAGTGAAGGCGGGGTTTGCGCTAATCCGATCATACGAGCCAATCAACTGCAGGTAGTCTTGAACCCAGTTCGTACCCAATAAAGGGGAAATGGCCAGGGTCGAAAAGACGGTAAGTATCCCGGCTACCAACAGTAGTTGCCATTGCCGCAACCCCACAAGCACTGCCACGGCCGTCAATGCAAGAGGGGGTTTGGCTGTCAGCGCCCACAAGACTATCCCTGCAAGGATTGGAATACGCCAGCCGGTAGCACGACTTCCCGCACGTGTTTTTTCTTCAATAAACAATAGTCCAGCGCCGGTCAGAAGGGCTGTCTGGCCGAGGGCAAAGCAAGCCCGAGCAAGCGGGCTGAAAAAAGCGAGCAAGCCAAAACCAAGGCGGCAGCGGGCGGGGTGTGTCATCCACCAAACGCTGAATAGTCCTGTTAAATTAAAAAGACAAAAGGCTATAATGTTGGGGAAATATATAAGAGGCGCAAGGAGCCAGAGCATAGTCGGCGAGTAGCCGAACGGTAAGGCATAATTAAGCTTTATACCGGCCGAGTCGCTTGTCACTTTTAAATGGTTTTCCAATGAATAGATTGAAGCTCCAGAGTTTATTGTTGTTTGACCAAGCCAAGCCTTTTTGACGAAGTTGAAAATATAAGGGAAGTCTATAATAACCAGTTGACTGTATGAAGACCCTGGTTCACTCGGTGTCACCCATATACCGAACTTTGAGCCGATTATTGCGTCGGGCAGCAGTATCTCTTTGCTGATCCATAGGGTAAGCGCGGCCCATAATAAAATATGAATTATTATAGATAGTCGAATATGCTTTTGAACGGAAACCAATGCAATAATGTCCTTTTTACTTAAGATACTTATTGGGAAGAATCATTGTTTTGATCGTAGAGCTGTTGTTAATAGCATAAGTCTTACCGCTAGTTAGGCCTCTGTCTGATAGCATGTATATACAGATTTCTGCCACAAAGTATTGAGATTATCAAAAGCAAAATTGAACAGAGAAACCATATATTAAAATTGTATGTGTAATGTGTATATACCCAGCCGAAGTCATAAACGTTCATAAAGGGCTGTGAAAGAATGGTTCGACCTGATGATTCACTATTGCTATTAGCAGAATATTTGTAATTAAACATATTGTTATAGGATTCATGAAAAAATTTGACTTGATACAAGAGTGGCGACTTATGCCAGTCGAAATATAGGCTTGGCGGAGGTTCTACAATAGGTGGCATATCATTGCCTTGTGCTACGGTGAATTGAATGTTTTCATGTAATTGTAGATAAATAAAATATCTTATTGGATTAATTGATATTGCTAAAATCTGAATCAATAGACTGACTGCCACTACCGCATAGATACATGACTTAAGCAATCTTGAAGAGCCGTTAAATAATGAACCCACGGGAATTATGAAAAAGGGAAGGGTAGCCAGTACATATCGCGGCCCCCACGCCCAATCGCCATGCCAGTAGATATTTTTTGAGTAAAAGAGAAAATAGGAACAAATGAGGGTGATAAAACAGATTGCTATCTTCAAATGTGATCGAGAAAAAGACCGAATGGACAGAAAAAAGAAAATTGCCGGGGGAGAATAATAAAAAAAGCCTTTACTTGGGCTGATGAGAAATCCGGACAAGCCGGTTAGAAGACTAGTGCCGCTGAAAAAGTCGAGCCCCATTTGCGATGCCATTATGCGATGGCCGGTTTCGAAAACTGAGCCAAACCGGTAATGATTATACCACATGAACAAGGCTGCAAACGGTATAAGGCCAATAAAAAATGTGCATAGAACTATGGCCAACTGTTTCAGTTTTTCCCGTGAATGACCTTTAGACAGGTACTCGAGAAAAGGCAATAACAGTATCGCTGGAATGGCAACCACTGCATTTGGTCGTGTGATGATTGCAAAACCGATTGAGAAGGCAGAATAGGCAACGAAAGCCATTTTATCTGTGATCGTATGACGATGCATGCAGTAAACAGCCAGAAGCACAAAAAAAGTTTCAATGCTGTGATCGCCTGGGTCTTTGGCATAGTAACAGGCAGTTGTGGCAAAGCCATAGATTAGCGATGTTATTGCAGATATACGTTTCGAATATCCTAGAGAAAATGAAAATAGAAATATTAGGCAGTTAGTTGTAGCGCTAGTAATCATGTTTACTAAGGGTTGCAGTGTCGAAGGGTTTAACCCTGCCAATTTACCAAGAATAAAAACTGGAAGGCCCAATATAACAGAACCAATTCCAAACCAGGAGTAATCACGGCCATCGATGCCCTTGATACCGGTACCCATAGGAACGTTCAGATCTAGGTTGTTTGCCAGGGATGTCAATACATTGACTCTAGACCAGCCAACATCAGATAAATCCAACCAGGATGCAATCACTAGATAAAAGGTTAGAGAAAACAAAAAAATATCAGTAAGTATGAAGGGTAGACTTCTGTCTTGTTTGTCTAAGGGCATGATTGAATCCTTTGAAGGTGGTACAGAGTCCTCCAATTACCAAACTTCAAGAGTGAGTCATTGCCTGCGCCACAATGTGAGTTTACTATTCTCAAATTGTATAGCAAAAAAGTTCTGTAAGCGTTTTTGTGTTGCTGGTTGTAACTCCCAGCCAAGCACCTCCATAATTTCCGGGTGCTGAGATAACTCAATAGAATCAGGATTATCTTCAATACTGCTGTGCAGAGATATGGTGGAAAAGCTTTTGTTGAAGTGAACAGGGAAATAATTGAGACCTGTCTCGTAGTTGCCTAAATCTACACAACCGTTGAAAACCCCATAATAGGATGTAGCGTGCAGAATGACGTCGACCTTCGGCCATACAGGGTGATCCGTTTTATAGAGCATAATCAAATCACCCTTTGAACAACCGCAGCGGAGGCCTTCCAAGAATGTGGCGACCTCATTGCTCTGTTGCCGGAAGATAACAGTATTGAAATAGAGAGGCAGTATGGCCGATGTTATAATGCCGATTTTGAGAACAGGATTTTTATGCGCACTGGCACCAGCCAGAGGTGGAAGAAGGAGCAAAAGTATGACCCAGGGAAATCTGTCATTAAAATAGCTGCCGTCACCCAGCCAGAAGGGTGCCAGCAGATAAATTGCGGTAAGAGTCAAGGTCAGCAGAAGCAGAGCTTTTTGTCCCGCAAAAAGCTGGTACTTTCCATTGAAACGATCTCTGACAAACGAAGAAAACAGCAGCAAAATAACAAACAGGCAGATTGAGCCGGGAACAAGCTGCCACGGTGAAAAATTGACCATTGAAAAAGTCAGAAGGTCGGTGAACAGGGTCGCAGCGCGTTGACCGGACAGCAAATATGAAAAATCAGTTGGAACAGGGGAGGAGGAACCGGTAGATAAATAATAGAGCAGAAGAGCTATGAGAGGGATAATTACGAAAAGTTGCTTGGCCAGAGACCGAACGGCTCTACCGAGTGTTTCATGCTCCACAATTGCAAATATTGTTAATGCGATGAGATAAAATATGAACGGTATCAGGTGCAGAAAGAAGATGAAGACTCCGGCTATGTTATAACAAATAAACCTCGTACTTTGTGATTTGTTCCTGATCTTCCATGCCAGAGAAATGGCAATAAAAAATGTCGGGACAGCAATGACATAGCTGTAAAAGCCCATCATCAGGTTGAAATTGAAAATAACGGGAAACACCAGGAAGGACAGGGGGAAGACCGGCTTATCAAAGCTGCGCAAGAAAAAGGGTACGCAAACCCCCATCAGGAAGATATAGATGGAGATGAAGATCTTTTCTGTGATTAAAGGGGGAAAGAGTTGCAGCAGCGGGTATGCGATCAGGTGAAAGCCCAGATTGGGGACAGCACGCAGTTTATAGGTAAAAAAGTTCCCCCATTCCTTGCCGCCGTGGAGGAGATCATTCAGTATCACCAGGTTATAAATGTGGCTTGGTCCATCCTGAGTGGGAAAGTAAGGCAGCACCAAAACCAGCCCGATGTGGGCGGTGAGGAGCAGGATAAATAAAAAAAAACAGGTTGAATTGACTCGGGTCCGCTTTTGTGCAGACATGGCATTAAACAACTTCAATATAGTCACCTGTTACCGTATGTGCCTCATCTATTGTCCCAGCTGGTAATTCTATGACACTGCTGGCACTGGAATAAAGATGAGGTATGCGATTCGGCCCTAGAGTCTTCGCAAGTCCCACGACTTTATTTTCCTTATCAAGAAACACAACATCGATAGGAAATCGCATGCCAAAGGTATGGATGCTTTTGCAGTGCTTGATCCATAAACCTTCGCCATGTGGAAGCTCTTTTTTACCGAGCAAGCCTTTTAATCGTGAAAAAAAGGTGTCGGCCACTGCCAGATTTGGGGCCAGCTCTTTGCCCGATGTGCGGTCAGTGGCCTTCATCTTATTTAAATGCGCTTTCCGGCAGGAAGAAGCGAAAACCGGCAGTGCATATAAAGCTCATCGGGTCGTACTCGCCCACCCACAAGTCACCATTTTTAATATCACCCTTGGCGGTATATACTCCCCTGAAGTCAACATTGAAGGCTATGCTCCTGTTGATAAAATAGTCAAGACCAGCGTTAACATGGCCACCAGCAGTCCAGTCCATGTCATAGTTGCTACCTGCTAAATTGGTCAGTTCTCCCTTGATGAAATCGGCACCTATTCCCAGGTAGGGTACGAGGCGGTTTTCGGGGATAAAGCGATACTGTATGCCAAGCGACAGGTCGGTGAATGACGCTTCAAAAACCTTGCTTCCTGAAATCTCCACATCAAGTTTCGGTACATGGGTGACATCCAGTTCGGCAGCGAAGTTCTTGCCGAAGCCGTAGATGAGTCCACCACCAAAGGCAAACGCGGTCTTGGATTCGGACGTACTGCTGATGAAATTATCCCGGAGAGGTATAAGCACACCAGCCTTACCGGTTATGCCGAATCTGCCGTCAATGCTGGCGGCCATGGCGGTGCCTGTGGCCAGGATGATTGTAAGTGTTGTTAAGAGAATAACTTTGCGCATAGTTCCTCCAATGCCATATATAAATTTTATTAAGTCAGAAAAAATGATGCAGTGATAAGTCTCCTTGCCCTCCGTATGAGGATAAGGAAATATCACCGTGTAACCGTTGCAGATGCAGTTTGACTTGCAGAATCCGTCGCGGTAATAGTTACCGATCCAGTCCATGCGGTAGTGTCAACAAGGTGTGCTGCCACAGTCACCCCATCAGGTTGGAGTGCAGCGGTGACGCGGGCGGTATTGTTTGATGTAACGCTATACGGAGGAACGCCGCCGGAAATGGTAAATGTTATATCAGTGGCGCTGCCAAACGAGGCACTGCCAGGGGCTATTGTGAGGGTTGGCAACTTTGAAGACAATGTATAGCTATTGCCGACGTAGGCTGTGACAGGGATAGCGTCATTAGTCACCGCTTTGAAAACTACATCAACCGTATTCACACCGCCTGGTGGCGGGGTGGTCAACGTAACAGCGGTGTTGAATATTCCCTGGCCGGCTGAGTCGGTGGTGATGGTCTCTTGATTTGATTCCGAAATAGGGAGTACCAGAAAATCGATTTTTACTAAACTGGGATCAGGCTTGCCGCTGGAATCAAGAGCAGTGATACTATAGACAGAAAGAGTCACCGGCACTCCCACCCGCGGATTACCGTTTGAATCGGTTAACTTGAAGGGGATCAGTTGCATGAAAGTCCATGCTGGGCTTAAGGTTGGATCCACTTCTTTGATTCCAGGTGTAAGTAGATTCGTTTGGCTTCCAGGAGTAGTGCCGGCAGCACTCGTGAACATGATGACGCCATCGCCCCGCACGATCTGGAATGTTGTACTGGCAACAGCAGATTGAGTTCCAATTTTGGCCGTTGCCGAGACAATCACGTTTGTGGTGGAAAGGGTGTTGCCGGTAGTAATGCGACTAATTGCCGTTCCGTTAGAGTCAGTGGTTACTGTGGTCAGCCCGGTTTCAATGGTTGCCGGGCCGTTGACCGGCGCCACGATGCTAAAGGTCACCGGTACTCCGGAAATCGCCACTCCGTTGCTGACAATTTTCGCGGTCACAAGCACCTGACCATTATTGACATCGATGGTTGAGCGGTCGGTTGTCAGGGTGATGCCAGTTTTCCCGGTGGCTGTGGAGATATTGCCGAATATGGTACCACTGCTCGTCCCGGTGGTGGTTGAGCTAGAACTGAACGGATCGGCCGTGCTGCCGTTAGAGCTGCTGCCGCAGCCGGTTAGTAACAACATGAATACCGGCAAGAGAATCGCTATCATCCTGTACATATAACGCATAACCCCTCCTTACTATTGATGAAATCATAGCTGGTTGAAATGATGCTTTAAAAAACAGTTCTAGATTACAATGTATATGGTCAACCGGATGCCGATCCGATCTTTTTAGCTTAAAGTAGTCACAATGGTGAAATCCCTGGCCGGTCGGTTATAATAAACAGCCGACCAGAGATCTTTCAGGCGCTTACTTTTTTCCAAGTCTTGAATAGATAAGGGCCAATTCAACGGCAATAATCAATAGCAGCGCGCTGTTAAAATCGACTTGCATAATGTTGCCTCCTTTCCTGTGGTTTTAGGTGCTTGCTACAGGTACATTCGGAAACTATTTAAAAATATTTCTGACATGGACAAAGGCCGGACCTAATATAACTACCATCAGGGCCGGGAAAACGAAAAATACCAGAGGAAAAATCATTTTGATGGTGGTTTTGGCTGCGGATTCTTCGGCATACTGTCTTCTTTTTGTGCGTAGTGTTTCCGCATGGACACCCAGGGCCTGGCTGAGGCTGGTGCCGAACCTTTCCGTCTGGGCCAGCATGGTGACAAATGACTTGACGTCATCAACCATGGTTCGTTCGGCCATATCCTTTAGCGACTCGATGCGGGGTTTGCCTGCCCTGGTTTCCATCGTTGCAATCTTTATTTCCCTGGCCAGTGGATCATTGGCAAACTGGGGTGTTTCAGTCACTTTTATCAAGGCCGCATCCATGCTCAGGCCCGCTTCCACGCAGACGGTTATCAGGTCGAGAACATCAGGGAGCGTATGGAATATCTGTAACTGACGCTCATTGTACTGATGATATAACCAGTAGCTCGGCAGCAGATAGCCGACAATTGCCAGAATTAGAGCGATAAGGAAAGATAGGGTGTTGGGTGCAGCCCCTTTCACCATAGAATAAAAAAGCAGATATCCGAAGGGCAATGCACAGGTGAGCAGAATCTTGGCGCCAAAAAATACATATACGCTTTCTTTCCTGTATCCGGCCGCTACGAGCATTTTAGTGTATTTGGTTTGTTCTTTTGGAGAAAAGCGTACCACGCTCCCGATCTGGCTTAGCTGGTCGTACCATTTCGGGGTTTCGGTGGTAAGTTCAAAAACCTTTTCCTCTTTCGGCGCAATCTTATCGAGCCGGTCCTGTATAACGCTCCGCCGTGACAGGAAGGGGTACAATATGGCCCCTGTCAGGAGCATTATGGCGACAAATACGGTTGCGGTTATTGCGTAAACCATCATCTGCCCCCTAAATCCTTATTTTGATGATCTTTCTGATGACCAGAAAACCGATCACCTGCATGAAAACGGCAAATGCGAGCACATACCTGCCCATGGTTTCCTTATAAAGAACAGATTCATACTGCGGGTTTAAAATGTTAAAAATAAGGAACGTGACAATCGGCAGGGCACCCAGCACATATCCCGACATGCGACCCTGAGCGGTATACACCTTGACCTGTCGCCTGATCTTCAGCCTCTCCCTGATCGTCTGTGCCAGACTTTCAAGTATTTCTGCAAGGTTACCACCGACGTCAGTGTTTATTGCAACCGCCGTGGTGAAAAAACGGAGGTCAAGGCTTTCAATCCTCTCGTTCAGGTTCTGCAGCGTTTCGGTTATGCGCAACCCCAGCAACTGCTGTTCGTAGGCAGTTTTAAAAAGCCCCCCCACCGGATCGGGAACTTCCTGGCCGACCAGCTGGATGGCGCTGGTAAAGGAGTGCCCGGCACGTAACGAGCGGGCTACCATGGTCAGGGCATCGGGAAACAACTCGGTGAATTTTTCCAGGCGCTGCTGGATCTTGAAGTGGAGAAAACCAAAAGGGATAAGTGATACCAGTATCGCTCCTGCCAAGGCGATTAGAATTGACTTTGTCAGTAACAGGGTCAAAGTAAACACGACTACTGCCAGGCCGATGGGAATGAGGAGAAAGAGGGAGGTGGTAATTTTCAATCCGGCGTAATCCAGTTTCCTGTCCAGATCGCGCGTGAACGGAAGTTTTGCAAGGATCCGGTCCAACGGCGGGGTTTCGCGGATAATCTCAGAACGGAGATCTTCCGGCATCCCCTGATCACTGCGATTATTTGCCATGTGCTGCAGGCGTCTTTTTAGCTCGGCCTTCGGCGAGTCCTTATAGGCGGAAAACCCGAGGAAAAGAGCTAAAAAGATGAATAACACCGCAAGGAATGTAATTATCACAATAGGTATCAAAACTCTTCCTCCCTAGTTTTCAAATATACCTTGGGGAAGCTCGAATCCGTAGACTCTGAAACGTTCGGCAAACATGGGTCTGACACCGGTTGCCCGGTATTCGCCAACAACCTTGCCTTCCTTGTCAATCCCTTTTTGTTCAAAGATAAACACATCATGCATGACAATGGTGTTACCTTCCATGCCGGTTATCTCGGACAGCTTTACAACCTTACGGGTACCGTCGGAGAATCTGACAAGCTGGACAACAATATTCAAGGCTGCTGCGACCTGTTCCCTGATAGCCCGTTCCGGGAGGTCCATACCCGCCATCAGCACCATGGTCTCTATACGCGCCAGGGCGTCGCGAGTGGTGTTGGCGTGGACAGTGGAAAGTGAACCGTCATGCCCCGTGTTCATTGCCTGAAGCATATCCAGTGCTTCGCCGCCGCGGATCTCGCCGAGGACAATCCGATCCGGCCTCATCCTCAAGGCATTTCTCAATAAATCCCGTTGGGTGACTTCACCCCGTCCCTCAATGTTTGCCGGTCTTGTTTCAAGCCGGACGACATGTTCCTGCTTCATGTGGAGTTCGGCGGAGTCTTCGATAGTCACCACCCGCTCACTGTTGGGAATATACTCCGACAACACGTTCAGCATCGTCGTTTTGCCGGTTCCTGTCCCTCCGGAGATGAGGATGTTGAGCCTGGTTTTTACGGCGCCTTCCAGCAGCTTTTCCATGCGGTGGTCAAGCGTATTCAAGTTGATAAGGTCGCTCATTTTGAGAGGTTCCTGTCCGAAACGCCGGATGGAAAGCACCGGGCCGTCCAGGGCCAGGGGAGGGATTATCGCATTTACGCGTGAACCGTCGGGTAATCTGGCGTCCACATAGGGTGATGATTCGTCGATGCGCCTGCCGACCTTTGACACAATCCGTTCGATAATCTGCATCAGGTGCGCATTGTCCTTGAAGCATACGTTGGTTTTTTCCAGCTTCCCGAAGCGCTCCACATACACCTGCGAGGCTTTGTTCACCAGTATGTCCGAAACATTCGGATCGGCCAGCAGCGGTTCCAGCGGGCCAAGGCCAAAGGTTTCATGCTGGACCTCGACAATGAGACGATCCCGTTCCGCCTGATTAAGAGGAACCCCTTCCTCGATGATAAGGCTTTCTATGACAAAGCCGATTTCCCGGACCAGCTCGTTGCTGCCAAGCAGGTCCAGTTTGGCCAGATCAAGCCGCTCGATCAGACGCCGGTGAATACGGCTTTTCAGATCCTGGAAAAACGCCTGATCCTTGGGTGCATTCGGGTCTTGGGAGGAGTGCGCTCCAAAAGG
>JAQUCU010000015.1 GCA_028686055.1 Desulfuromonadaceae bacterium
ACCGGAGCGTTGTCAAGAAGCCTGGAGAGGGGCTGAACATCCAGTGTCGCCGACATGACGATGATCTTCAGATCGGGGCGCAGCTGCTGCACTTCACGGCAGAGAGCCAGCCCGAGATCGGCATGGAGACTCCGCTCATGAAACTCGTCAAAGATGACCAGCGCGACGCCGGAAAGTCCCGGATCACTCTGAATCCTGCGGGTCAGAATCCCCTCGGTCACCACCTCAACACGCGTGGCTTTAGAAGTGCAGCTGTCAAAACGGATTGAATAACCGATTGTCTGACCGACCTTTTCACCGAGGCAGCCCGCCATCCAGTGCGCGGCCGAGACGGCAGCGATCCGCCTCGGTTCCAGCATGACAATGCGCCCGGCTCCGGGAGGAATAATATCAAGCAGGGCTAGCGGAACACGCGTGGTTTTGCCCGCCCCCGGGGGTGCATGAAGGATGACGCACTGATGAGAACGGACGGACTCGAGCAGAACCGGAAGAATGTCGTCAATAGGAAGTTTGGTCAAAGCAGATCACAGGTGAGGATACGGACGGATAAAATAGATGCGTGAAATCTTCATTTTTCTTCAGTATACAATTCATCTTCTACCAGCTCTTCAACAACAGAATGGAATTCAAGCTCAAACCATCTTTTGAACAGGGTAAGAGTTCGCTTTTGTGGCCATCTATCTTCGTCAATACACCGTTTAACGAGCTGTTCTACAAATACATCTGAGTAGACCTTCTTAAGTATGTGGTCTCTCTCGTGGTCATTCTCGAATCCTGGAATAAGATAAGCAGTACAATCATCATTAATTTCTTTGATCGTGAGATGATCCGAGCCGGGCAATAATGATAGCCACTCCCTGAAGGGTTCTTTGGCTTTAACAACCAACACTCCTCTATCGACCATCTTGGGGAGTCTGTTCACCGTAGGTACTTTTATCGCAACAAACGAGCTATCATCACTGCCATGTATATATATCCTGCCCGTAAGGGTATCATTTGAGCAGGTATAATTTCCATACCCACTGGCAGGATCACATTCGTCATTTCCTTCCCAGGTGAACAGGTACCTGTCTTTAGACTTCTGTATCTCCATTTGACCATCAACACAAATGAAGTGCAGTTTGCCTTTTTTACCCCTGATGTGGATATAGCCTGGTTCCACGAGATCGATGGCATCCTTGTCCCACAACTCCATCTCAACAATTTCATACAAGCCATCAATCGACATATTGGCACCCTTATTTTATTAAAGAGAAACCCACCTTATTGACTTGGCGGGTTTTTTATTTGTACGGCCTTCTCAGGGGGAGAATATTTATGCTTCTGGTGCTGATGTTCCTGGTGGTTAAAACTGATTCCAACACGATTAGAATCAATCTCAACTATTTTTCCAGTATACTTTGCAGAACTCAATTGGGTATTCTCACTTAGCATCAGACCGCACATTTCACCAACGTGCAGGCCGTTTGGAATATCACCACTGATCTTAATCAATGCTCCAGTCAATGAAAAATTCCCTAGCAGTGCCTGGTAAGTAACTCCATCAAGACCCATCAGAAGACAATGTGAACCTGTTTTTATTCCGGAATCATCCTTATCGCTTTTCATGTAAATTACTCCTTAATTCCCTATAATACTACTTTATCAGGAAAATAAGTAAACTAATTGCTCGAACTGATAGTGCCTTGTCTCCCGTAAGGTGCGTTGCCATGAGGGTATCTATTAACTCAAAGGGGTGTCGAAGGTTATGCCGGCGCAAATGCCGAGTATCGGTTTTAAAAGAGAGTCCTCTGCCCCCGACAAGATTGAGTAATTCAAAACTGTCACGCAATGGTCACGCTGGAAAAAGTAAAGGACTTACGAAATCTCGTAAGTCCTTGTTTTATTTGGTGGGCACAGACGGGATCGAACCGTCGACCTGCCGATTAAGAGTCGGCTGCTCTACCAGCTAAGCTATGTGCCCATTTGCATCGCTCTACATCAGGGAAGACTTTTGTACGCCTCTGTGCCCGGGAAGTCAAGTATGACATCAACGCCAAAGATAACGCCAGTATATGCAACGGGAAGACTGAATCTATTCATTCATGGCCCCGGTGCGATACCCCTGCAGATCAAGCGCAACATAGGTAAAACCGGCAGCTTTCACCAGCCTGACCACGTCGTTCCGCAAGGCCCCGGCCGCTAGTTCAAATTCACTTTCACCAAGCTCAATCCTGGCAACAGTCCCGTGATAGCGGACCCGCACGGTTCGAAATCCGAGACCGCGCAGCGATTCCTCGGCCCGGCCGACCTGACCGACCCGCTCAGGGGTAATGGCGGTACCGTAGGGGAAGCGGCTCGATAGACAGGCAAAGGCCGGCTTATCCCAGGTTGGCAGCATCATTCCACGGGAAAGATCGCGGATATCCTGCTTGGTGAAGCCGGCTTCCTCCAGCGGACTGCGCACATTCAGCTCTTCCGCAGCTTTCCGTCCAGGGCGGTGGTCGCCGGCGTCATCACTGTTGGTGCCGTCCAGCACATGCTTCAGGCCTTCACGGTCGGCAATTGCCCGCAACTTGCCGAACAGTTCCCTTTTGCAGTAATAGCAGCGGTTGCGGGGATTATCGCGAAACTCCGGGAGGTCCAGCTCTTCGGAAACGATCACCAGGTGGCGTCCGCCGATGCGTTCGGCCAGTTCGCGCGCTTCATTCAGTTCACGTTCCGGATAGGTCTTTGACGTTGCCGTGACCGCCAGCGCCTGGTTTCCCAGCACCTCGGTCGCCATGGCAAACAGCAGCGTCGAATCGACACCACCCGAAAAACCGATCACACAGCCGCCCATATCAGCCAGAATTGTGCGGAGTTTATCTATTTTTTCCTGCGGCAGAACATTCATAATGAGTTATTCCAATACATCACCTTAGAGCATGTAATCAGTTGAAAGAAAATGTGATTTCCGTTCCCGCACTATACTGGTTATGATCTCGCGGTTGGCATCGGTTTCCCGCGCCGCCACGACGATCCTGATCGAGAAGAAGCGCAGGGCATCCGCTACCGACTGGGCTCCGTCGGCGGAATTCTTGCGGCCGTTGAAAGGAAAGCTGTCCGGGCTTCGCTGGCACTGACTGTTGATGTTGATACGACAGACCTGGTTGACCAGCGCATCAACCAGCTGGGCGAGCTGGTCGGTATTCTGCCCGAAGATGCTGGCCTGCTGGCCGTAGTTTGAAGCCACGACATACTCGATCGGTTCCTGGATGTCGTCAAACGGCACAACCGCAATAGCGGGACCGAACTGCTCTTCATGGTAAATCCGCATGGCAGGGGTAACCGGATACAACAGGGCCGGATAGAAGAATGAAGCACTTCTGGCACCGCCGCCGGGATTGACAACCCGGGCGCCGAGATTCAGGGCATCGTTGACCAGCCCTTCCAGATAGGCCGGCTTTTCCGGCTCCGGCAGTGGCGTAACGGTGACGCCGTACTCCCACGGCATGCCGCATTTGAGAGCATCTATACCAGCGGACATTCGCTGCAGAAAGTCAGCGGCGATCGAGCGGTGCACGAACATGATCTTCAGTGCGGTGCAGCGCTGCCCGTTGAAGGTCAGGCTCCCCTGGATACATTCGGCCACCGTCAGTTCGAGGTCGGCGTCAGGCAGGATAATTGCCGGGTTCTTCGCATCCAGACCGAGCACGCAGCGGAGACGGTGGGGACGGGGATGGACCGCACGCAGGGCATCGGCGACACGGTGGGTGCCGATAAAGCCGAGCACATCCACCTGCCCTGATGCCATCAGCGGCGGAACAACCGTTTCACCCTCGCCGTAGACCGTATTGATGACGCCGGGCGGAAACGAATCACGAAAGGCTTCCAAAAGAGGCTGAAAGACCAGGACACCGAAGCGGGGCGGTTTCAGCACGACCGTATTGCCCATAACCAGTGCCGGCATCAGTGTCGTAAAGGTTTCGTAGAGCGGGAAATTATATGGCCCCATGCAGAGCACCACTCCCAGCGGAGCACGTCTGATCTGCCCGATGATCCCCTGCTGGATGACAAAACGGGACGATGAACGGTCAAGCTCTTTCAGCAGTTCCACTGTGTCGCGAATATAGGTCACCGCACGCTCGAATTCGCGCTCCGCTTCCTGCAGCGATTTTCCGATCTCCCACTGCAGAAGCATTACAATCTCCGCCCGCTTCTGCAGCATGGCAGAGGTAAAGCGCTGCACGCTCTGGATCCGCTCCCCCACCGACATGGTCGGCCAGACACCGCGACCGTTTGCATAGGCCCGCACCGCCACGGCGAGTGTTTCAAGCGCAGCCTCTTCCGTCAGCAGCGGCGCTTCTCCGACCGGTTTGTTCCGGCATCCTGCAGCGGTACGTATGCAGACCGGCGAATACACCTCCTGCAACGGTCCATCCCAACTGCGCAGCTCGCCATCGATCAGGTAGTAATCCTGCCTGATCGGCTGCCAGTTACGGTACTGTTCGGGGATCTGGTTCTCATCGGGAAATAGTTCTTCAATTTTACGTGGCATGATGCAGCTTCCGTTGTTTTATTGATTATAAAGTCGGCGTCCGGGTTGAATAAGCACTGCGTTTAGCAGGATATTATTTTTGATAAACTTAAAAAGGCACCCTTTAAGCGAATGCCCCTAAAAATGCCCCTGAATGTTTGTGCGCCCTGTACGTCCCCCGATATACGGTAAATAAATATACTGGCATCCGTCATCTATGGTCAACATAAAAGCCGCCATCAGAACGAGGCAGTTGTCATATCTGTGGTTTCAGGTTATTTTACCGACAACCGGCAAGGGTACCCACATATTCACACTGCCCCGGATACTGTCCCGGATTTCAGCCCAAACAACGAAAGAGTGCAGCCATGAAAACCAGCAACCTCCTCATCCACCTTTACAACAACGTTGACGCCTTCTCTCTTAAAGCACGCCATGTAGATCTTATCCGCGCTACTCTTCCTGAAACGCGTATTACTGTCGCAGAAGGTAACCACGATTTTCTTGAAAAACTCCCGGAAGCAGATTGCGTTCTGACCTGGGTATTTGAATCCGGGTGGTATGAAGGCGCACCGAAGCTGAAGACACTTTTCACACCCGCCGCCGGACATGACTGGGTCGCTGCAGACCCTGCCGGCCGGGTGAGGACATTTTATGGCAGCTTTCACGGCCGGATCATGCGTGAAAGCCTTCTCGCGATGATGCTGCACTTCAACCGGCATATCGGAAAATCGCTTGAAGACCAGAGAAAGCGTATCTGGGGCCGACTCGACTATACCGACAACGTAGCGCTTTTCAGTCAGAGAGTTCTGCTGGTCGGGTTCGGATCGCTGGGTCAGTCCATGGCCGAACTGCTGAAAGCATTCGGAGCCGGGATTACCGCAGTCAAGCGCGACACGGCAGGATTCGAAGGCAATCCGAACGTTGACAGGATAATTTCCTTTGGCCGACTGGAGGATGAACTTCCGTTCGCCGATCACGTGGTCTTTGTGCTGCCGGGCGGTGCGGGAACCGACGGTATCTTTACCGCGCGGCATTTCAATGCGATGAAGCCGGGGGCTCATCTGTACAATCTGGGGCGCGGCAACTGTTACCGGGAGGAAGACCTTTTAAGCGCCCTCAGGACCGGTCCTCTCTCAGGCGCCGGACTGGACGTCTTTGCCGGGGAACCACTGGCTCCCACCTCGCCTCTCTGGGAACAGCCCAACGTGCTGATCACGCCGCATTCCAGCGCCATCAGCCGGGAGTATATTGACCTCTTCATTCAGGAGTGGTTTAAAAAACTCATGGAAATTTAAAAGAGTACTGGGACAAGTACATGTGCCTTATCAGAAGAGTATCCGTTTCCGGCGTTATAACAGCTGCTCTGTTCATACTATCCGCCTGTTCGCCGCTGGTAAATCACCCCGGAAAACAGGTCGCAGAGCCAAAAATCCAGAATAGTATTTTCGTGGCCGGTGACGGTTCGCTGCTGCCGGTACGCACCTGGGTGCCGAATAATAATCAGGTCAGAGCGGTTATCGTCGCACTGCATGGTTTCAACGACTACAGCAACGCCTTCACGTCCTCCGCAAGCTACCTGGAAGGCCGCGGCATAGCCTGCTACGCCTACGACCAGCGCGGTTTCGGCGGAGCGCCGGGACGCGGACTCTGGTCAGGAATCGATGCATACACAAACGACCTCTCCACTTTTGTGAAGGAGGTTCGCAAGCGCCATCCGGGAGTTCCGCTCTACATTCTGGGAGAGAGCATGGGTGGAGCAGTGGCCATCGTCGCTGCGACCGGGAGCAATCCGCCTGAGGTCGACGGTGTTATCCTTGTCGCGCCGGCAGTTTGGGGGCGTGTAACGATGCCATGGTACCAGAGATGGCTGCTGGCCATCACCGCGCACACAATCCCGTGGCTGAAGTTGACCGGTAAAGGACTGCACATCTCCCCTTCAGATAATATAGAGATGCTGCGGGCTCTGGGACGCGATCCGCACGTCATCAAGGCCACCCGCATCGACACGCTGTACGGCCTTACCAATCTTATGGACGAGGCCTTATCACGAGCGGGGAAGCTGCAATTGCCCACCATCGTCCTGTACGGCGAAAACGACCAGATAATCCCCAAAGAGCCGACGTTCCTCATGCTCGACAGGATGCCCAAGAGTACCAGAAGGGCTTTCTACGCGCATGGCTATCACATGCTGCTGCGTGATTTGCAGGGGAAAAAGCCGCTGGCAGATATTGCTGTCTGGATAGCAGGTCACGGCAGTCCTTTGCCCTACGGCAGTGACAGATGGAACTGATCTGACCCGGCTGACAGGGAAGCCTACGCCGGGTCGGCCGGAAGTATGCCTGCATTGAAGACTTTAACGTTGTTCCGTCCGCACTCTTTGGCATGGTACATGGCTCTGTCGGCATTCCTGGACAGTTCGATTGCTTCACTGCCGTGTTCCGGGTAGATGGCAATACCGATACTTGACGAAATGGAGAACGTTTTCCCGGCCACGCCAAACGACTGATTCAACACATCGCGAATCTTGTCGGCCGACGTGACTGCATTCTCGTCGCTGCCGACATCATGCAGCAGCACCACGAACTCGTCCCCGCCGATCCGGCCGATGGTATCCGAAGCCCGGATACAACATAACATGCGTGCTGCAACTTCCTGAAGTATCAGGTCCCCGACTGCGTGACCGTAGTTGTCGTTGATCAGCTTGAAATTGTCAATATCCATAAACAGCAGGGCCAGCCTGGTGTTGTGCCGCCTGGCCAGCGCCAGACCCTGTGAAAAAAGATCAGAGAACAGAGACCGGTTGGGCAGATTCGTCAACGCATCATAATGTGCCATGAGCTCAAGCTGCTGCTGCGTTTTCTTGAGTTCGGTAATATCGCGGGTAACGCCGAGTATTTCCACAAATGTACCTTCACTGTTATATATGCAGCTTACTGTTATCTCGGTCCATACGGTTGAACCGTCACTGCACGTCTGCTCCAGCTTTCCCCGTATGTTTTCCACGGGGCGTCCGGCTTGTATGCTAGTACAGATTGTTGCAAAATGTTCCATAGCAACGAGGTAGGATTCGGGGGTAAGAGCCTCTTCAATTGGCTGCTGCATGACTTCAGCCGGGGAGTAGCCCCGCAGCTTTGCCACAGACGGGCTTACATAGGTATATTTCAGGTCCAGGCCCATTGTCCAGATGACATCGCTGGCATTGTCAGCAAGCAGGCGGTGCCGTTCCTCGCTGACCCGCAGCATTTCTTCCATCTGTTTGCGCTCGGTGATGTCCATATGAGCGCCGAACATCCACAGGGGCTTTCCGTCGTCAGTTCGGGAGGCGACCACGCCGCGATCCAGCATCCAGACCCACTGCCCGTTTTTATGCCTCATCCTGACTTCACACTCATAACAATCCGACTCACCCCGAAAATGCCTGTGCAGTAATTCATTGCTTTTAATGAGGTCATCGGGGTGAACTAGATTTATCCAGGTGGAAATGGAAACTGGCGATATTTCATCGAGATGATACCCTACCAGCTCCGCCCAGCGTCCATTGAATATGGTTTCCCCGGTCTGCACGTTCCATTCCCACGTACCGGCCCGTGTCCCTTCCAGTATGCAGTTCAACCGCCGCAGGTCATCCTTCAGCTCCCCTTGCGGCGGCTTTAGTTGTTCATCTTCCCGCAGGCGGGGAGCACATGAGAGCAGGGCTTGATGGAGCCGAAAACCATCCGCCGGCTTGGTGATATACCTGTCAATACTGATATTAATGGATTTAATCAGGACATCGGGCAGCTCAAAGGAGGTAAGGACAATGATCGGGACCGACCTGTCCAGGTTGCGGATTTCAGAGGCCATCGCCAGCCCGTCCATAACCGGCATCTGTTTGTCGGTGATGACGATGTGCGGATGGTGCTCGCGATAGGCCGCCAAACCTTCAGCACCGTTTCTCGCGGTTAACAGAACACCGACGAAGCGGGACAAAAATTGACTGGACTGGTTCAGTACTTCCTCGTCATCCTCGACGTACAAGACGGTGAGTTTCTTCAGGTACTCATAATCCTCTGCACTCGCATTCATGTCATTACCCCGCTGCAGGCTACTGCAAACAAAAAAAACCTACCGGAAGCGACAAAGGCAGGCTTTAGAAGTGCGGTTGCAACATGAATGTCGTCAGCGGACGTTTATATCATTAATCCGGCATCTTTAGATTGCTGATATACGAAGTCATATTTGAAAACGAGCGAAATGACAACACTTCAACGCTTGCAAAATGCTTTTTCTAATGCCACTTCGACAGTCCCACTATCCATTGTTGGACCGGAAACTTTGTGCCGCCAGGTCTCCCTGACTTTACCTCTTCGGTGACAGGCAATATTTATTTTTCAAAATAAGCACTCTTGTAAAATTACACTGGCGGCATTTTAACACTATAAATACTAATTACAATATTTTATTTTATGCAGGTGAACAGCAGGCAGTGAACAGTCTTTTTTCTACGTGAACGTTAGGAAAGCAGCCCAGGATAATCTGCCACTGGTAAGTATGAGATTGACCTGTTTTTTCGTTAGTGGCTGAAATAGTGCCTATTTTTTAGCTTTTCGGATAACGGACTGTTTCAGGCTTATTTGTATACACTTTCATAATAACTATTGACACGTTATTTCAGCTAGTTACGCTATATGCTTATTCACTATGCAAACTGATAAAGAGCTAGGTTTTATGTGACATTTTTGAAACATATCCACAGTTTCAACAAGGTTATCCACAGTTTTTGTGGAAAGTTCCCCATGCTTGAAATAACAGCTACTTAGTTACTTGATTGGAACATCACCTGCGGTTGAATAAAAATATTTCCAGGTTTAGCGATGATAGTAGTTTTTGTAAAGTCAGCACCGTAACCACTCGGTTTGCAACGGTACAGCTCCCTGTGCAGGTCATTTTTCCTACCTGCGCATAACCAGACCAGTCCCAAGACAGAGCAGAAGTATACCGATTCCACGCACAGGGGTTAACGGAATCTGGCGCAGGCCGAACGCACCAAACTGATCGAGCAGTACACCGGTTATCAATTGTCCGGAGATAATGATAGACATGACGGCGGCAGTACCCAACCTTGGTACAGCAATGATTGTCATTGTCACGAAATATGCGCCAAGAAATCCACCGGTCAGTTCCCACCATGATACACCCACCACATTGCGCAGGAGATTCCCGCGACCCGAGATTATCACCATGACGAGCATGGCCAGGGTTCCCACGGCAAAGGAAATCAGCGAACTTTCGTAGCTGCCCACCCTCTCTGCAAGCCGGGCATTGATTGACGGCTGTATGGCCACCGCCAACCCTCCACATGCCAACAGCAGCACCAGAACCATGTTGTTCAATTTCCCTCCTGCTTACCATTCATCACAGATGCGGATAGTGTCTTCTTTGATAGACATAATTAAAAACCAGTTCATTCCGGATCTTTTGAAACAGGGCACTTAAAGACACCAACTACACGTCAAAACGATTTATACCAGGCCAGGATCAGGCCGCTTCCCGGGTTGCCATTGCGAACGAAACCGGAATCCCATGAATATCCGAGATACAGCTCCGAATGCCAAAAAAAACCGGTACCAACCCCGATGGTAGTTGATGCACCGGTAGAGCTTTTGTACAGAAACTTGTTAGTATCCGTCACCGCTGCCCGATCCGCCCAGATGAGCGTCTCACGCAGGTTAAGATACATGAAGAAGGTCAGTTCGCGACGGTATTCCAGGGCCGCCAGGGCATAATTGGAAACGAGAACCTGGTTAAACATAGTGCCGGGATAATTTGGACGGCAGAGGTCATCCGATTCGATGGGAAGAGGACCACCGCCGATCGTGATCGCATTGTAGCGGTCGGCGCTCTTTTGGGGAGTAATGCCGCCGTGGAGGCTGAAGAAGACCCGGTTCTTCTCTGACAACCCGGGGATCACTCCGGCACCCATGAGATAGCCGTTGAACTGGAGGTAGTTTTGGGTATCGGACTTGGTGAAGATCGCATCGGGGATCGTGCCGAAATTCGCCCACTTGTCCCGGTGCATGTAATCCAGGTCAAATCCCGCAGCCAGTCCCGTCTGAGGAAGCTCCAGAAGATTCCGACGCATCCCGTCATAACGGCCACGCAGTTTTACGCCGTACAGCATTGTGTCGGGCGGCAGCACCAGGTTTGGTCCTGTGTTACTAGTCCGCCTGGCATAAAAATATCCGACCTTCCCCAGCAGTTGAAGCCTCAGATCATTATCTACCTGGAAGGGAGCCACCTTGTAGCGAAGACCGGGGCCCATAGAAGCGACCATTGTTCCCCATATCGTATCAGAGGACTTAATTTCCTGGTTATTAACCACTTCCTTCTGACCAATCGGAATCGTGTTATTTTCAAAACGCGCGACAAGTTCAAGGTTTCCGAAACTCCTGTCATATTCCAGGTCATTAACGAAGATACTTATTACGCTGCGTGTTCTGGACTTCTCCCACATCCGCTTCAGATAGAGGGCAGCAAGCGGGGTGCCGGATGTCTCCCCCTGTTTGGGAATATAGAATACCCCCCCCAGCATCAGTGCAGTCTCTTGACCGCGGTCACGGGCTGGGATGTCTACCGGGTGACCCATAAAGACAGAGTGGAATGGCTCTCCTGCTAACGGAGTGTGATATTCAGTAGTTTGGCCGAGTGGTGCTGCCTCACTTTCTTCCCGGGTAACAGGCACCACAGTACTTTGATCGGCAATGGCAATTCCCTGCTTCGTCCAGCCGGGGCAGAGTATCGCGCCGGCAAAGATCAGAAACAAACAAATACCTTCACCTCTGCCCGCTTTCCAGCCACCCATAAACTGTTTCTCCCCAATTTACTCAGCACTGGGTCTGATGAATGCAACCGGGTTATTTATCGCGTCCCCGGCCCCGTTCGTCATCTTTGTTCTGTCCTTGTCCCTGGCCACGATTAGGCCCCTGCGATGGCCCCCGGTCCTGCTGTTTTTTTACCTGTTCTTTCACCATTGGCGCCTGCTGTTGCTGTGCAGCAGCTGGCTGCTGCCTCTGTTTTTGCACTGCCGGTGCCCGCTGCTGAGAAGCTGGTTTGTCCGGCGTTATTTTTTGAACATGTTCACCACCCCGCCGCGGTGGCTGCGAGTTTGGTCCCGGAGGAGCCCCCTGTTGGCGCGGAATTGCACGTGGAGTCTCCTGCTTTTCTACTGGCGGGGTTCCCTGCTTTTTCACCCGAGGCGCTTCCTGTCTTCCCCCTTGTCCAGGGACGGGCGTTCTACGCTCCAACTGCTGAAAGTGTTGGCGGACAGCCGTTTCACGCGGCTGGTAATTGTATTGTCTGGTGCGAAGCACCTGCTGCTTCTCAACCCGTGGATATTTATCTCCCGAATACTGCCGTTGGTAGACAGGCAGCGGAGCGGGTGCCGGCGCAGAACTACGGTTCCAACGGTCCCATCCACTTCGGCGCTGTTCCCAGTCGCGTCCCCAGTGCTGACCCCAGCGAGGCGGCGCATTCGGTTGCCAGCCTCTAAAGTATGCAGGAGGCTGGCGGTAATAGCTCACTGGTATACGCAGGATAAACAGCGGTACATAATATGGCTGCACAAGCCCCCATGGACCGTTGTACCAGGAACTCGCATACCAGTTATCGTTCTGGTAGACCCAGTACATGCCATCGTAAAAGAAGTAATTGCCGTTAACCTGTGGAGCGTAGTAGACCGGGTAGCCCGGTACCCGAACAAGTTGCGGGAACAATGGCAGGTTGATCCCGATGCTCAGGTTGGGCAACCCGATACCGATACTCACCTGGGCTGCGGCAGAATTTGCCAGGCACAATAACATACCAGCCACAATCAGTCCGTAACGAATTTTCTGCATGTCATCCTCCTTTATGTTTGTCACTATGTTTCATTTTATGAATTTATTATATCGCTCGCTGATAAGCTGTCAAATCGTATGGGCAAATTGACAACCAAACACCCTGTGGTATCAATATAAATAAAAGAAGGAAAGAAAATGGGTGATTCCATGCATGTAGACAATAGTAAAATAAAGCAACTCTAACAGAGGAGGTAACAATGAAAAGTTTACTACGTCTCGTATTTGTCGTGTTATTTGCAGTCTTCATGCTAACGGCGTGTCTGGTGTCACCAGGTCCTGGCGGTTATGGAGTTGTGGTAGCACCGCCTCTACCTGCGATTGTTGAGTTCAGCACAGAACCGTACTACTATCAGAGCGGTTATCACTATTTCTATCAGAATAATAACTGGCAATACTCAAGAGACAGGAATGGGCCCAGGATGGAGCTGCCGAGAGACCGCTGGCCGAAAGAGATCAGATACAAGGGCAGAGGCGATCACGGCAGGGAATTAAAACGTGACCATGAGGATAGATAGGCGCATTGACGAGCAGTATGGCCAGCTGAAAATCACGGAGATTCCGCTCTTTCCGCATGAGATCCAGGGACTGAAGCGCCTCCGCCGCGGTTGGTCCTGGGCTACATGACCGGTAATCGGAGGCAGCGCGGCGGCGATAAAAAAAGGGCCACCCTAACCAAAGGTGGCCTTTTACATATATTCACTGTTCAACTATATCTGTTATGGCCATACAGCCAATCAGCGTGAGAGCAGTAAAAGCAATTTAAAACCAATCATATTACCGGTAGTCACGGTAACGTTGTGATTCATAACCACGTTCACGCTCGTCATCGTAATGATTCGCTGGACCACGCTCATAATAATGGTCCTGCCGATAATGCCTTGGTTCTTCATAAATGACACTTTGCCGTGGGCCGGAATAATCACGTTGTTCGTATACGACTGTCTGACGTGGCTCGGAGTATTCATGACTTGCATAGACGAAAGGTGCCTGAACGATAGCCGCTACTGTTGAAAGGATTGCTACTGGGATCCATAGCGGATTTATTACTTCAATGTGACGATGACCGGCATATGCGGAATTGACCAACATACTCGAAATAAACCCTGCTGCAATGATGGTGGAAAGAACTTTTCTCATCTTTGATTTCCTCCTATGAAGTTTCTTCTTGAGGTATGAGCATCAAACATGCCAATACAATAAAGTTATATAATTAATAGATATATTAGAGAGATACCTATTATTTGTAATATGACCGTATTCTTTGTTGACTTATAACAGCCCCCTTCCACCCCATTTGAGATAACAAACCCCTCCCCTGACAATGCACATTACGTAAAACAAAGCAATGTTCAGTCCCAGCAATTAGTTTTCTCATTATCCTGTTACAGTAGTATGACGGAAAGCTAAGGGGCAATTCACATAAAAATCGAAAGAGATGATTTCGGAATAAAAACAGGTTCACATAGTCTTCTGATGGGCAATATCTGCTTCAACGTACTTATAAACCAGAACAGGGACATGCGAGTTGCATGTCCCTGATAAGTTTATTAAAAATTTAAGGTAGCTATTGGCGAAGCTGGAAACGAGAGCCGGCACAACCTCACCGGTCGAGGGATTTTAAGTCCCTTGTGTCTACCAGCTCAACCATTCGGGCGTAATTGCCACGGATTTTTCATCAGCAGTTTACCCGTTCTTTAAGCTCTTTACCTGTTTTAAAGAATGGGGTTTTCTTTGATGGAATACGCACAACTTCACCGCTCTTCGGATTTCTCGCCTCACGCCCAAGACGTTCACGTATTGTGAAGCTTCCAAACCCGCGAATTTCTACTTTATCACCGGATTTAAGGGCCTCTTCAATTGAATCGAAAACGGTATTAACGACAATTTCCGAAACTTTGATATTCAGCATTCCGTGCGATTGAACTAGTTTTTCAATGAGTTCGCTTTTGGTCATACTTCCCTCTGGCAGTCAGTAAATTAATTGTTTCTGTTGTTTAAACCCTTTTTCAGCAGGTCGCCAAATGTTGATGTCGACTCACCCTGTGATCCCATGTACTGCTCGAATTCAGCTTTTTCTGCAGCAACATGCATCGATTTTATGGAGAGGGATATCCGGCGTTCTTTTGGATCACAGCTTAATACTACTGCTTCCAGATTATCACCGATAGCGGCAAATTCCTTGGCTGATGCAACCTTTTCACGGGAGAGTTCAGAGACATGAATCAAGCCTTCTATGCCTTCTTCCAGTTCTACAAAAACCCCGAAATCAGTCAGTGAAGTAACTTTGCCGGTGACCATTGTGCCGACACGGTATTTACCCGGAGCAAGGCTCCATGGGTCAGGTTCAAGCTGTTTGATGCCGAGCGAAAGGCGTTCATTTTCTACGTCGACCTTCAGAACAACCGCCTGAACAAGGCTCCCTTTTTCGTATACGTCACCAGGGTGCTTGATACGCTTTGTCCAGGACATATCAGAAACATGTACCAGTCCGTCGATGCCATCTTCGATACCAATAAACATGCCGAAATCAGTCATATTCTTGATCTGGCCTTCAATTCTGGTACCGGCAGGATATTTATCAGCAATTGTATTCCATGGATTTTCGGAAACCTGTTTGAGTCCCAGAGAAATCTTACGGTTCCCCATGTCGATGCCGAGGATAACCGTTTCAACTTCATCACCGATATTCAGAACATCGGCTGCACGGCGAACTCTCTTTGTCCACGACATTTCTGAAACATGGATCAGACCTTCAATACCTGGCTCCAGTTCAACAAACGCACCATATTCCATCAGACTTACAACCCGACCACGCACACGCTCGCCAATAGGAAACTTGGCAGGCACATCAAGCCACGGGTCCGTGAGGGTCTGTTTAATCCCGAGCGATATTTTGCCTTTGGTACGGTCAAATTTCAGAACCTTGGCAGTAATCTGCTGTCCCGGTTTAAGCACATCCGTCGGTTTTCCAACCCTTCCCCAGGAAAGATCTGAAACATGGAGTAGACCGTCAACGCCGCCCAGATCGACAAAGGCGCCATAGTCGGTAACATTTTTGATTGTCCCTTCAACTATCTGGCCTTCCTCGAGCTTTTCAAGAGTTACATCACGCATGGATGCGCGCTCCTCTTCAAGAACTGCGCGGCGGGACAGAACAATGTTATCACGACGCTGATTAATTTTTATAACCTTGAAACGTCCTTTAAGACCGATATAGCTGTCCGAGTCGGATGAAGGACGGATATCAACCTGTGAAGACGGCAGGAAAGCCTGTACCCCAATATCTACTGTAAAACCGCCATTAACTTTGCCTGTAATGGTGCCTTCGAGGATACCGCCTTCATGACAAGCATCGCCGATCTTATCCCAGGCGGAAAGATAGTCTGCCTTCTTTTTGGAAAGAACATACCCTTTCTTTCCATCCTGGCGAGTCATCAGTACCCTGATCTTGTCGCCGACCTGAACCGATATTTCGCCATCAGCATCGCGGAATTCGGCTGTAGGCACATGGCCTTCTGACTTTAATCCGATGTCAACAAGGACCGTGTCCTGATCCACACGTACTACAGTTCCCTCTATTATTTTATCCCGTTCGGGACGATCTTTTAAACTCTCAGTGAAAAGTGCTGCAAATTCACTGCTCTGCTGATCGCCGTCGAGCTCTTCATTCTCTTCTCCGGCAGCGTCAAGCCTTTTAAAATCAACCATTACACCATACCCCCTGGACGTTTATCGTTACTCTTTTTTTATTGAGCTTTGCAATGTACCAATTTGATCCGAATATTTCAATCGCTTTTATTCAATTCCTCAATTTTGTTCATTACTTCTTCAATAATCCACTTTGGAGTCGAAGCGCCGGCGGTGACACCGACCCGCTCAACACCTTCAAACCAGGCCGGGTTAATTTCCGCAGCAGTTTCGATCTGATGTGTACGCGGCTGGATCTCTGTGCATACCTCAAACAACCGGTGCGTATTGGCGCTGTTAAACCCGCCTACCACCAGCATACAGTCAACGCGGCTGGCCAGGTCCTTTGCTTCATCCTGACGGACTGCGGTCGCATCACAGATTGTATTATAAACGCGGACCTCGCCCCCTCTCAATAAACATTCACCCACGACATTTTTCAGATTTTCAAATGACTGGGTCGTCTGGGCCACCACACCTATTTTAGTCATTTTGGGAAGTTTTTTGACATCTTCGCCGGACGCAACAACAAAGACCTTATTACCGCCATAGGAGACAATCCCCTGTACTTCAGGATGAACCGCATCTCCGACAACAACAACTCCATACCCGGCCTCTGACAGACTCTTCACATGTTCCTGGGCTTTCTTTACAAACGGGCACGTCGCATCGACAATAGTCAGGTCCTTCTGCTTCGCCTCGGTGATCTCTTCCAATGCGACTCCGTGTGACCTGATGATTATCGTACCTGTTTCAAGGCCCTCAAGTGAATCAAGAGCTCGGACACCTAAGTCTGCAAGTCTGCCCACAACCTGAGGAGAATGAATAATCGGACCAAGCGTATAGGTTTTCTGGTCTTTGCCTGCCGCTTCAAAAGCCAGGTTAGTTGCACGTTTTACCCCGAAACAGAAACCGGCCTGTTTTGCAAGAATAATTTTCATAGTGAAGGTTCCAGAGCATCAATTTTATTACGGCACATTACAAACATTTTGGCCAGCACCTCTTCGATAGAAAGCCTTGATGAATCAACAGGAATTGCATCGTCCGCCTGTCTGAGCGGAGCAAGATCCCTTTCCGAGTCCTGCCGGTCACGCTCGACTACGCCGGCAATCGTTTCTTCAATCGTAACCGGTTCACCTTTGCTCGTTAGCTCGTCGCAACGTCTTCTGGCGCGCTCTTCCACAGAGGCACTCAGATAGAATTTCATTTCAGCATCAGGGAACACCACGGTGCCGATGTCCCGCCCTTCAAGAACAACGCCACCCCTTCTCCCCATCTGCTGCTGTGATTTAAGCAGCGCTTCACGCACAGGCTTGAGGGCTGAAACGCGGGAGGTCAAAAGCGACATTTCCGGCGTACGGATCTGAGCGGTAACATCCTTTCCGTTGGCACGCACCAACTGCCTGCCGGAAACAGATTCAAGCCGTATATCAAGATTTCTGCAGAAATTTTCGACAGCGGCAAGATCACCGAGATTGACACCGGCAGCGGCAAGCAGAAAGGCGGCAGCCCGATACATGGCCCCGGTATCTATCTGGATATAGCCCAGACGCTCCGCCAGCAGACGGGCGATGGTGCTTTTACCGGCGCCGGAAGGGCCGTCTATTGCTATGACTATGCCGTCAGGTCGTGAACACATCGGCTATTTCGCCGCAACTTTTCCCAGAAGCTGGAAAAAGGTCGGAAAGGATGTTGAAACACATGAAATATCTGTCACGGTGATTGGACCGGATGCAACCAGCGCTGCAACTGACATGGACATGGCGATACGATGGTCTCCAGAGCTGTCGACTGTGCCGCCGAGAAGCCGCTCTGAGCCGAAAATATCCATACCGTCTTCGGTTTCGGTAACCGTGATGCCCAGCTTTCTTAGATTGTCAGCCATAGCGGTTATCCGGTCAGTTTCTTTTACCCTCAGCTCCATGGCATCCCTGATGGTCGTGACCCCCTCTGCGCGTGCCGCAGCGACGCAGATTGCGGGGAATTCATCAATAGCACGGGGAACTACGGTGCCGGAAATTGCAATCCCTTTCAGACTGGAATAGCGCACAAGAATATCGGCAACCGGCTCACCGGAAACGTCACGCAGCTCCAGCAGCCGGATATCGCCGCCCATAGCCTGCAGAATATCGATTACGCCGGTACGGGAAGGATTGACACCGACATTTTTTATCAACAGTTCGGAACCTGGAGTAATCAGCGCTGCAACTATAAAAAAAGCGGCCGATGATATGTCTCCCGGAACGGACACTTCCCGGGCGGCCAGTTCAACGCCACCCCGGACCGTCACACCGCTGGCGTTTCTTACCAGCGAAGCGCCAAACAGCTGAAACATCCGCTCTGAATGGTCACGCGACAAACTCGGCTCGGTGACAGTCGTTTCACCGGCGGCATAGAGACCGGCCAGCATGATCGACGACTTGATCTGGGCGCTCGATACCGGTGATTGATAATCAATTCCCTGCAGAGGACCGCCACTGATTGCCAGCGGGGCCAGGGTCCCGCCACCCCGGCCGGCAATGCGGGCCCCCATTCTGGTAAGAGGGTCTACCACACGCTTCATGGGACGTTTTCGCAGGTATTGATCACCGGTCACAACCGAAAAAAAGGACTGGCCGGAAAGAAGGCCGGTTATCAGCCTGATTGTTGTGCCGGAATTACCGCAGTCAAGAACATTGCCGGGCTCTTTCAGCCCGTGCAGGCCGCGCCCCGTGATCCGGACAGTCTCGCCGTCGTCATTGATTTCAACGCCCATGTCACGAAATGCATGCATGGTAGACATATTATCCTCGCCGCGGAGAAAGCCGCGAACGGTTGTGACACCGTTGGCTATCGCCCCGAGCATGATTGAACGGTGGGAAATCGATTTATCGCCGGGAACGATGATTTCGCCCCTGGCTGAAGCTGCCGGTTGTATTGTGATAGAATCCACAGGTTCTCCAGATGATGATCGTAGTCAGACAATTCCATCACGAAACTGTTTGGCGGTAGTGAAAAATTCCGTCAGACCGGCCCGGTCGCTGTTGTCAATCCGCCTGCGAAGCTCGGCAAGGCTGGCGGAAAAACCGTCAATGCTCGCAAGCAGTGCATCCCGGTTCATCAAGGCAATATCACGCCACATTACCGGGTCGGAAGAGGCAATCCGCGTAAAATCACGAAAGCCGCCAGCCGAATAGGATAGGACATTTTCACCCTCAACATCGGCCGTGCCGACTGCATGAACGAGAGTATACGCAACCGCATGCGGCAGATGCGAAATCTCGGCAAATATCCTGTCATGATGTCCAGACTCCATGCTGCACACAACAGCGCCGGCGGCAGTCCAGAGACGCAATACCGTTTCAACCGACTCACGATCGGCGGTCAGGCCTGGCGTCAGAACGCAGCGTTTACCGGCAAACAATTCCGGGAATGCCGCAGCAGCGCCGGAATGCTCCGTACCGGCAATAGGATGGCCGCCAACAAACCGGCAACCGGGGGGCATCAGAGCATCACACTGGCTGACAACCGCCGACTTGACGCTGCCGCCGTCCGTAACGATACAGCCGGCAGGAAGCGAGGGAGAGATATTCCGCACAACGGCCGCAATCGAACAGACCGGAACAGAAATAAATACGACATCTGCGCCTGAAACTCCGGAAAGAGCGTCATCGCTGATCTCATCCACTATTCCCAGAGAGAGGGACCGAGCAAGATTATCGGCATCGGTATCGACGCCGATAATACGGTCGACGACTCCAGCCCTGCGGAGTGCCATGGCAAACGAGCCGCCGATCAGACCCACCCCTATAACAGCCAGACGTTTTATAATCATCGGATACGCACCCTACATCGACCGCGGATACGATCCGAGTATTTTTAAAAACTGGCAGCACTGTTTGAGATCATCAAGAGCGGACCGGACGTCAGGATCTGAATAATGCCCGAAAAAATCCAGGAAAAAGATGTATTCCCAGGCTTTCTTTTTAAATGGTCGCGATTCGATCTTGGACAGGTTTATGCCGCGTGACGCGAACGGCTCCAACATCCGGCAGAGTATTCCCGGCTCATCCTTGACCGAAAACAGCACCGACGTTTTGTCGTTGCCGGAGCGATCACACCCTTTGCGGGAAATCGTCAGGAAACGGGTAAAATTGTTAACCTGATCCTCAATCCGGCTCCGGACAACCTTGAGATCATAAATTGACGCGGCCAGTTCGCTGGCGATAGCAGCAGAGGTGTAATCATCACTGACAATCTGGGAGGCAACGGCGGTCGAAGCGACATCGACAGCCGGAATCCCCGGCAGGTTTTCATCCAGCCACTGACGACACTGGGCGATCGGCTGGGCGTGCGAATACACCTTCTTTATATCCTCTATCCGTCCGGTACGGGAGAGCAGATCATGATGAACTTCAAGCATTACCTCAGCCGTTATCTGCAGGCCGCTCTCCACAAACATGTCAAGCGTATGCGAGACGACCCCCTCGGTGGAGTTTTCGACAGGCACGACACCATAAAGTGCCCTCCCCTTTTCAACTTCTTCAAAAACAGCCGGAATTGACTTCATGGGGACAAGTTCGGCAGAAAGCCCGAATTGCTGCATCGTTGCCAGGTGACTGAACGTCGCCTTCGGGCCGAGAAAGGCTACTTTCACCGGAGATTCCAGCGACAGGCATGCCGAAATAATTTCGCGATAAATGCTTTTAAGGGCATCATTCGGGAACGGACCCTGGTTTTGGTTCAGGAGTCGATCATAGATCTGGCGTTCACGCCCCGGGACATGAAAATCAAGATTATTTCCCGATTTCAGTCGCCCGACCTCAAGCACGACCTGCGACCGCTGGTTTAACAGGTCAAGGATGGCGTCATCAATGCCATCGATACGCGAACGAAGGTCCTGAATGTTTGATTTACTCTTCTGCAAAGGAAACCGCCTGGATGGTAGACATGATATGAAGCTAAAAAAGAGGCTTAATGTAAAACACGGGGTAATTAAAAGCAACCGCTTTTAGTAGGTTAGAAGTTATTTTCTGCGTTTTTTTATCATACTTATTCTGTAAACTTCACAAGCCAGTGGTCAAAAACAGCCACTTTATCTGCACCGAAAGTGAGCAGTTTCTTTCTCACCTGTGCAACGCTCTTGCGCTCTCCCAGGTGCCCCTGTTTTTTTGAATAAAATAAGTCGGCAAAGCAGATTATCTGCTCGGAGAGAGATTGCGGGCACATTTCCCGGTGCGGAAGTGGCAATCCCTGCCGGACAATATCTTCGCATGTCAAACCGACACCTGTATGGCGTTCACAGACCAGAGCATGCAGCGGGTATCCCTCCAGCTCGAGAATAGCACGCCCCAGAACGCCGTGCATAATATAGGGATGCGGCCCGTGCAGGCCGAGACTCGGCGCAGACACCTGGCAAACACCGATGTCGTGCAGCAGTGCGGCTTCTGCAATAAACAGACGTTCATCCTCCGGCAGCGACAGATGGCCGGCAACCTCAAGAGCAAGGTCAGCGACATGCCTGCTGTGTTCAAGAACTATTTCAAAAGGTTCACCCTCAAGATAACGAGCCAACAGCCTGATTTCCCACATGTTCCACACCCCGGCCAATGTATTTCAAACTGTTTCAAAAGATAAATACAACCGTTAGACAGTATCAGAAATACGGTAGAGTTCAAGTGTCATCATTGCGACTTCCGGCTTTACATTCGCTTATACGCCATGCTAGCCTTGCAGAAAATTCGGTCCTGTGACGGTCACCTCTCTTACTGAATGTTCACGTCATGGAGCCCCAGGAGCTCTTTATGAAACGAAAAGCAATCGCCCTCCTCTCAGGAGGACTCGACTCTACTCTGGCCGTCAAAATGATGCTTGACCTGGACATTGAAGTCGAAGCCCTCAATTTCACCTCCCCCTTTTGTACCTGCACAGGGAAAAACTCCGGCTGCAAATCCGAAGCGGTACGTGTCGCACAGGAATATAACATTCCAATCAAGGTAATGCATAAGGGGCTTGAGTATCTCGAAATAGTCCGCAACCCGGTGCACGGCTACGGCAAAGGCGTCAATCCCTGCGTGGACTGCCGGATCTATCTGTTGAGGAGGGCCAAGGAGTATATGCTTGAGAGCGGCGCCGACTTTGTATTTACCGGCGAGGTGCTTGGCCAGAGGCCAATGAGTCAGCGACGTGACACACTGCGGGTCATTGAACGGGAAAGCGGCCTTGAAGGGCTCCTGCTTCGCCCTCTTTCCGCACGGCATTTTGAACCGACGATCCCCGAAAAAGAAGGGTGGGTGGATCGGGATAAACTGATGGCGATTGAAGGCAGGTCACGCTCGGTTCAGATGAAGATGGCAGACGATCTGGATGTAAAGAACTACCCCTGCCCGGCCGGCGGCTGCCTGCTGACCGAACTGTCATTTGTCCCCAAGATCAGGGATGTATTCGACCATGCAGAAGAACTCAACATGCGCGATTTTCGGCTGCTCAAAACCGGACGTCATTTCCGTATCTCTCCACAGAGCAAAGCGATCATGGGGCGCAGCGAAGCAGATAACAACCAGCTTGAACTAACCAGGCAGCCGGGCGAAGCCGCCCTCACCTGGCTGGACGGCAACACCCCTGTGGCCATCATCATCGGCATCCAGGGCGATGACGTATTCAGGCTGAGCGCCAGAATCATGCTTCGCTACACCAAAGCTGAACCGGATGCCGAATGTCGGATAGAGCTGCGCACCGATGATTCTAAACAGGTTTTTTCCGTGATCAATGACATGGGGCCGGATGATGTTAATAAGTACCTGGTAGCCTGACGGGGCGTTTTCTTCCATATTCCGAAGGATCTGAATTCACATCAGAAACAGGACGGGCCCCCGGCGAAATTCCAGGGGCCCTTTCTTTGTTATAAAAAACTTCTGAATGGATTGAACCAGGCAGAAAGTTTATCCCAGATTCAATTCATCGAGCGATAAACGGTAGCCGGGAAGAAGTTTCTCCAGAAAGTAGGCCACCTCCGGCATACTGCTGGCGGTCAACTGTTCGAAATGTTCGACTTCCGCCCGGCGGAACTCATGGTTGCCGCTCTTGCCCTCTTCAATACACTTCGTCAGAGCGGCAATTCTGTCGGCAGCCTTCACCAGGCGAATATACTCTTCCTGATCATCGAAAAAAAACAGCGGTTCGTATTCTTTAGCCAGTTCCGGCGGCAGCATTGCGAGCATTTTTCTGCGGGCCTTGTCCTCCAGCTGATGGAATGACCGTTTGAAATCAGGATTGAAATGCTTTACCGGCGTCGGCATATCACCGGTAAAGATTTCACTGGCATCGTGGAATATCCCGTACAGAGCCGCACGGGAAGGATCAAGGGTCCCGTTAAAATAGGTATTACGGATCATTGCCAGTGCGTGTGCTATGACGGCTACATCGAGGCTGTGTTCCTGGATATTTTCCGGGACGGTATTACGCATCAGGCCCCAGCGGCTGATATAGCGCATACGGGAGAGAAAGGCAAAAAAATCATACTGTTCAGGCTTTACAGCTTCTTCCATTGTTATACTCTTTCGTAAGGCTCAAAAAGTCGTTTATATTCATCCAGCGCAAACCTGTCGGTCATACCGGCAATGTAATCGCAGACAACCCGCTGAAGCCCGAAGCGTTCGATGCGTAACCGGTATTTAGGGGGGAGCAGGTTGGGGTAACGGAGATATGTTTCGAATAAACGGGTGATGAATATTTCTGCTTTCACACGCATCTTGTCCACCTTGTGATGGCGGTACAGGTTCTGGAACAGAAAACACTTGAGAGCCAGATTGCGTTTTGTTATGTCATCGTTGAAATGGACTACGGAGCGGTTCACGCGCCGCAGATCATCGAGTGATGTTATGCCCAGCCTCTCGATATTGGATGATGCAGTTGTGCAGACGTCATTGATTAATACCCCGATCAGCGCACTGATTGTCTGGTAAACGAGGCGTTTATCGTCAATTTCCGGATATTTCCGGCGCACACCGGAACAGACTTCGTGCCACAGATCCACCTGTTCAAGCATTTCAAGAGTTATATAACCCGATTTCAGGCCGTCATCGATATCATGGTTGTTATATGCAATTTCATCGGCGTAGTTAATGATCTGCCCTTCGACAGATGGAACGGTTCCCGGCAGGAATTCAACCATTATTTCACTGGCGGAATCATAATGCGACGAGTGCTTGATGATCCCCTCACGCACCTCCCATGTCAGATTCAGTCCATTAAACCCTGGGTATCTCTCTTCCAGTTCGTCCACGACACGGAACGACTGCATATTATGCTCGAAACCGCCATAACCCTGCATAAGCCGGTTCAGAACTTCCTCTCCGGTATGTCCGAAAGGGGTGTGACCCAGGTCATGGGACAGCGCCAGCGCTTCCGTCAGTTCCTCATTCAAATGCAGCTTCCGGGCTATGGCCCTGCCGATCTGAGCAACCTCGAGCGAGTGTGTCAGACGGGTGCGATAATAATCACCCTCATGATTTACGAAGACCTGTGTTTTATACTCAAGCCGCCTGAAAGCGGCACAATGGATGATGCGATCGCGGTCCCGCTCGAAAGCCGGTCGATTATCGCGAAGCTCTTCAGGGTGTCTGCGACCGCGTGAAGCTGCGCTGGTACAGGCATATCCCGCCAGATCGTTTCGTTCGGTTGAGTCATTCATCCTTGTTCCCCGACTGCATAAATAAAGTGTGACGGCTCGTTATTCGATCAGTCATGGTAATCTACCGGTATGTGCTACTCCGTTTTTTGCCATTAACCCCAGCTATCGACACAACATCTGCCAGCTGCATCTTCCAGACACCTTCCTGATGGGTAAGCTTAAATTCCCGGCTTGTTGACTCGGAAGTGCCGGATGTCCTGTCCAGACCAATTTTAGCAAACACCGTGGCTTCGGTAACCTTTTCGTTTATGATCCTGAAATTTTCCATTTTCTGCCAACAGCAGGCGGGACGAGTTGTAGAATCGCTCATGATTTTCACAAACTTCTCGCGAGATGTTTTGCCACGATGAGCCAGCTTTTCAAAAAGCTGTTCATATCGCCCTTCACGCCATATATCAAGAGTATCAGACATGCTTTTTTCGAGCGGTGACGCCGCTTCCGATGCGATCCCGGATCGTGTGCCAGCCAGTAAAACCACCAGGGTTGCAGCTGCAACCAGGAACGTCCTGATATTCATAAGTTTACCCCCTGAAAAATAAATCATCGTAGATTAAAAGCCGTCAGCGTGCAACTTCAAAACAATACCATTGCCAACTACCATGCTGCAAAACGTGAACGGAGTAGCAGTAAAAATAAAAAAAAGACACAGGGGGAATCCTCACAAACTAGAAGAGAATTGCATCACCCTGTGCCTCAACGTTTCAGAACATATAATATGAAGCTAGAGGGTTCTTCCATCCACCTCGGCAAACAGCCGTAACTTCTGCATCATGGCCTCGAACTTGGCAGGCTTCAGAGACTGGGCACCGTCTGATGCCGCGTGTTCCGGATCAGGGTGTACCTCTACGATCAATCCGTCGGCTCCCGCTGCCACAGCTGCGTAGCTCATTGGGGCCACATAATGATGATTACCTGTGCCGTGAGATGGGTCTACAACAACCGGCAGATGAGTTTTCCCTTTCAGAACCGGTATTGCTGACAGATCCAGGGTATTGCGGGTAGCTGTTTCAAAGGTGCGGATGCCCCGTTCACAGAGGATCACCGATTGGTTGCCCTCACTCATGATATATTCGGCGCTCATCAGGAGTTCCTGGATTGTCATCGCCATGCCCCTTTTCAGCAGCACCGGTTTACCAATCTGACCTACTTTTTTGAGTAGCGCAAAGTTCTGCGAGTTACGGGCACCAATCTGCAATATATCTGAATACGCCGCTACCATGTCCGCAGTTTCCGGATCAATGACCTCCGTAACAAAAGGAAGGCCGGTAAGATCCCGTGCCTTGGCAAGCAACTTCAACCCCTCCTCTTCGAGTCCCTGGAAAGAGTATGGTGAGGTGCGCGGCTTGAATGCTCCACCGCGCAAAATATGAGCTCCGGCTTTCTTAACAGCGATAGCTGATTCAATAATCTGCTCTTCATTTTCTACCGAACAAGGGCCTGCCATAACCACAATCTGCGGACCGCCGATGACAACGTCATCACTTATCCGAACCACGCTGGACTCCTTTTTGACCTCAAGTGAAGCAAGTTTATAGGGTTGCAGAATTGATACAACGTTTTCCACCCCATGCAGAGATTCAAGCGCTTGCAAAGCAAGCTTGCCGCGTTCGTCACCGATAGCACCGATCACATCACGCGTCTTACCGTGAATCACATGCGATGTGTACCCCAATTCCTTGATGCACTTGAGGACCACATCCTTGTCCTTCTGTGAAGCCCCCGACTTCATTACTATAATCATCCCCTGATCCTTTCCCACAAACAGCCAGGGCCGGAAGTTCCCTCCCGGCCCTGGCTGAACTGAAGAGACAGACAGCAAAAAACCGGGAGAGACTTTCGTCTGCCCCGGTTTGTGGTTTCGTGTAATAGCTCCTTCGCTTACACCTATACCCGGGCAGACGGCCTGAAATAAAAGCCGTACCAAAAGTAAAAGCTGAAAGCGATATAGAAGCGGTTTGAATTCATGCTCCATACTTAATCATAGAGAATCCCTGTTGTCAAGCGAGAATCATGCAGTCAACCCGTCAAAAAAACCAGCGTCTCATCCGACTGTTGTAAAATATCTTACTCTGCTGCATATTGGGCTGGACTTGACTCCCGGCAGAGCCTGTGTTAGCTTTTCTCCTGATTTTTACATGAGGTACGTAATGTTTTTTCCGACTCGCGATACATTTTATACTCTTGCTGAAAAAGGCAACCTGATTCCTGTCTATCGGGAAATCATGGCAGACATGGATACTCCGGTCTCGGCTTTCAGGAAACTTGACGACGGACACTTTTCATATCTCCTTGAAAGTATTGAGGGGGATGAAAAATGGGGACGCTACAGTTTTCTCGGGTCCGCACCTTCCGTGATTATACGTTCAAAAGGCAATCTGGTTGAAACCATTACCGACGGAATAATGG
>JAQUCU010000158.1 GCA_028686055.1 Desulfuromonadaceae bacterium
GATATTGACGATATCGGCTGCGATTTCCGGAATACGATTGAACGTATAGATCAGCGTGTCACGCAGGTTGGTCCAGGCAAACCGGGCCCCTTTGTCACTCCCGCTAACTACCGCCCTGAGCCGTTTTACCGGATCATCGAGGCCCTTGGCGGCTTCGATCGATGCGAATTTGGGGCGCTGTGAAGGGGCGTACTGCCCGGTTTTGTAATCATAGTAGACGAACTCCTGCCCCTTCTCTGCCTTGACTTTCTTGAAGAACCCCTGTCCACTCTTATTGCCGAGCAGCCCCTTCGTCACCATCTCTCCGACAAAAGCGGGGAATTTGAAGATGTCGCGCTGTTCGTCGTTAATAAGCAGTTCATAGGAGTTGTCCGCCACATGCTGGAGCGTGTCGATACCGACCAGGTCGGCGGTACGGAAGGCCGCACTTTTGGGGCGGGCGGTAGCCGGGCCGGCGACGGCGTCAACTTCCTCCACGGTCATTTCCATCTCCATCATGGTGCGCACGCAGTTGCAGATCGCGTAGACACCGATGCGGTTGGCGATGAAGTTGGGGGTGTCCTTCGCGTAGACGATCCCCTTGCCGAGCCGCTTGGAGATGAAGTCGGCCATGTAGGCGACCACAGCCGGGTCGGTATCGGAGCAGGATACTATTTCCAGCAGGCGCATGTAACGTGGCGGGTTAAAGAAGTGGGTGACCAGGAAGTTTTTGCGAACATTATCCGGGAGACATTCAGCCATTTCGTTGACCGACAGGCCGCTGGTGTTGGTGGAGAGAATCGCCCCCTCCTTCAGGTTCGGCACGACCTTTTCGGCGAAAAGCTGTTTCTTGATCGCCATGTTCTCGACCACAACCTCGATCACCCAGTCGCACTCCTTCAGCTTCGGCATGTCGTCGTCAAAATTGCCAATCTCGATGTTGGCTGCATACGCCGGTAGAAAGAGGGCGGCCGGCTTCATCTTCATCAGCCCGTCCCGTCCTGCAGCGGCAATGCGGTTGCGCACGCTGCTGTCGGTGATCGACAGGCCTGCCTCACGTTCGGCATCGTTCGGTTCCCGCGGCACGATGTCGAGTAAAAGGGTCTGAATCCCTGCATTGGCGAGGTGTGCGGCGATGGTTGCACCCATCACCCCTGCTCCCAGAACCGCTACCTTGTTAATCTGTTTCATCATATTCCTCCCTGTCGGTTAAAACGGTACTGTTTCTCAATTGCTGTGATCAGCGTACAGATCTTCAATTCTGTGCCTGTATTTTTCATAAATTATCTTGCGTTTCAGCTTCAGCGTCGGAGTCAGCTCGCCACCCTCAATGGAAAAATCGTGGACCAGCAATGCAAATTTCTTGATGGTTTCATACGGGGCAAGGTTCCTGTTGATATCGGCCAGTCTCTGCTCGAACAGTTTCTGAACCGGCTCATGCATGACCAGATCATCCAGTTCGTAGTAATGGATGTGTTTCTCTTTGGCAAATTCAAGAAGGCGTTCCAGATTCGGCACAATCAGGGCGGTCAGATATGGTTTGCGATCGCCGTATACAAAGACTGATGAGATGTACTTATCCATCTTCAGCTCATTTTCAATCGGCTGAGGAGCAATATTTTTCCCACCTGCGGTTATAATCAACTCTTTCTTCCTGTCTGTAATATACACAAAGCCGTCTTCGATATGCCCGATATCTCCGGTACTGAGCCAGCCATTCTGAATTGCCTCCGCCGTGGCGACCGGATCATTGTAATAGCCGAGCATGACCTGCGGGCCTTTGACCAGGATTTCGCCATCTTCAGCAATCTTGAATTCCGTTTCCGGCAGTGCGATCCCGACAGAACCGAAGCGGACATGCTCAAAGTTGTTGAAGCTGAGGACCGGGCTTGTTTCTGTCAGCCCGTACCCTTCAAGAATCGGGATGCCGATTATCCAGAAAAACTCGTTGATCGTCTTGTCCAGCGGGGCGCCACCGGAGCAGAACAGTTTCATGTTGCCGCCGAACCTGGATCTGATTTTACTGAATATTAAACGGTCCGCCAGGCCGTATTCCAGATTGAGCAGTGTGGATGGCTGCCTCTCTATATATGTTGCCGCAACATACTTCTTGCCGATTTCGACAGCCCAGTGGAACAGGGCTTTTTTGACTGCCGGCATATGATGGACGTTATCGAAGATACGCTGGTAAATCTTTTCAAACAGGCGGGGAACACAGACCATGACGGTCGGCCGGATTTCAATCATATTCTCCGGGACTTTTTCAATACTGTCGGCAAATGCCAGCAGCGCGCCATTACGGATCGTCATGTAGTAGCCGGCGGTCCTTTCGAGAATGTGGCTCAGGGGGAGAAAGCTGAGCAGGACGTCATCCTCGTCGACCGCTCTGCTCTGCTCTTTCAGGTACTGGGTATTGGTCAGGATGTTGTTGTGGGAAAGCATGACCCCTTTTGGTATTCCGGTGGTGCCGGACGTATAGATAAGTGTCAGCATGTCGTCCGGCTTGATCAGATCAATGCCCGTTTCGATCTCCTGTTTCTCTTCAGGGGTGATGGGGGAATCGATCTCGGAGAGCTGGTAAAAGGTCGTGACCGGCAGTTCCGGTTTTCCCAGAAACCGTTCGAACGAAACAACCAGTTCCACTCCCGGCAGTGTCTCTCTCACCTTCAGAAGTTTGGTGTATTGGAATTTGCCGGACACAAATATTATTCTAGCTCCCGAATGGTTGACCATGTACTCGATCTGCTCGGGGGTGTTGGTCGGATAGATCGGTACGGTAACTCCGCCGGCGCACAGAATACCCATGTCTGCGATGACCCAGCCGGCCCGGTTCTCCGAGAGAATTGCAATCCGGTCGCCCGGCTTGACACCCATCCTGCCGAGCCCCCTGGCAACCATCAGCACTCTTTCGTAATAAGCGGCATACGTCAGGGTGACAAATGCGCCATGTTTCCGGTATTTAATTGCCGGTCTGCTGCTGAATTCCGTGGCGTTGCTCCTGAGCATGTCAGGTATGGAACGATACATCGTGCTGTTCATGCTTATACCTCCACGTGCTTCCTTTTGTTTCACGTTACCTTTACTTGACATGCGTGTCAAGTATAATTTTATTCTATTTTTATTTTTATAACGCTATTTTTATAAAATCCGGGAAGCTTTCGCCCGGAATGTACTAATGGTCAATTATGTCGTTACCAACAAGGGTGGCTGTTGGTTAAAAGGTGGCAAACAGGCAAAAATACTGATGTCGCCAATGCCTCCTGATATTGAGAAAAAAGTATCAGGGTTGAAGCTTTATCATGGCGATAAACAAGAATAATGCCGCGTAAAATCAACTGCAGGTGTTTAATGGGCAGGCTGCTCTTGTCGGTGCATGCCGCTGCACCGGCCTTTATATATAAAAACTGGGTAAATTTTGTTATTGACATGTGCGTTAAGGTGTCATAGCTTGTAAAAAATACCGTTCTATAATTCAAAATTAATCGTCTACCATAAACATTTATTATGAAGTTGTATTCAACGGTTAGCACCTGCTGTTAACGAGAGTTGCTGACGATGAACGGGGGTGATCAGGAATGCGCACTACTGAATGGGAACAGACGTTTCTGAGTGTATTGAGGATGTGCCTGCAGCGGAGTGTAGAACACACAAACGGAAAGGAGTATTACAAATGAAAAATAAACTGGTTTTTGCATGCATACTGGGGACTCTGGCAGGAACAGCAGCCCTGGCCGCGGCGGCAGGTTTCAAGGTTAACGAACAGGGCGCCAAGGCTATGGGTATGGCGAATGCCTTTGTCGCCCAGGCGGATGATCCCAGTGCACTTTTCTATAACCCGGCCGGGATCGCTTTTCTTAAGGGGACGCAGGTCAGCCTCGGATCACTGATCATCACTGTGCCTCAGACCGAGTTCACCGGAACAACCTCTATAAGCGGCAATATTCCGCTCGGTAACGGGACTTCACCGGTCTATGAAAAGGCCAAGCGCGATATCTTTATCTCTCCCTCCCTTTATGCAACCTACTCGCTCGAAAGTATGCCGCTTACATTCGGTCTTGGCGTCAATTCCATCTATCCGTTGGCCAAGAGCTGGGACAGCAGCAGTGTCTTCCGCAACCAGATAGAAAATATTGCCATAAAACCGATCAACTTCCAGCCGACCGTTGCCTATCGCTTTGACGACCTGAACCTCTCAATCGCTGCCGGACTGGATGTGACCCACACCATCGTAACACTCCAGAAGAGTGCCTATACGAACTCGATTACCGGCGGGGCGCCGTATGGTGCTTATGAACTTGGTGAGCTGGGGGTGGATGGCACCGCCACTGATCTGGGATGGAATGCCGGGATACTCTGGAAGCCGCGCAAGGATCTCTCCTTCGGAGTCGCTTACCGGAGCGAAATCACGCTGCACATAAAGGGTGATGCCAACTTCCTGGCAACAACCCCGGCCGGCTTGAGTGCGATGGGGATTGACTATACGACCATCCCTGCAAATGCAATCCCGTTTACCCGTGCACGATTTACTTCCACCGCTTCAACGACCATAACTCTCCCGGACAGCCTGAGTCTGGGAATTGCCTGGAAACCGATCGAGAAGCTGACGCTTGAATTCGACGCCGAGCGCACCGGCTGGAGTTCCTACGATAAGCTTGAAATTGCATTTGATCCCTCATCCAAACTCAATGCTTTTAACAACAGGCCGTCGCCAAAGAACTGGAAAGATGTCTGGGAATACAAGGTAGGCGGTCAGTATGCCTACAACAAGAATATCGACCTGCGTGCCGGCTATGCCTACGACAACAATCCGATCCCGGATTCAACCCTGGGGCCTGAACTCCCGGACAGCGACCGGCACAACGTCAGTATGGGGATGGGGATCCACAACGATACTGTTGCGCTTGATTGCGCCTATATGTGGGTACACTGGGTTGACAGAACGTCAAACAATCAGGACAACATGGCGCTTACCGGTCAGAACGGCACGCTCAAGAGCGATGCCCACCTCTTTGGCGCCAATATAACCGTTAAATTCTAATTTTGAGAGAGGAGATGCCATGTACAGGACACTCAAAAACTTTCTGCTGCTAATACCTGTTTTAGTTGCTTTCGGCTGCAGCTCTAACGCAACGGACCCGCCGGCGGGCTCTACCGTCAGCTCCAATACCGCGGTGTTTGATCCGGCTGCCGGTAATGTGCCGCTCCCCAATATTCTGGCAACGGCGACTGCAGCCGATCCGCTTGCCGGAAGGGCGGCCAACAAGCCGATGAACCCGGCGGAGGCGCTGGCATATGTAAACCTTCATGAGATGGGCAACACCAATGCCGTCGCCGGTCTGAATGCACCGATTTACATCCGCTTTCAGAGACCGGTTGATCCGGCTACCGTTACACCGGCCACAGTCAAGGTGTTTCAGCTGGGTGTCGACTCAAACGGCTTGACGGAAACAAACCCGCTCAGTTTCACCGATATTTCAGGCCTGTTCGACTACAAGTACAGCCTCGACAAAGTTGGAACTGTTCAGTACCCGAACCTTCACCTCTTCCCGAAATTCCCGCTGCTTCCGGGCACCCGTTACATGTACGCTGTTACCAGCGGCGTGAAAGATGCTGAAACAGGCGGATCTCTGAGCGGATCGTTCTACTTCGAGGCGCTCAAGGCGACTACGCCGCTGCTCGGGCCATTTGCCGCTCTTGAGCCTATCCGCGACAATGTCTACGCCGATCCCGGGAAAACCGTGGTAAAGCTGTCCGGCTACGCAAAGGTAATGGATGACCTTATCGCTGCATCCGGAACAACAAAAATTGACAGTCGCGCCCAGATTGCACTTCTGGGACGGTTTATCACCACCAGCGCCGGCTTTGTTTCCAGAGACGGCACCGGGTCCACCGCATCAATGATGCCGGTAGAAAGCGCCCTGCGCGCCTTTGCCGCAAAAGGGCTGACCGGAGGTTTCCCCGGCACACAATGGGAAAATGACACAACCTTCAGTACGGTTCCTCCTGATTACTACTGGAGCGCCGTTATGAAATCGGCTGTCACTGCACCGGCATCTGTAGGAACAGTCGTCACCGGAAATATCAAGAGCGCCGACCTTTCAATGGATCCGGTGATTGTTGCTGCAAACAGCTCCAGTATGGACCTCTCTGCTGTCAGCGGAGCTTATAATCCTGCCGCTGGCGTTACTCAGCCTTTTCGTAGCGGTGCAAATCTGGCAGGGTACTATTACACCACTAGGGATGTCCCCTTTGTGTATATCGCACCAGCCGGGGCGGTCCCGGCTGCAGGGTGGCCGCTGGTCATCTTCCAGCATGGCATCACAGGACAAAAAGAACAGGTTATTGCCGTGGCAGGTTCTTTAACAGCAGCCGGCTACGCAGTTGTTGCGGTCGATCTGCCGCTTCATGGTGCTTTGGCTGTCCCGACTCATACCACCGGGGATGTGTGGGGAGAGGATTTTATAGCCATGGGGGCGCCTTTGGCCACACGATCCAATATCCAACAGGCGGCATTCAACCTAAATCGTCTTGAGTTTGCCATCAGAACAGGTGGATTTGCCACTTTGGGAATTAT
>JAQUCU010000159.1 GCA_028686055.1 Desulfuromonadaceae bacterium
GTGTGAGAGGAATGCTATGGACCTGAACAGCGATCAGAAAAAACTTGTAGAGTTATTTGTGAGGCAGGAGTTTCTCATTGGCAAGTTATATAAGCTTTTTTCATTCAGATTCCCTGCGTATAAGGATTTTTGGACTAAAATGGCTGCAGAAGAGCATCTCCATGCTTCCTGGATCAGGAGGCTTACCGAGCGCGACCCCACGGGTAAATTCAGATTTTCGCAAGGTGAATTACGATCAGGCAGTCTTGCTTCAAGCATAAAATCGATAGAGGGTCTTATTGCCGGAGTTAAGAACGATAGTGAATTTACCATCAATCAAGCAGCGAGTATGGCACTTCATCTGGAAAAGGCACTCTGGGAACAGCAAATTTTCCGATTTTTTGAGGGTGACTCTGATGAAGTCAGAAAAATTCTGGATTCCCTGAATGTAGAGCAAAAAATTCATATGACGAAAATGGAAAAGTTTGCTTTCAACTTTATTTAGAATAAACCGCGTAAAGGGAATGAAACAGCTGCCGGACGAAAACAGGGTATGAAACGGGAACGAAACGTAATTCCCCGGTCCGGCCATGGAGATTCGTTCCCGGCCGGAGCAGCGCATCGAATACGAAAATCATCGACTGGACTCACTGAGATTCTGCCAGGATCTATTTCAACTTGCGGAATTCAGGGGACAGGCTGCTTTCCAGAAATGCAGCGGTCCCTTTTTTACGTCAGCTGACACTGGTGACAAGTCTTGTCCGCTTGCTCTACCGGGGGGCTTAACCCTGCAAGGGACTCATTTTTCTTGACAAGCTTCTCCGTTGAGGTAAGATGCCCGCGTACAAAGCATAGTTCTGTACACTGGTTAAACGATAATACTAAACCATTCGCGAGGATGGGACGGAAAGCCTACAGGGTCTCACAGAGACAGCCGGGTCGCCGAAATATCCAGAAGATATTCGACGATCCGGCTTTTTTTGTGCCATCATATTCGTACCTGCGGCATTGATGATTTTGCCTTGGACAGGGTCACATGTTCGCGTACAAAGCACAGTTCAATACATTGGTTAATCGATAATACTAAACCATTCGCGAGAATGGGACGGAAAGCCTACGGGTCTCATAGAGATAGCCGGGTCGCCGAAATATCCAGCAGATATTCGGTGGCCCGGCTTTTTTGTGCCATTACATTGAACCAGGGTAAGGGTGCCGGACGCCGCGAGATAGTTGTCAGGAAAGATCAGAGCGGACAGAAGTTGCGCTGAGGTCGGCGTCATGACCCGGGCCGAACTTACGACACAGGCAAGTATAAAAAATTAAAAGGACCTTATTTACCCATGCACCGAATCATTAAGCTGTTACCCTTATCCAATAGGCTTTGTATTATGGCTCTTTTTGTCGTAATCGGATCTCTCCAGGGATGTACGACAATGAGAAGAGCTCCTGACGAATACCAGCCTGTTCCAAAATATGTGGAAGACAATTTTGAACGAAATGAGTTTCCTGTTGCAAAAGGAGATGATGTCATTGGGCAGTTGAGATACATCACCCTTGGAAAAGGGGATACGCTACCGGATATTGCACGGCACTTCAGTCTTGGACTTAATGGAGTCAGTGCAAGTAATCCAGGGATAGATATATGGGCGCCCAAGGCCGGAGAACGTATCATCTTGCCTCTACGTTTTGTCCTGCCGGACGCTCCTCGAAAAGGCATCGTGATCAACTTGGCCGCAATGAGGCTTTTTGAATTTAAAGAAAAAGGTGGGTCGCCGGCAGTATTGACCTACCCGGTCGGCGTCGGTACCGAAGAGAAACCAACGCCCAGAGGCCTCATGCGTGTGGATCGCAAGGTAAGCCGGCCGACCTGGCATGTGCCGGCCTCAATTGCCAAGGCTCACCTGGCAAAAGGAGATCCTCTGCCCGCCGCTGTTCTGCCGGGGCCTCTAAATCCCTTGGGAGAATATGCGCTCTATCTAAGTGCGCCGAGCTATCTGATTCATGGCACCAATAAACCGGCCAGTGTTGGCCTGAGGGCATCCAATGGCTGCATAAGACTCTTGCCGGAAGACGTGAAAAGACTCTATGGGGACACTCCGATTAAAACACCGGTAAACATCGTTAACCAGCCATATCTCTTAGGTCTTAGCGATGGAGTGGCTTACTTGGAAGTCCACGCGTCCACGGAAGACTCTGACACTGCTGAGTTTGACAAGATATATGCAAAATTGAAAACTCTTGAAAAGAAATCAGGGCGCACGCTTGACTGGAGCAACGTTAAGAAAGTATTGGCCGAGGCCCGCGGGATTCCTGTTCCCATATTCGATATCAGGCAGGGAAGTGGCAAGGGGGGGGCGGAACCCATGGAAGTCAGACACCCAGGCACATTATATGGCAGACCGGAAATACCGGAACTGAGAACAGATGCGTGGTCTGTATTGGCTGCTGACGTGCGCGACGAGACTGATGCGGTGAGGCTTTCCGCCATTATCAACCACCAGGGTCCGCAAATCCCGGCACGGGTGGTAGCAAAGAACGATAGTTACCGTGTTATCGCTGGCCCTTTCAATAATAGCAGAGAGGCCAAAGATGCAATCAAGCGCTTGAAAATTGACTTGGAAATAGATGGTACATTGATTGAACCTATCACGCGAGAGAGAGGAGGTGAAAAACGATGAAGAAAAATCTTTTAGTGATCTCAATGATGTTAGCTTCTGCAATTACTTTGGGAGGTTGTGCAACTTCAGGTGACCTTGCAAAAGTCGAGTCGCAGCAGATGGCGACGAGTGCAAAAGCTGATCAGGCAGCGCAGGATGCGCAGGCTGCCAAGGCGGCCGCTGATGCGGCCACGTTAAAGGCAGAGGCCGCCGCAACCCGGGCAGAAAATGCTGTAAAGATGGCAGAGGAAAGAACGAAGATTGCAGATGAAAAGGCAAAGATCGCAGATGAAAAGGCGAAGAAGGCCGACGAAGTTTTCCGCAAATCGATGAGGAAGTAAGTCTGTTTCTATGGGGAGCTGTAGACTTCTTCATCAGCGCTCCGGAAAGGAAGTGGCAGGGTTTTGATACTCTGCCACTTCCGTATGCTTTCACCGTTCGGTAACTGTTTTGGATATATCAGGAAGAGGAAGAGGGATGGCTCTGCGATCATCAAACATAGTACGAACAAGCGCGAAGTCGAATATGGGTAAAAAACAACGCAGGATGGGCAAGCATCTCAACGTACTCTTTGCCTGCATCATAATGGCACCACTGCTACTATGCGGGTGCAGTCACTTCGATGGGGGATTTCAGGCCAAGCCAACCTTTATGGAAGCGAACGATCTTTTCAACCAGGGAAACTACACCGCCTCTCTGGGCAAATATCAGCAGATTATTGAAAAATATCCCACGGCGGGAGACAGGTCTCTTTTTGAGATGGGTATCGTTTATGCGTATCCCGGGAATGAACAAAAAGATTATCAAAGGTCTCTGGAATGTTTTCAGAAACTCATAAAGGATTACCCGGGGAGCGGTTACAGGAAAGACAGTGAGTTGATGGTATTTACCATCAATAATGTCATTATCAAAGACAAGACGATAGCTACGCAGCATTCACATATTGAGACTCTCCAGCAAGAGATTACAAACAATGAGAATGAGATTATTGCGCTGCAAAAAAAGATTGAAGCGCTTGAACAAGAGGTCAGGAGCAAAGAGGATGGGATTGTTACACTGCAAAAAGAGATTTTTGCAAGCCACAAGGGACCGGCAGACAAGATTCTGATTGAAAAGAAAGAACGACGACTGTCGTTGATCTCAAAGGGCAAGGTGCTCAAGACCTACCAAATAGCCTTGGGTGGAAACCCGAATGGTCCAAAAGAAAGGCAAGGCGATAACAAAACCCCGGAGGGAACCTACGTTATCGATTCAAAAAACAGGGACAGCCGTTATCACCTGTCTCTTCATATTTCCTATCCAAACGAGAAAGACAAGAAGCGAGCAAAACAACTCGGTGTTTCTCCGGGTGGAGACATCATGATCCACGGTCTTAAGAATGGATTTTCGTGGGTTGGTGATCTCCACACAGAGGTTGACTGGACGAAAGGGTGTATTGCGGTTACAGACAAAGAAATAGAGGAAATTGACAAGTTAGCGCCAAATGGCACAATCGTTGAGATAAGGGCAGGAAGACATGCGGGGACGTAGTTGATTTGTAGTTGTCAAGCCCCGGAGAAATTCAGGGACTATGGTACAGATGCCACTGGCAGTTTTTACTCCACCCTGCGCGCACACCTTATAACTCACCATTTACATTCAGCATGTTGCACTTGAAGTAACCGCGGGCATTTTTGGCGTGTTAGTTGCTCTGTGTCTATTCAAAGTACACAATAAATTTCAGGAGGACCGCATGAAAAAAATGATGTTAGCAGTAATTTGTGCCGTATTTGTGTTTGGAACAATAGCAACGGGCTACGCAGAGCAGGGAGATTGGCGCGGGGGAATACGCTCCAGGATTCAGGAATCAAAGCAAAAGATTGAACAGGGTATCAACCGGGGAACTCTCAACAGGCATGAAGCTGACAAGCTCAATGCAGAGCTGAGCGCTATTCTCTACAAGATTGACCGGATGAAAGCAGATGGCTATCTTAATCAAGGGGAACGTGACAATATAAATAATGACCTGAATAGACTGGACAGGGATATTTTCAAAGAAAAGCATGACAATGTTACTGTTTCACCAGGCCCCGCAGAGCAGGGAGATTGGCGCGGGGGAATACGCTCCAGGATTCAGGTGTCAAAGCAAAGGATTGAACAGGGTATCGAACGGGGAACTCTCAACAGGCATGAAGCACGCAAGCTCAATAAAAAGTTGGGCGCTATTCTCTACAAGATTGATCGCATGAAAGCAGATGGCCGTCTTAGTCAAGGGGAGCGGGCCAAGATAAATCGTGACCTGGATAGATTGGACAAGGATATTTTCAAAGAAAAGCGTGATGATAACAGAAGGTACTGAGAGGATCGCAATGGTCGACAGGGCATAGTCAAGGGGAAGGCTTCCGTGATTAAATAGTTGAGAACGAATACAAAAGGCGGTAGTTTTCCCGCCTTTTGTCGTATCACGCAGCGGGAGAAGATTGCTGGGTACACCATCAGTTGCGAAATCTCGCGTCGTTTGACATCTCTGCTTGCCGAAGTATATTTGAACAATATACCAAAATGCCGTCTCACTACGCTCTTATGAATCGGTATAACTCACAGCATCGGAGGTTAATCATGACCACCAAATCCAGTCGCTCGGTACGCAGTCTCACAGCAATTGCATTCTCTCTGGCAATTCTTGTTTTTTCCGCCATTCCGGCAGCAGCCGGCGAATACGTTTCACTGACCGGTGTCAAGGGGCTCGACTCCGTCTTCGACTTTAGTCTCGGTTCTCCGGAGGCCGCTGCCGTCATTTTTCCGGCAATCCTGGACGTCCACCAAAACCGGGAGGTTCGCTCCCTGCCCGCTGCCCCCCGTACCGTTATCGTCTTTCACGGCAGCGCAGTCAAATTAATCTCTACGGACCGCAAGGGAATGGAAAAGAATGATATGGCGGCGTACGACAAGGTTGCCGAGTTTATCCGGCAATTAAAGAAGGCCGGGATCAAGATGGAGGTCTGTATGTATGCAGTGAAGGTGTTTGGCGTTGACCCCGCCACCCTGATGCCCGAAATCGACCGGGTGGGGAACGGTTTCATTTCCGTACTGGGATACCAAGCGCAGGGCTATTCTGTGCAGGCAATCCCGTAAGGGGACCCTAAGACAGGCTGCTTTATTACGATCGTATCGGCCAGTCTCACCCTCGGGGCCAGTTTGTTTAACGTTAAGGTTGCTATCCGGCCGCAGGTACGTACCGGTATTGACAAAATTACCGATGAGGTGCCATAGAATAGACTACGCAAGGAAACCAGGCGGCTTTTACATTAGAGAGCGCCGTCTCAACTTTCTTGAATCGTCACCGGAGCTACTATGAAAATTCAGAAATTAACGATCGAGAATCGCCCCAGGGTTTACGCTCTGTTGCAGAACGCCTTTCCCGGCAGTGCCTACGAAGCCGTGCTGGTGCAGAAGCTCCACGAGAATGGCAGGACTCTGCACGAATGGGCCTGCCTTCATTCCAATAAGGCCATCGCCTACATCGCCTTTTCCCATGCCTATGAAGGAAAAGAAATCTGCGGGTTGCACCTGGCGCCCATGGCCGTGGCACCCGATTTTCAAAAGCAGGGGGTGGGGTCGGAACTGCTCCGCTTTGCCCTGCGGCAGGAGGAGATCAAAAACCAGCCTCTGTATGTCCTGGGGGAGCCGGGCTATTACAAACGGTTCGGCTTTGAACCCTGCACTCTGCCGGTCTGCCCGTTTGATCCCGACAACACACATTTCCTGAGTATGCGCAACAGTGTCACCACCAGCTTCGTCGTCGGCTATGAACCCGAGTTTAAAACTGCTGCCCTACCACCTGGCAAGCAGGGAAAGAAACGTCGGGCAAGGTGAGCGTGAGATGGAAAAGGGGTAGGCTCCAATTATGAAACGACTGAATCGACTTTTGAAACTC
>JAQUCU010000160.1 GCA_028686055.1 Desulfuromonadaceae bacterium
TACAAACTCGAGGTTTATGCAGGCAACCAGCTGCTCCTTCCGATTTTCTTCCAAAACCATGATAACCAGTTTTTGCATCATGGCAAGAAGAATTTACTTGACAATTAATAGAGTAACAACAGGACTCAATCGATTGTTTGATATTCGTTTATCTATCTAAAATACCGTCCCGATGGGACTCAGACTGCACTATCGTAAAAGGCAGCAGTCTTACCCCCAGCCCATCAGCAACTCTGTAGATAAACTCTAATGTCGGGATGCGCCCCAACCGTTCAAATCTGGTAATCACAGATTGACTGGTATTTATCCTTTGGGCCAGCTCTGCCTGGCTGATCCTTTGCTTTAGCCGGTAAACCGTAAGATCAGAAACTATCTGATACACATTCTGCTCCCATTTGGCAAATACCGCATCAGGAAAATTCAGCACATCTTCTTCACAATCAGAAATTTGATTCACCGGCTCAAATCTCAAGGGCTTCAGATCCACACCCAGCCCTTTAGCAATCTTATAGATAAATTCGAACGTGGGCATGCGTCCGGCCCGCTCAAAACGGGCTACTACGGATTGAGAAACCCCCATCCGGCCAGCCAGCTCTGTCTGTGTGATATCATGTCTTAGCCTGTATATCGTGAGATCGGCAATCGTCTGATATACATCCATCTTCCACTGGGAAACGGATGAAAAGTCAAGCTTGATCTCTTTGTGCTTATCCATGTCTTTTGCTCCTTCGGCAGGATTTGTGTTGCATAGAATATTCATTCTTGTCTTTGTCTTGCACCAAGTGCCAATATGTGCAACACAAATGTTTTGTAGCTATCTTCTTTTTGCCATGGCTATCTCTACCCTGGCTTGCCAAACTATAGATTGCTTTTCTGAGCCTAATGCTGCTTCTTAATCTGCAATTGCTTCTGATACTGAACTTCCAGATTTATCCAGAACTCGCTGGCAGTGCCTGTAACCAGCTCCAGATTCGAGGCCGTCTCGCCATCTATCTTTTGCTCCCCATTCAGTATGCGAAACAAGCTTTGCTCGGTAATCCCCATTCTTTGGGCAAATTCTACCTGGCTCATTCCCAGGTATTCTACAGCTTCTCGCAAAGAATCTCCCGGAAGCACCGCATAATCAGGTTTGAACTCGTATCGTTTGCTATTGCTCATATCCTTCTCACTTGAACATATCTTCTATCTTTCCAGCATTTTGAACAGCTTGTTATTGTCAATGAAAACCAATATGGAAGCGTTCTCCGTGGCACCTCGACTTCCTAAGTCCCCCTGTTTAAACTCACAATTTCGGGTGGTGAATTGCTTGTAGTTCGGTTGGATGTGAAAAAGACAAAAGAAAATCTGGAGCATATATGCCAGATTAAAATTGTAAGTCAAAGCAGTCCCGCGGGTGGTTTTGACCTAAAAACGACCTTTCCTTTTCCAGCCATACTCGCTAAGCGTATCCTCAATCTTGTATCCTGGCAGATCGTTATAAATCCACCTAGGTCGTTTTTGGGTTAAAACTAAGGCAATGGCATTGGCTTCACGTAAAACGGCTATTTATCAAAGAAATTAGCAGCACCATCAACTGCATTAAAGAGGCTGTCATAGTTAATTATGCGTATCTTATTTGTTATATTATTGACAATTCTTCTAAGGGCTTTCCTTCTTTCATTGTTCTCAAGCTCCTTGCTCCCTCCGATCACAAGAATCCCTTGAGGTTCTCTAAAGTTTTCTAACTTCAATGTATCACGTATAAATCCTTGAATTTCAGAGCCTTTGTCTACATATTCAAGAAGTTGGCATAAACCACGATTAGCATTTCCCGAAAAAGATATTTCGCTTTTCTTTTCAACAAACAGGTTTTCTGAATAGGCCTTCAATTCAATAATAAACCAACCCCAGCCTTCTGAACTATCACCTCCAACTATAAAATCAGGTATCATACCCTTACCCATATGTGATTTCTGAATTAGTGCTTGTTTTGAAATTATTTGCAAGCCATGATGTCCTTTACCTGAACGATACAAGGCACCATAGACTAGTCCTAGATTATTTGCTAAATAGTTATGGATGGATGTTTCATCTCCTTTACTATCTAGAATATTGCGAAATTCGGAAACCATAGATTTTGTAATGTCATTATGGTAATGGAGGTTATCTTCTCTATTTATTTCCCTGTCATGACGGACTGCTTGCCCATAAACAATATCATTCTCAGACATACTTCCTCCATTTTACTTAGATTTAATCAGATCTGCTATTTCAGAAGCAATCTCTTCAATAGTATATGCAGTTGTATTTCTTGCAAGCCTATCTGCAATAGAGGGGCTATAATTCAGTACATCCTGCTTAGTTATATTATGCCAAATTGGAAGTAGTATCTGCTCACCTGAATTAGCTTTACTTACTATTCCATCAAGCTCATAATTCGTCCAGCCCTTTTTAAAAAAACTCTTAGATAAAACAACAATCCCGAACCTACTGTTTCGCAAACCAGAATCAATTTTTCTTCTGAGACTATCTCCAATTCTCATTTCAAATTCATCATACCACACTTTTAAGCCTTTTTCTGATAATTGAACAGCAAGTGGCCTTACTACATCATCTTTATCCTCCGAAGCATGTGATATAAACACATCATATTCAGGATTAAAATCGTCACTATTGGCATATGGATTTCCCGAGATTAGAGATGGTATCGAAGATAAAGGTGCTTGCTTGATGACAGGAAGTGGCCCTGGCAAAATCTTACATGAAAAGTTAACTGTTCCTGTTAAGCCTCGCATATCAATCACAATATACCAATGACCACTGTTTGGAATTGCTAGCCGGACGGGCGATTTAGTAGCTAAGCCGCCGGCATACCGATAATTGCGTCCATTCTTATAATTCACAAAATTATTACTATCCACTAGCTGCACATTAGCAGCGCTACCGGATAATGTAACTTCAACTATTTGTCCTGCTTTGCAATTCCCCAAATCATAATATGTAAATTTCATGTTGTTACTCCTATGTAATTTAATATGTTCATAGAGCATGGTACTTGTTCGGAATATTATTCATCTCATAAGTCTATCAATGTTCTTGTCCTGATTTGACACTATTGGGGTCATTTTTTATCTTCGCTTAGCTGAAGTTTCATTATGCTAATTGCTATGTCATAAATAGCATAACTGGTTAAAAAAATCAATGCCAGTGCTGAAATGTTCATCCCTATTGATAGAGCTTCAGTACTCAAGCAAAGAAATGTTAAGAGTGGCTGGTTGATTCCCTTGATGTAAAGAGATATAAGCACTGCAAAGTAGGAAAACAACGATAACAGTGCGTTATCCTTAATCTCCTCCATAACACCTTTCATTAATGACTTGAGTTTGTCGCCATTATCCCCTTCGGGCAGGTTCATTGAGCGCGAAATGATACATGCTGATAGCATTCCATGCAAAGCAATGGCTAAGCCAACTAAAACGGAAAGAAAATTCAAAGCAACTGTATCAATAATATCGGTAGCATATTCAAGAGGTACTATCAAGTTTAATCCAACACTCAACAACACTGCAAGGGAAACAATTCCGAATATTTGTGCCATATGCTTACTCATCCTTGACTGCAAATTTCGTGAAAATCCCTTTTACAATGGTGAGCACATATTTATGCTGTTCCTTAAGTTGCTTTGGAGTATCGATGTCAATGTCAGCGTTTTCTTTAACAGCTGCTTGGTTACTCGTTGTAGTTTTCTTTTTACCATTTTCTTCTGTGGTTTGGCTCCAATTTCCACCTCCATCATCTGCATATTTAACTATGTCCTCCAAGAGTTCTTTAGATACAGATAGTTTGCCTTCTTGGTTTTCGATCGCGCTTTGTAGTGTATCCATGTTTGTGATTGCTTTTACCTCTTTCAGATAATCGTTTGTTGCTTTCCTTGCGCCAAATAGATTAGGTGCATTGAGAGTAAACGCAATCTTGTAACGTTTTGTGGCCTTATTAAATGTAGTCCAGAATGATTCGTTGTTACAAATAAGCTCTACCTTAGCAGATATATCGTAAGCTCTAGCCTTTGTTTCTAGTAGCTTATTGATAACGTTTTTAACTAAATCAGGAGTAAACGAACTTGCAATATTCTGGACCAAGATAGATTGATTGACCGTATCTATAGCTAAAAAACTCTCTTCCCAGTTGGGAATCGTCTGCTTTTCAAACTCATTTTTTTCTGGAAAGATAACGTCAGTTTGTGTACTCCTCAATAGGAAACCGATCCAAATCTTGTCTTCTTTTTTACTGGTCACAATGGCATAATATGTTTTGTTATAGTATGTTATAGTTGTTCTATCATGAAATACCTCTAAGATAGCGTCAAGCGGAGAGATTTCACTTGATGACAGTATTGAGTCCGGGTTACGAATGATAAAATAACGCAGGGCAAGCAGTTTCATTTTTACCTCTTTTATTTGTTGTCTTTATCTTTTTTACTTCAAGAAGAAGTCTAACTAATGACTTTTTAACTTGCATGTCAATTACGCTCTCTTGTAGTGTTAGCTTCCATTTTTGAATGTATTAGTTTCCTCTAAAACTTCTCTATCCGGAGAGGATCCGTATTTGAATATGAACCGGGTTTAATCTCAATCTGAAAATCGTCGGAATAGGTAGGTGTAACAATAAACATATCTGTTACCTTTCAAGGCTGCTTGCCTTGGTTAATCTCATGCTAACTAAGCCTATGTATGAATCTATAAGCTCATTTCTTTCACTTTGGGTAAGGTTTAATGCGTCGAACACGAGATTATCAAGAATCATTTTATCAGGTTGTTTTAGTTCAGACTTGAAATCAAGAACATCTCTGGAGCATAAGGGTAGATACGCAGATTTTAAATGCTCTACGTCAAATTTAGATAAGTCAGGTAATTTAATAAACTCATAATCAGGTCTATATGTGTTTAATACGCCCTGTCCCTGATTCTTTCTTCCCATTATTTCGATTTGCCAAAAATAAAACGTGCTGTTTAACAGAGCTAAAATCGCAGGTAAATCATGTTTTAAGTTGTATCCTATGAAGAAGTTGTCGCTAGCTATCATAGCAGTAGTGGGAGCGGGAGTAAAAAAGCGTTTATCCCAAAACCTAAACAACAGAAAAGAAGCCTTTTGATGGGTTGCTGAATACCATAGTTCCATTTTAGCATCTAGGCTTTGATTCATTTTGTTGGATTTCTCCCAACTCTCAATATATTGAATTGCATTGGTTGATAACAGCTGCGATTTATGCTTGTGGCAATGAAAGAGATACTTGTCATTATTGAACACCAGTCCTTTAATGTTCTGGCTTGTCGTAATAATCGGCTCAAGGTACTCATCTTCAATTTGGAATTCGTTATTGTCTTTATTAACATAGAAGAAGCGAACGCAATTAGTGGTCAGACCTCTTTTGTAGTCAAAGAACTCCAGCAACGGATGAAGTATGCTCTTGTTGCGTTTAACAATCTCCCAATAAAGATTAGGAGCTGTTAAGTATAGACTTCCCAATTTTGTCCCATAGAAACTATTAGAAAGAGAAGCTTGGTGCTGTTCTTCTCTATAATAATCGTCATTTGCTATAATCTGTCGAATAGATATGGGGTTAATTCTGATGTCATTATACTCTAAGGCGTCTTTGGCTTCTTCGATTAAAACAAGATTTTCCGTAAAAACACACTCTTCCATTGGTAACTTAAACGAAACAAATCTGATTATGGTGTTGTCCATCTTCTTCGGTGTAGAAGGGCCAATAACGCTTATGATCGTATTTACATCTGCTCTCTTGAACGATCTTTGAACTTGGTTGTTAAAGACATAATGGAGACGACGTTGAGATACTACAAAGCTTTGCAACCAATATCCATAATCAACATCAAGCCAAGAATTTGAACAGATAAAAACGACATGCCCATTATAGTTGGCTATCCGCATTCCACGAACATAAAAAAAGGTATATAGATCACTTCTCCTATTAATATTTTCTGTTTTTAGCACTTCTGGGAAATCTGATTCAGTCATCTCTTGTAACAATCTCTTATATTTGGCTGGATTCATTTTATCCAAAGGGTCTCGGATTTTCCCACTTTTCAAATAAGGAGGATTTCCGATAACGATGTCAAATCCCCCTCTTTCCATGAAGATTTCGGGGAAGTCGATTTTCCAGATGAAGGGCAGATTGTGCTTACCAAGCTGATGGATTTCGTGATCAATCTGGGAGATTTGAAACTTCAATTCCGAGATTTTCTGTTCCTGTTCGCGGCTGGTGAGCTCGATTTCGCTCTGGTAGCTTCCTTCCAGGAAACTTGTTTGCACTTCCTGCTTACCGGCATTTTCATAGCGAGAGAGCTTAGCAGTTAGCTCTTTTATCCTGTCGCTCAAGATGTCAGTATAGAGTTTTGTTTGAGCTTGTTCTATTT
>JAQUCU010000161.1 GCA_028686055.1 Desulfuromonadaceae bacterium
CAACAGGAGCTATTTTATTAATGATTCCAACTATGTCTGCTGTTTTAGGAATTTTCATCGGCTACAATTAAAAAGAGTGCAACCTTTCGGTGTGCACTCTCGTGTTGAGGTATGGTAACTGGGCGTTCCCAAATATCTGGCCGGCATCCGGCTTCTTCCCCTTGCTGTTGCTGTATGAAATGGTGGGCCCACCAGGACTCGAACCTGGGACCAACCGGTTATGAGCCGGTGGCTCTAGCCAACTGAGCTATAGGCCCGTAGGGGATTTGTATAATAGTGCAGGCCGGCACCCCTGTCAAGTGATTTAGAAAAGTTTTCAGCAGTTATGCCATTGACAGAAAACATCCGTTAAAAGAGCGCGGGATGCCGGCCTAAACGCCGGCTGAGCCGCCCGGCAAGAGTGCGGCAACCAACCAGTACCATTTGTTTTTCAGGAAAAACCTGAATTTTGTTGCGAAAACATTGAAATTACGTGATAAAGCTGTAACCTGTGTTATTATCGTATCGTAACAGGAAGGATGTGAAACGCATGGCGACACACTACGGTAACCACATGGATGAAAAGCTCAAAAAGCTGCTCAGCCACATTCTGGTCGGGAGAGACGGCATAAGCGAACAGAAGTTCGAACGTGCGTTGACCGACAGGGACGTTGCCTGGAGCCTGATGCGTGAGATCCTGGCGCAAAAAGGGGATCGGCTGACGTGCGGAGTGACCGCCGCAAGAACCACCCTCATGCCTGATGCCATCAAACTGGCCTCTGGCGTACGGCAACCGCTCGGTCGCCTGCTTCTCGAATGCGGCAAAATTACCCGGGAACAACTTAAACAGGGGCTTGAAGTACAGCAGCAGACCGGCGAGCAGATCGGCGGAGTGTTGGTGCGGCTCGGCGCGTTGGATAATTCGGTTCTCGAAGACACCCTGCAGTCACAGATGCAACAACAAAAGGAGAAACAGTCCACTCCAACTCCGGTGGCCATCAGGATCGGTGACATCCTTGTTGCGGGTGGGCACATCAGCCGAGAGCAGCTGAACGAATCCATAGAGCACCAGAAGAATTCGAACAAGAAGCTCGGCGAGATCCTGGTGGAGAAGGGCTATGTCCAGCAGCATCAGGTAGAGCACGGCATTCACCTGCAGCAGATGCTCGTCGCCGCCGCACTGAGCGCGGTCGTGTCGATATCGTCACTGGACAGGGAGGCCGAGGCAGGCTCCTCCGGTAACACTTCATCCGCCACCGTACACGTTTCAGCCACCGTCAGGCCTATAGCCATTGCCAAGGTGCTTTATCAGCAACAACAAATGGAAATCACCGGCAAGGATATCGCCCAGGGGTACGTCGAAATACCGAACGGCAGCCGCATCGAAGTCAGAAGCAACAACCCCTCCGGCTACCTGCTCAGCATCGAGAACCAGGGGGGCCCGTTCCGCGACGTCTATGTCAGCGGGCTGGGCAGCGAAGTTCAGCTTAACGGCGGCACCGGCTGGGTTCTCATGTCCTATACACAGATGCCGAGAACCATGGATGTGAGCTACCGCATCATGCTGTCAGATGATGCCAAACCAGGCTCATACCCCTGGCCATTTCAAGTCAGCGCCGTGCTCATTTAGGGTACTGCGCGCCCTTCCTGCCAGCCGACACTTCCATAGGCTGTTTATTGCCACCTCAGCACATTTTTTGCCAACCCGCTTCTTAGACGTCTACCAGCTGACCGTTGCCGTCAGTAAATCGGTGTAGGTCCCCACACTCACGTTTTGCCCGGCAGGAATTCTGGCATAAACGTTAGAGTTTAAGATACTGTTTTTAGTGACTATGGTGGATACAATTGAAGAACCGCCCGTCCCATCTCCCCAGATGGCAGCCCCCGATGGATCGGTAAAAACGTAGTAATTGAGCCTGTCAGTCCCATTAGCCCCTTGCATCTGCCTTGGATTAAATTTTCCCGAACTGCCGCTGTTTATAGAGATATCTATTTTGATTGGCTTCTGATCGGGATTGTTACAATCCACAGTTATGGTCCCGCTTGAATCCAGAGCCTGATTTGAAAAAACATCGTAATTGCCGAAGTTGATTGGGGTAGTCGCTATTGAACAGTTGAATGCGTAGCATTCGGTGGAAAAGAGTAGAGTGCATAATAATAACGCCAACTTCACCATGTCTTCATTCCCCCCTAATCCACTTTATGGTTCTGCTCCTAACCATACAACTTTGTAAAAAACAATCAACTACTTCCTCAGTTACGGTTCAGATATATGACAACGCGACGGTTTTGTTTGCGGCATTGCTCGCGTAGACTGCGGCATTTCAACTGTTTTTTACCGAAACTGGTTACCGCAGTTATCTTTTTACTGTCAACTCCATCTTTAAGGAGTTCCCTCTTCACCCTGAACGCCCTCTTTTTACCAAGCTGCATATTATACCCGACAGAGCCAATTTGGTCAGTATAACCCTCCAGAGAGACAGACAACCCGGCAGCAGTTTTTAGTAACCGGGCTACTTTCAAAATCTCTGCCACGTTATCATCTGAGCTGAACTTGTCGGAGCCGAAGCGGAAATGCAGCACTATCTCCGCAGGCACTGATATATATGCATCTGTTGGCAGTGGTGGCACTACAGTCCTGCCTTGCGCCACTTCACCAGTGTTTTTCTGGGAAAGCGGCTGCCCCGCCTGCCGTAGTTCCGGAGCTGCTGCGACTTTTTCGGATACTGGCGCAGATACGGGAGCGGAGAGCGATTTTTCAGTTTTTGGTGACGGAGGTGCTGTCGGTGGCGGTAATCCACCGCCTGGGGTACTCTCACAGGAGATTTTCCCCAGATCGATTATGGGATCAGTGCTTCTGGGTATTTCAAAATTAAAACTACACTTTTTGCCCTCGTAGTTAACAGAAGCCAGGTATCTGCCAGACTTAATGGAGGCAACAGCCGCCTTGTCCAGCGCCGAGCAGCCCTGTTCCTGAAGATCGGAAGCCGCATCGCGACTCACCGAGTAATTGTCCAGATAAAATTCACCGCCTGAACCTGACTGGAAAACAACTGGTTTGCCGTCGATGGTCACGGTTATTTCACCGTATTCGAGCGGCTTCGACTCCGTGCCGATTTTTGCGACAAGTACGCCGGTGAAGGCCTGCAGCTTAGATGCGTCGAAAATCACGCAGGAACCGCTCCGGTAGGGTGGTGAAACCTGCTTCATCTTTGCAGAGAGTAGATAGTCCATGGGAATATCCTTGTCGTTTACCGATATCTGATTGTAATTGAATGCTCCGAGACCCGTTACGAATGCCTTGCCTGCCGCATTAGTCCGGGCCACCTCCTGGTTGTTCAGGTTCACCGCAACCCCTTCAACTTCGCCCACCTTAACAAGAGCAAAGCTGTCGGTAACCGGCCTGGTCAGCCCAATTGTCCTGCCGGCGTAGGCAAGAGCCCCGGAAACCGCCAAACGGGCCGATTCGGAAGGGTTCCCATTAGTGCTGGCCCAGGAGTAGTCGGCTGCATAAACGCCATGTGGCCCATTATATTGAATGGATGGGCTAAACCTGTTCACCGCTAATCTGCTGGAGTCGTCCCTCTCCAGAGTTGTCTGAAAACCGACCCCTTCGCCAAGAGGCTGGTTTTTTTGCACGTTCAGTGTTTCGGTATTTGTATCATTGGCACGCTGGAAGTTGGCAGCCAGATTGATCTGTCTGCCGGGGTAGTAATTGAGGCCGATAAAAAATTGGTTGTCAGCCACAGGCGACATCACCCTTTTATATGAAATGTTTATGTTGGCGTTGGCGGTCAGGCTTCGAGAATAGGAAGCTGTTACGGCCCGTGTGCTGTCCCCCTGGTAAATCCTGGCAGCTGCGAAGTCAAGGTTCAGAGTACCAAACCCGCGATTACCGTAACCTGCCCCTATATCCGCCATGTACTGGGTTTTTAACGCTGATGCATCAGTGTCGATGGTTGCATAATTTTTGCTGAACCCTTTCAGGAAGAGTCTCGTATTAATCTTATCTCCCTGGTAGTTGTAGCCAAACAAACCGGCGCCTCCTGCCTTCCCTGTGCCGGCATGGCTTCCCGAGAGGGACATGGTGAACGTTCCGGCACGCGGAGTAAGAAATGAAGCCTGGGGGCCCAGATTGAAAGTGGAACCGGACCACTCCCCCCGGAACCCGAGAGTCAGGTAGTCGGACAAGCCGTAGTTGTGAAAGCCGGAAAATGCCGCCGTTCCATAGTGATTGCTTTTGGTGCCGTATTCCCGCCTTAAGGCACCGACATTGTAACTATACTCGTGCAGCCCCTTTTTCAGAAGGATATCGCTGAAATAAAAGGGGTACTGTATCCGCTGTTCCCTGCCGAACGAGTCTCGTATCACCACATCTACCTGGCTTGCTCCGCCATAGCCGGTGATATTCTGCAGTTCGAATTCTCCGGGTGACAGGCTGTCTGTACGGATGCGAGTGCCGTTCAGGTAGACCTCCATGGTTGACGGCAGAGAAACAAACCCTGAAAGGCCGGCAGTGGGACGGTTGATAAAGTAGGGGTTTATCCGGTAAAGTCTGGAGAAGCTGAGGCCTCCGAGGAGGACTCCGGTGCCGAGGTCTCCCGACGATGCGCTAAAATCCCCGCCGATGATTCTCTGCATCTCCTGCCGCCGGTCGTAAATCAGACTGCTCGACAGCCGCACAAACCTGCTGTCGGTATCGGTTTTAGTGTACAAGGAATCTGACAGCAGGAGAAGATCTCCGCTCCGTATCCCCAGCTCATTGGCGACGCCCAGGTTCTGGAAACGGGAGAAATCGCCCGTAGAGTAATCCAGCCGGTAGTTGAGAAAAGCGGAAGTATCCCTGGGGTAATAAACCTTTAGCGGTTGTTGGGGAGCAAAATCCACCACCTTTTTCGGCAGCAGAGTTGGTGCAGCGGTAATATCCAGGGTAAGTTTGTTTTCATTGAATACAAAGGTGACGCCGGCAAATGATTTGAGAGAGAGGTACGACTCGTTCGCAATTTCAACAGGATTAGGGAAAGGTCCGCTTATTCCCATTGATGTGAGGTCTTCGGTCTTGACGAGGACATCGCCATCATCGGCAAGATTGACAAAATAGACCCCTTTTGCGACCTGATTCAGATTGATGCTGACGATGATCGGCTGTAAGGCGTAGGATGCAACAGGAAACGCAGCAAAAAAACAGATACTGAGAATGGTAATCAGAAACAAAGAATTGATCAGAGTATGTCTACTATTGACACATTGATTTATCAACATCAAGTTTGCCATGAAGCGTGAAATGGTCGGTTTTCACCTCGACATCAAGCTTGGCTGTTCCCGTGCAGACTTCTTTGGGAATCGCGGCCGAATACACCCTCGATGCGCCGTTCAGGAGATACCATCCACCAAGTTTTTTGGCAAAGGTCTCCTCGCCCTTGAGGTTTTTACCCTTGATATCTATCGAGTTTATGACAAAGTGGACATTGCCGCTGTTTTTAACCGTCACCCGGCATTCATCTTTAATCAGCTCCAACTTGGTAATTTCCCCTTTAAACTCTTCCTTCATCGGCTTGACAAAGATAGGGACGCCGAATCTGATGGCAACAGCGATATTGGCACCCTCAGCCTTTTTCGGTTCCGGGATCTCTTCAACAAAGAGCCGGTAGGTCTTTTCCTTCGCCCCTGCCGGTATTTTTATCCCTGCCCGCAGAATCCTCTCCTCAGTTTTATTGAAGATCATGATCTTCGGGAAAAAGATGAGATCATTGCTCTCGGTGTACTGGTCCTTGCCGTCCGCGTCCTGTTCCCACCGGAAGGCCTTCATCTGCACCTGGAATCTTCCGGTGCCTTCGTTTATCACGCTGATCACGCCGCTTCTGGCGGCACTGCCAAGCTCCAGCCTGATGGGAGAAACCCGCCATTCACCGGCGCAGGCGGCTCGTGGTGAATAGCAGGTGCAGCAGAGAAGAAGAACAAAGGTCAAGCCGAACGTTTTAACAGTCTGGTTAAGATTGCGTGATATATTTTTCATAAATAATTCCCGGAGCCTGTATGCCATAGAGTTGTGGCGAGTGGTGTCTTAGCGGTAAGCTGCGGCATACTAAAAACTTATCAAGAGCTTTGCAACTTCAATCTCTGTCAGGGATTGAGGTTGATAACAACGGTATCGGCATAGTTCCCTGCCAGGGCTGGCTGGTAATCCGGTGCGCTCACGGTACCGGTGATGGTCAGGTTCTGATTGACCCCTTTTGAGACTGTGCCGGTAGCCGGACTGAGCGAAAGGGCATAAGGGAGATATGCGGTGGTATCGGTAGCATGGCGCATCCGGTATGCTCCGGGACCGGTACTGTACAGTCCGTTATCGGTTGAAAAGGCGAATGCGGCGATCGGGGCGCTGCCGTTACAGACGAACTGGACGGAAGCTGCTTG
>JAQUCU010000016.1 GCA_028686055.1 Desulfuromonadaceae bacterium
AAGACCAAGAAGACCGAGCTGCTGTTTATCGCCCTGATGCTGCGGCTGTTGAAGCCGGGCGGGCGCTGCGCGGTGATCGTACCGGACGGAGTGCTGTTCGGCTCCAGCAAGGCGCATCTGGACCTGCGCAAAATCCTGGTGGACGGCCACAAGCTGGAGGCGATGATCTCCATGCCCTCGGGCGTGTTCCGTCCCTATGCGGGCGTCTCCACCGGGATACTGATCTTCACCAAGACCAATTCCGGCGGCACGGATCATGTCTGGTTCTACGACATGCAGACCGATGGTTTCTCGCTGGATGACAAGCGCAATCCGGTTGAGCAGAACGATATTCCCGATGTGTTGGCTTCGTGGCTTCGGCTCCGCTCAGCCACCGGGCTTCTCTCTACTACCGGTCAGGTCGAAGGTGGTACGCTGAGCGGAGTCGAAGCGGGACGTACCGCCAAATCCTTCCTCGTCCCGGTGCAGGAGATCCGCGACAACAAGTACGACCTCTCCATCAACCGTTACAAGAAGGTTGAGCATGAGGAGGTGGCCTACGAGTCGCCGCAGGTTATCATTGCCCGGTTGGAGGAGTTGGAAAAGGAGATTACCGGGGAGTTGGCGGAGTTGAAGGGGATGGTGGGATGAAGACCGCTTCCCTCAAAGATGTTTGTCAGATTTCAATGGGGCAAGCCCCGGATGGATCGTCGTACAATGATATTGGAGAAGGGTTTCCTTTGATAGCAGGTGCCGGTGATTTTGGCACACTATCTCCAAAACCAAAGAAGTTTACCAGAGAACCTTCAAAGGTCAGTGAAGTAGACGATATCATTTTGTGCATTCGTGCAACAATTGGCGATTTGAATTGGTCTGATAAAGCATATTGTCTCGGTCGTGGTGTTGCTGGCCTCCGGCCCAGAGCTGATAAGCTTGATCGACATTATCTTTGGCATTGGTTGGCATCTCAAAAGGACTTTCTTTTCAGTCAGGGCACTGGCTCGACATTCAAACAGATTTCTCGCTCAACTATCGAGGACCTGTCAATCCCTCTCCCCCCACTCCCCGAACAAATACGCATCGCCGCCATCCTCGACAAGGCCGATTCTATCCGGCGCAAGCGACAGGAGGCGGTTCGACTCACTGAGGAACTGCTGCGCTCGGTGTTTCTGGATATGTTTGGCGATCCGGTGACGAATCCGAAAGGGTGGGAAACTCGGGCGTTCGCAGTAGTCTGCGAAACACGTTTAGGGAAAATGCTCGACGCAAACCAACAGACAGGAGAATATCTTCGACCATATCTTCGCAATTCCAATGTTCAATGGGATCGGATTGAATCTTCTGATCTTGAGCAGATGGATTTCAACGAAAAGGATCGAAAGACGTTTTCCCTCAAAGATGGTGATGTATTGATTTGCGAGGGTGGAGAAGTTGGCAGGGCTGCAATTTGGCGCAATCAATTAACAGACTGTTATTTCCAGAAGGCAATTCACAGGGCACGACCAAATCAGACTTTAGCCCTCCCTGAATATGTCATGTTTTGGCTGTGGTTTATGTCAAAGAATGGCGGCTTCAAGGATCACGTCACTTCTGCGACTATCGCTCATTTGACTGGTGAAAAACTGAAAGAGATTCAGATGACCTTGCCGCCTATAACCATGCAGCATCAATTTTTAAAAGTTTACAATTCGCTCACAACGCTAACAACGAGTACCGACAAGTACCAGGCCCACACCCTCGTCCTCTTTAATGCGATCCAGCAACGGGCCTTTATGGGGAAGTTATAGAAATGAGTGCCGTCTCTGTATTGCCAACAAGTGCCGACGTGGCTCAATAATACTGTTATCGGAATTTAGGAGGAGATGACGTGAAGAAAGAGAAAGTATTGGGGATACTCCAGGATAACGGCTTTGTCCTGGACGAAGAAAAAGCAATTCCTTACGGTGTCCAGTTTTCTTTCGGGAATGGTTCTAAGGTTAACGTTTTCGACAAAGGTACGGTAACTCCCCAAGGGCAGCATATTGAGCAAGTAAAAGCTTTGCTTGGGCTTGCGAATCCAAATTGTGTTGGCACTACAGTTGCGGCCACTGTAGCGGTAAGGAAAAAAGTATTCGTCGTGTATGGCCACGACCCTGATTCACGGGCACAGCTTGAGGCAATGCTACGCCGTTGGGATCTTGAACCGCTCATCCTTGATCAGTTGCCAAGCGAGGGTCAGACAATCATTGAGAAATTAGAGAAACACACAAATGAAGCCAACTTTGCCGTTGTCTTAGCAACTCCTGACGATATAGGTCATCGGGCAGGACATGAAGATGAGAAGGCACATAGAGCGCGTCAGAACGTAGTTCTTGAGCTTGGGATGATGCTCTCGAAACTTGGTAGAAGAAACGTCGCTATTTTGCTTAAACATCAAGAGAACATGGAGCGCCCATCGGATATTCAGGGTTTGATATACATACCATTCAAAGATTCTGTCACTGATGGTGCCGTGCTACTTGCGAAAGAAATGGCGGCACAAGGGTATAAGATCGACATTGGTAAACTTTAGTAATTTATGAATTTAAGGAGTTAATTTATGAGTGAGATAGATCAACTAACTGATAATGTTGATGTACCTAAAGAAGAGTTGGATGATTTTTACAGTGACGATGATCTATTTAAAATATCATCTTGGGGTGCAGATCTTAGTTTCCGTGAGCTCATTTCCAGATATGACGAAAATGAGCTGGTTAAGCCAGAGCTACAGCGTAACTATGTTTGGGATAAATCAGAAGCGTCGAGATTTATTGATTCCATTCTACTCGGATTGCCGGTTCCGAGCATTTTCTTGGCTAAGACACCATCTGAAAAGCTATTGATTATTGATGGGTATCAGCGATTAATGACCGTCAGGGACTTTGTAAAAGGTGTTTTCTCTAAAGACAAATCAGTCTTTAAATTGTCTAGAACTGAAAAAATACATTCCAGATGGCGTGGGAAAGCTTTTGTTGAACTAGAAGAAGATGAGCAGAGAAAAATTAAAAATACAACGATACATGCAATCATCTTTATGCAACAGCATCCTGTAGATGGCGATACCAGCCTATTTCAGGTTTTTGAAAGAATAAATTCTAGTGGAAGAACTCTTTTGCCACAGGAAATTAGAAATTGTATTTACCAAGGCCCCATCAACTCATTACTCTTTGAACTCAATGCAAACAAAAAATGGCGTTTGCTTTGGGGTAATGACCAACAAGATGAAAGAATGCGTGATCTAGAGTATATACTTAGATTTTTTGCACTTTCCGATGAAAGTATAATTTCATCGGAAGTAGCACCTGCTCAAATATCATTAAAGAAATATTTAAATCAGTATATGGATTCAAAAAACAAAATTGTATTTATTCAGGCGCTTAGGGAACGCTTTTTAAACAGCATTGATTATGCTTATGAGCATTTTGGCGTTGGTGCATTTCACAATATATCGCCCAGTGAAGAAAGTAAGCTTGTAGCAAAGTTCAGTCCGACAGTTTTTGATTCAGTCTTAATTGCAATTGATATCGCTCAAAGAAAGGGTGGTATTAATCAATTGAAGGATGGGCTTGAAGGGCGGAGACTCGGGAAATTAAAAGACTCGACTTTTCAAAAGCTTTTATCACAAGAAACAATGAGAGTTCCAAATATTAGAAAACGTGTGTCTGAAATGTATAGTGCTTTGTTTGGAGAACTAATTCAATGACAAACACTGCAGTAAGGAAATTACTGGATGACTGCCTTGCAGAGCTTGAAAGCATTTCAGCTTTACTCATTGGTATTGGTGATGGAGCTAAGCCTACGCCTTATATCAAAAAATACGCTGTGATACGGGCTTCAGGTAGCATCGAAACTGCATTTAAACAAATCATCGCTGATAAAATCGATCAAGATAGCCACATTCAAGTTAAAAACTTTATTAAACGAAAGATTCGAGATTCATCATGCAATCCAAACTTGGGAATGATTGAGAATATGCTTTCAGAGTTTGACGACAGATGGCGTGCAAAATTTGATGAGTTGATGGCACTTGATGACAAGCCAAGACTTAGAGGAGCATTAACTAGTCTTGTCAAGGCCCGAAACGATTTCGCTCATGGTGGTAATCCAGATATGGGCATCGAAGACACGATCATTTTTTTTAAAGATGGATTTAGAGTCTTAGAAATTTTGGATTCTGTTGTGCACCATGATTTCGAAGTGGACTGAAGGAGTACAATGTCCAACTTCACCTTCCTAAAAACCGACTGGCCCGAACTCTACGAAACCGCTTGCGAAGCAGAGCAAAACGCCAACGGCGCCCCACGGACCAGTTGCTTCTACGCCCGGCGCTCGCTGGAACGGGCGGTGAAGTGGCTCTATGTCAATGACTCCTACCTCAAGCAACCCTACTCCGACAATCTGGCCGCCCTGGGCTTCGACTTCGCTCAGCCACCGGTCCCTGAGCGGAGTCGAAGGAAACCCTGCCTCTTCCCCAAGATCCTCGCCATCCAGAAGATCGGCAGCCAACTTCATGAAGCCATATGGGGGATGCTCTTGCAATCGCCCGCACTGGCAAGGAGGAGGAGAACTTCGGCAATTTGTACCACATAACTCCTACATAAGGTATTATGTTGGTACAAAATATTTGTACCACATAACACAATTAATGGTATGATGTTGGTACAAAAGAGGTGTTGGTCATGAGCGGAAAAGTTAAAGACGAGAGCGTTTTCAGGATGCTGCAATCAGAGCGAGACCGCTGCGCCCTCGTCATCGAGAGGATAAACAGCGAACTCGACAAGCTGCCGAAAGGGTCTCTCGGACAAAGGAAAGTGAAGAGCCACGGCAAGGAATACATCTACCCTTGCCTGAGATACCGGGAAGGTGCAGAAGTGAAGTTCGAACACCTTGCTCCGGAGAAGGCAGAAGAACTGAAACCGGCACTTGAACGGCGAAAGAAGCTGCAAGCCGATTTGAAGGCTAATAAAAAACGGGTGGCAACCCTGAATGCCATCCTCCCAACTGGATAATGCCTTGAATATTGTTTTCGAAAAGAGCCCTTTCCTGCAACCAGTCACGGATCTCTTGCGTGAAATGGACAAGGCCGGTTTTTTCTCCCATGGTCTGCTCATAGGAAGCTGGCCCATGCTGGTCTATAGCGAGTACTTCACACTTCCCTATGGTCTGGCGACAAATGACATCGACTTTGCTGTTGATAATGCGGTGAAGGTCCCCGCAACAGGTGGCGAGACTATTCCCCTGGTACTGGAACGGTTGGGTTACACCGCTGTTCAGGACTATTCGGGTATCGAGACGTTTCTCCAGGGAACATTCGAGGTTGAATTCATAACCCATCGTAAAGGCGGTTCCGGACCGCCAGCAGTGGTTATCCCTCCCTGGAAGGTCTCTGCCCAGCCGCTGCCGTTCATCGATCTGCTTTTTATCAGACCGGTTGCGGTGGTCATCGAAGATTTCAGTATCCGCATTCCTTCACCGGAAGCCCTCATGCTGCACAAGCTCATAATTGCCCAGCGCAGGACGGGTCGAGATAAGGAATTTAAGAAGGAGAAGGATCTTCAACAATGCTCTGTGTTGGTGGAAGCTGTCAGGACAGAAGAGATCCGGCAAATTACTACGGAGTATCGTCTTTCAAAAGATACTCGAAAATCGATGCTCGAATCCTGCGTTGCTATCGGGTATACTCTTCCGCCGCTGGGCAGTACGTAGGATTGTGGAACTGCATCATTACCTCCCGACCACAACACCGGAGTAGCAATGTCCAATTTCACCTTCCTAAGCACCGATTGGCCCGAACTCTACGAAACCGCCCGCGAAGCCGAGCAAAACGTCAACAGCGCCCCGCGGACCAGTTGCTTCTATGCCCGGCGCTCGCTGGAACGGGCAGTGAAGTGGCTCTATGCCAATGACTCCTATCTCAAACAACCCTATGCCGACAACCTGGCCGCCCTGATCCACGAACCGACCTTCCGGGAGAACCTGGAACCCTGCCTCTTCCCCAAGATCCTCACCATCCAGAAAATTGGCAACCTGGCCGTCCATAGCGATAAACCAATCAGCAGCAGCGATTCCCTCCACACCCTCAAAGAACTCTTCCACGTCCTCTACTGGCTGGCCCGCAGCTATTCCCCATCAACGACAACTATTGGCAAACCGCTCTTCGACATCACCCGGATACCGCAGAAAGACAGCGCCGTTGCAGACCGCAACGCCGAACAGCTGGCCAAACTGCAGGCCGAGCAGACGGAGAAGGACGCTCGGCTTGTGGCCAAGGATGCGGAGCTGGCCAGAACGATCGAAGAGATCGCCGTCCTCAAGGCCAAGATCCAGGAATACAAGGAACGTAACAACCAGACCCCCGACGACCACGACTACAGCGAAGCGGAAACCAGGGATTACTTCATCGACCTGCTGCTGAAGGAGTCGGGATGGGACCTGAAAGCGCTGGATGTACTGGAGTACCCAGTGACCGGGATGCCCAACGAAAAAGGCGAGGGCTTTGTCGATTATGTGCTGTGGGGCGACGACGGCCTGCCGCTGGCGGTGGTCGAGGCAAAGCGCACCAGGAAGGACTCGCGTATCGGCCAGCAGCAGGCCAAACTGTACGCCGACTGCCTGGAACAGATGAAGGGACAGCGCCCGATTATCTTCTTCACCAACGGCTATGAAACCTGGCTCTGGGATGACCTGAACTATCCGCCCCGCCGTGTGCAGGGCTTCTACAAGAAGGACGAACTGCAACTCCTCATCAATCGCCGCAGCAGCATCAAGGAAATCACGTCTGCCACCATCAACAAGGCCATCGTGGAGCGCTACTACCAGCACGAGGCCATCCGCCGCACGGCTGAGGACTTCCAACGGCGCAAGCTGCGCAAGGCGCTGCTTGTCATGGCCACCGGCACCGGCAAGACCCGCACCGTCATTGCCCTGATTGAACTGCTTCAGAAGTGCAACTGGATCAAGCGGGTGCTGTTCCTGGCTGACCGAAATGCATTATTGAAACAGGCCGGCGATGCGTTCAAGGAACATCTGCCCCATACCAGCGCCCTGAACATTGCCAAGGTCAAGGATGACACAAGCAGCCGGATCGTACTCTCCACCTATCCGACCATGATGAATTGCATCGATGAGGTACATGCTGAGCGAAGTCGAAGTACCAAGGGGGGCAACAAGCGCTTTAGCCCCGGCCATTTCGACCTGATAGTGATTGACGAAGCTCATCGCTCGGTCTACCAGAAGTTCCGCGCCATCTTCGAGTATTTTGATTCTCTCCTGCTGGGGTTGACCGCTACGCCCCGCTCCGAGGTTGATCGCAACACCTATTCGCTCTTCGAGCTGGAGAAGGGTGTCCCGACATTTTACTACGAGCTGGAAAAGGCTGTGGCCGACGGTTTTCTGGTGCCGCCCAGGGCGCATTCGGTACCGCTCAAGTTCCAGCGGGAAGGGGTAAAATATAACGAGCTCTCCCCTGAGGAACAGGCCGAATACGAGGAAAAGTTCTGGGACGAAGAAAACGGCGGCATGCCGGAGAAGATTGAGTCATCGGCGCTGAATAACTGGCTATTCAACATCGACACGGTGGACAAGGTGCTGGAACACCTGATGCGCTACGGCGTTAAGGTGGCAGGAGGCGACCGCTTGGGGAAGACGATCATCTTTGCCAAGAACCACAACCACGCCCTCTTCATCCAGGAGCGCTTCGACAAGAGCTATCCGCACCTGAAGGGCAAGTTCTGCCGGGTGATCGACAACTACGAGACCTACGCCCAGACCCTGATTGACAACTTCTCCCAGAAGGAGAGCGACCCAATCATCGCTATCTCGGTGGATATGCTGGATACCGGCATCGATGTGCCGGAGATTGTCAACCTGGTCTTCTTCAAACTCGTCCGCTCCAAGACCAAGTTTCACCAGATGATGGGACGCGGCACCCGTCTCTGCAAGGATCTGTTCGGTCCGGGGTTGGATAAGGAAAACTTCTACGTCTTCGACTACTGCCAGAATTTCGAGTTCTTTGCCGAAAACCCGGAAGGGATCGAAGGCGCTAGCCAGGAATCGCTGGGCAAAAAGATCTTCAAACAGCGGCTGAACCTGCTGCTTCTGCTGCAACAACCGGACATCCCGACCGGCGATGGGTTGCAGCGGTTGCGCGGAAATATTGAGGACACCCTGCACGGCGAGGTGACCCTGATGAACCCGGACAACTTCATCGTCCGTCCCCATAGACGGCACCTGGAGAAGTTCGCTGTCCGAGGTCAGTGGGGCAACCTAAATGCCGAGGATGCCCTTGAGGTTACACTGCATCTGGCGGGACTGCCGGCGGAACTGCCACAGGAGGACGAGACTGCTAAACGCTTTGACCTGCTGCTGCTGAACCTGCAACTGGCGCTGCTGGAAAAATCCGGCTCCTTTGCCCGTAACCGGGACAAGGTCATGGAGATTGCCGCCCGGTTGGAAGGGAAAGGGACTATCCCTATGGTGGCACAGCAGATGGAGCTGATCCTGGATCTGCAGACCGATAGCTGGTGGTCCGGTATCACCCTGCCGCTACTGGAGAACGTACGACTCCGCCTGCGTGATCTGATCAAGTTCCTGGACAAGGACGAGGCGGTCATCGTCTATACTGACTTCGAGGATACAATTGGCGAGCAGTCGGAAATATTTGTCGCCGGTTATGCCAGCGCCGAGGAGATGCGCCAGTACCGGTTGAAGGTTGAGCGCTTCATCCGTGACAACTCAAACCACATCACCATCAACAAGTTGCGCATGAACCGGCAGATTACCAGGACGGATTTGGAAGAGCTGGAACGACTGCTATTCACAGCGGAAGAGGTAGGCAGCCGCGAACGCTTCGAGAAGGTCTTCGGCCACCAGCAGAGCCTCGGTGCATTTATCCGCAAACTGGTTGGTCTTGATCGCGAGGCGGCCAGCGAGGCCTTCGGTGAGTTCCTGCACAATACGACCTATTCGGCTACTCAGATCAGGTTTATCGATCAGATCGTCAGCTATCTGACCCAGAACGGTACCATGGACCCCGGCCTGCTTTATGAACCCCCCTTTACTGACATCCATAACGAAGGTCTTGATGGGGTTTTTGGTGATGCCGGGGCGACGAAGATTGTTCATCTGCTGGAAGATATTGGACTACGGGCGGCTGCGTAACAATTATATATCGTAAAATGGGAATAAAATAATTCCCTTTTTGAACAGCCGGAGCAAGGTTTCCGAGGTGCTCCAAGTCAACGTCCTCTTAAAATCACAATATTGTGGCGCCGATGCATCGTGTCACCATTTCTGTTTCATTTCAAAGGCCAGGATTTCCGGCAGATGCCGCAGGAATGAAAGGATACTGTGGGGCGATTTCCAGAGCATTTTAGTATACCCCCAGGTGATGCGGTGGCGGTGGTAGAAGCGGTGAATGAACTCGTTGTAGAGATCCTCCAGCTGCTGTTTGGTCATGCCGTGGGGGATAAAGACGAAGTTCAGGCAGTTCATTAAATCCCAATTCTCATTGAACTCACCATGGTCTCTGATCGTACTGTAGACCGGCGCACCGGGAAACGGGGTGAACTTGGTGACATTGACCTCATCCAGCGGCAATGACAGCGCATAATCAATCGTGCGCCGGATAGCGGTCTCGTTTTCGCCCGGCAGGCCGACCATGAAGAGCCCCTTGACCCTCATACCGGCCTCTTTCACCATAAGAAGCTTACGCCCCACCTCATCCAGTCCGAAAAACTTGCGATGCTGCTTTAAAATCTCCGGGTCTCCGGACTCGATACCAAAATTTACCTGCCAGCAACCTGATTTTTTCAGCAGCGTCAGCAGTTCAGCGTCCACATGTTCCAGTCGGGCAATACAATTATAGGTAACGTTCAAGCCCATCCGTTCCTTGATTCTGCAGAACTCTGCCACCCTTTTGCGGTCAAAGGTGAACAGATCGTCATAAAAAAAGACGTGCCGGATGCCGAAATCGCGGTTAAGCATTGCCACGTGTTCAACGATATATTCCGGAGAGTTGAACCTGAAGCCGCGGCTGAATACCGAACGGTCGCAGTAGGAACAGGAATAGGGGCAGCCGCGGCTGGAGATGATGCTGGTGTTGGGCGCGGTCGGATAACTGAAGAGCGGCAGGTTATAGCGTTGTGGGAACAGGGGCAGTTTGTGGTAGGCCGGGAACGGGAGGTCGTCAAGGTTCTTTATCAGTTCACGGACCCCCGAAAGAACCCCCTTGCCGTCTGCGCCACGGTAGGCAACGCCCGGAATCTGCCCGAGACCCTTGAAACCGGCTTGAGCCAGTTCCAGTGTGGTGTTTTCGCCTTCACCGACCACCAGGGCATCAATGGCCGGGAATGAATCAAGGAGCGGAGCGCCAATAGTGCAGGCATGGGCTCCTCCGAACAGGGTGAAGACCTGTGGCGCTTTTTCCTTTACAGCCGCTGCGATCCGGTACCCCTCGCTGAAAGAGGAGGTTGTCGTTGAGATTCCAAGACAGTCGGGTCCGCGCCGGATGATCTCTTCAACCAGTTCCGCAAGAGGCAGCGGCGTTGCGTAGCAGTCGATGATTTCGACGTCTATGCCGGCCCGTTCAAGTACCGCTGTTATACTCAACATACCCAACGGCGGCATCAGGTTGAATACCGTGCTGATATCTTTCATGCCGCTGAGCCAGTTGCTGCCGTGGGGGTGCAGGAAGAGGATTTTCACTCGTATACTCCGCTTGGAAAAGTTTTTCCGGTTTAGTATGTTAGGTACTCAGGGATGCAGGGTTATCTATAGCACAGAGTTGTAGGAAAAACAGCGGCGTATGTATCAACTCAAACGTAAGACTGAATATTTGACAATGACAAGCCGGTCAGTAAAAAGGTATATTGCACTTGAATGGAAAAGTGGGAACCCTGATAACAGGTACAGCCTGCCGGATATTTTCGAAACAGCCAAGCAGAAAACATTGAATATTTATCGCTGGTTACCTCGATGAGCCGGTCATATATGACGGATATGCCAGGTATGACGGATTTTTTTGGTGGATACACCTTCGATGTGTATCACTTAATTCTGTTTTTGCCGTACAATCAGGCCCTTGCACTGTTACAGCAACTGATATTATCTGGCACGGTAGTTGATATGTATCAGTAGGCCGGGGAATGCTTCTCGGACAGCTGACTGCCTGTAGTATCCGGGTAGCAAAGGGAATCGGAATGTCGAATGAATCATCAAAACAGGAGAAGCGTAAGCAGCTCCATGTACATCACCAGGCGTCACCGCGGCTTCTTCTCATTTACCCTGCGACGCACAAGCTCGGCTGGGTAAAATATTTTCAGCTCCCCTCCCTGTCTCTACAGCAGGTTGCCGCAGTGACTCCTCCCGACTGGGAGGTGACCCTCGTCGATGAAAGCCAGGACACCATTCCAAACGGGAGAGACTTTGACCTCGTCGGAATCACTGCCATGACCCACCAGGCGGTCCGGGCATACGAAATTGCCGATCAATTCAGGAGGGACGGGGTTCCGGTCATCATGGGGGGGATGCACCCGACTGTCATGCCGGAAGAGGCCCTTGTCCATGCGGACGCCGTGGTCATAGGCGAGGCGGAACCGGTCATGGCGAAGCTTCTTGAAGACTTTCTCGGCGGCAGGATGGAAAGGGTATACCGCGCGCCGATACCGCAGGGCGACGAGCTCGCTATTCCCTGGTCACGCCGAGAGATTCTCGCCGGTAAACGGTATCTTACAACCCAGACCGTCCAGGCGAGCCGAGGCTGCCCGTACGATTGCGCTTTTTGCACCGTTACACAATATTTCGGGAATCGCTTCCGCTACCGTGACCCTGCCGACATCCTTGCCGAAATTCGCTCTTTCCCCAAAAAACTCGTGATATTTCTTGATGACAATCTTCTGGGGGATCCTGCGAAGGCACGGCCGATTCTTGAAGGGATGGCGGAGATGGGGATACGATGGGGCTCTCAAACAAGCCTGCGCTTTGCCGAAGACCGGGAGCTGCTCAAGCTCGTCGCCCGTTCCGGCTGCATCGGCCTCTTCGTCGGGATAGAGTCGGCAACGGGACAGTTTTCCACGCTTGCTAAATCCGGCGGCCAGTTCCTTCAGGCCGATCTTATGAAGCGGGTCAGGGATGCGGGCATCATCCTTGAGACTTCCTTTATTTTCGGATTTGACGATCATGACCAAGGCATCTTCGAAAAGACTCTCCGCTTCGCTGAGGAGTGTGCGGCGAGCGTTCCTACCTTCAACCTCCTGACCCCCTATCCGGGGACAAAACTCTTTCAGCAGTATCAACAGGAGGGGCGCCTCCTGCACAGGGAGTGGAATCGTTACAATCATTCAGAGGTGGTCTTCAAGCCAAAGCTGATGTCGCCGGAGCAGCTCTACCGAGGCTGGCTGGAGACGCGCAAGGAGGCTTATACCTGGTCTTCCGTCCTTTCCCGGGTCTGGAAAAATCCGGGGCGCCGCTTTACTAACCTGGCATACAACCTTCTCCGCAAGGGGCCTAATGACAGCCTCAAGTCCATCGGTTCTGAAGAGCTCTCCTTCTGCCGGCAATTGACTGAAACAGTGCCGAAAGCCGTTGCGGAGACACATCATCTGGAGAGTGAACATGCGTGATAGCACCAGTGTCAACCGCGACTTCTACGATGTCCTCTGGTCGGAGACCCACCTTGAGCGTCCCGATCGTTTCAATACATGGCCGCTGATTTCAGAGTACCTGCCGCTTGCCACGGTGCGGCTGGAGATAGGCCCGGGGCTGCGTCCGCGCCTGCCTATTTCCGGTACCCATTTCGTAGACATCAGCCCGCCTGTGATCGAAAAGCTGGCGGCATCCGGCGGTATTGCACAGCTTGCCGAGATTACTGAGCTGCCATTCGGCGATGGGACATTCGAACTCGTTTCCGCTTTTGATGTCGTCGAGCATGCCGAAAATGACCGGCGGATTTTCGGTGAGGTTGGCCGCGTGCTCAAGGAGGGGGGCTTCTTTATATTTTCCGTTCCCCTGCATGCCGAACTCTGGACGAAATTCGACGAGTTCGTGGGGCACGTGCGAAGGTATGATCCCGCCGACCTGCTGGCGCTGCTTGCGGCCCATGGTCTGGTACTGGAGAGAAGCGCCGCATACGGCATGCAGCCGTCTAACCCGCGGTTACTGGATTTCGGCTTGTGGTGGCTCAAGAATCGTCGGCGGCAGGCGATGTGGTGGTACAACAGGGTCCTGCTGCCGTTGGGGATGCTTTTTCAAAAGCGGTTGAAATTCGTCGATGGTCTGATCGACGCACCCGGCGTTGATGAGATTGTTCTGGTTTGCCGGAAGCTGACCGGGCGGTCTGACCCTGATAAAACGGATAAAGGATTTTAAATTCTGAATTACGTATGGTTGGTTTACATCGTAACGGTTAAGGCGATTTATGGATAATCAGCAGGCTACATTCGTCCCGAGAGTTCCTAAACCGTTCTTTTCTTCGTACAGCCTTGCTACGTTCGGGTTTTTCCTTTTTGGAATCCCCAAAAACAGTTTCGGATCGGTAGATGTAACCAATCAGTGTAACCTGCGCTGCAATCATTGCTATTTTTTCGAACAGGATCATTCCGGGCAGTGGTCGCTTGAGCAGTGGCGGGAGCAGTTCGAGCGAATGAAAGCAGATGGTTTCAGTTTTTATCAGTGCACCTGGGTTGGCGGAGAACCGCTGCTGAGACCTGAGATTATAGAATTGGGAAGGCACTATTTCAAATATAGTACGGTGACCACCAACGGCTCGCTTGCATTGCCCGACTGGAAGGACGTGAGTTGGTACATCTCGGTGGACGGATCGAGTGGTACACACGAAAAAATGCGCAACCTTCCGGGGTTGTATGAAAAAATCGTGCAGAACATAAACGCAACAGAAGGGCTGAAGATTACCATCGCCTACTGTATTACCAGCGAGAACTCTACAGAGATCAGTGCATCACTGGAGGAGTGGAGCAGGAATCCTAAAATAAGAAACATGGTATTCAGCTTTTTTACCCCTGTTGCCGGAGTTGACGACTCACTGTGGCCTGGATGGCAGGAAAGGGACCGGATTATCGAGTTTCTGATTGAAAGCAGGAAGGTATACGGGGATTTTATCGTCAATACGGGGCGCGCGCTCAGGTTGATGAAATACGACAGATCGCGGTCGGTCACCGACAGGTGCCCCTTTGCTGAAAAAGCATTCGCACTGGGTCCGGACGGGATTATAAAAGAGCCGTGCATGCTGGGGCCAAAGGCTGATTGTCTCCGCTGTGGCTGCGTGGTTCCTTTTTACCTGAAATCGCTGACGGACAGAAAGCTTATTGTCGGTGATGTGGTGTCAACGCTCAAAACAAAACTTAAAAAATATATTCTAACAAAGACAGGTTTATTGACTTGATAGCACTTGTTAAGGTAATCTTTACAATTTTATCGGCAGCTTATCGGAGAGTTTTTACTGACGCACAATGTTTTAACAGTTGATGTAGAGGATTGGTATCATGTCTGCGCCCCGGGGCGAGCAATGCCAATACCTCCACGCGGGACATGGCGGATCCGTCGCAACCTGGAAAGGATTCTGGCTCTGCTTGACGAGCATTGTCAGAAGGCAACGTTTTTTATGCTTGGTTCCGTGGCCGAAAGCGATCCGGCTTTAGCGCTCATGATCTGTTCAGCAGGACACGAAATCGCTTCCCACGGCTACTCACACCGTCTGGTGTCGGATTTGACGCCGCAACAGTTTCGGGATGAGTTGCAGCTCACCGAACAGATACTTATGGAGCAGACCGGGCAGCGGCCGATCGGATTCAGGGCGCCGCAGTGGTCTTTAACGGAGCAAACCGGATGGGCGTTTGCTATCCTGCGTGAACGTGGTTACAGATATGATTCAAGTCTCAACCCGCTCCCTTTTGTCGGTAATTACCGCGGCAGCCGCACTCCCTACCGTCTGGAGGGGGATGGAGAAATCCTCTGGGAGATTCCACCGATGGTGACAAGATCCTGGATCGGTAACCTGCCGACCGGTGGTGGCTGGGGGTTCAGATTCTTTCCTTTCAGGACCATCTGTACGACGATTGAAACTCTTAACAGGGGGCATCATCCTGCTGTGCTTTATCTTCATCCCCGTGAAGTGGACCCTGACGGTCCCAGGCTGGAACTGCCGGCTCTGAAAAGATTCGTCTCCTATGGGACACGAACGGATGCAGCTCCCCGTTTGAGTGAACTGTTAAGACGGTACCGATTCACAGCCCTTAAGGAGATGGTATACGAATGGCAGCATGTATCCTGATTCCTGCATATAATGCTGAAAAAACCATTCCTGCTGTGGTGCGGGAGTCCCTGGGACAGGGCCTGCCGGTCGCAGTGGTGGATGATGGCTCAAACGACGGTACGGCAGGTCTCGTGGCCGGATTGCCGGTTACGCTGCTTCGGCACCGGCAGAACCTTGGCAAGGGGGCTGCATTGAAAACAGGTTTTGCCTGGGCGGTTGCGTCCGGGTTTGACGCTGTTGTCACCGTTGACGCCGACGGTCAACATGATGTTTCAGCTATTCCCAGCCTGGTCGAATCTGCACAAAGCGGAAAGTGGGGTATACTGATTGCATCCCGTCACTCCCAGTTCGAACAGATGGCAGGGCTCCGTAACGTATGGAATCGTATCGGTGTCTGGTGCATCTGGAAACGTACCGGCTTTGAGATTACCGACAGTCAGTCCGGCTTCCGCTACTATTCACGTGCAGTGTTGCAGGACGTGCCATTGGAGTCAAACGGCTACGCTCTGGAGATGGAAGTTTTGCTGAAGGCCTGGAAGAGGGATTTTACGATCGGTTCCCTCCCGATTGCCGCTAGGGTGGCCGATGGCCGGGCAACCAGCCACTATCGGCCCTTCAAGGATACGGTAAGCATCAGTATGACATTTTTGCGCAATATGCGACGAGGCACCTGTTAAATGATAAACTCCCTTAAAAATTATACCCAGGAAAAGGTCCTTTCCTATCTCCTGGAACTGGCGATAAACTCATCGGATGAAACGCTGATCCGCATGACCCATCTGATGGAAATGATTCCCAAGAAGGACTACTACAAGGAGCGCATCCGCTGGATTCGCGGCCTGGTGCGGGAAAAACATCCCAGCATCGAGTTCCCCCGCCGGATTCTGCGCGATCTGCACCCCAATCAGCGTGACAAATGGATCAGCAACCTGCTGGTCAATCACCTGCTGAACGGCACCAACAAGCGCAAGGAGTGGAGCGACACGCATGGGTATTATCCCCCTTCCACCGTGGTCATCAGCCCCACGATGCGCTGCAATTTGAACTGTTACGGCTGCTATGCCGGCGACTACGACAAGTCTCTGGAACTCTCTCTGGACGAGGTCGATTCCATCCTGCTGCAGATGAAGGAGATGGGTGTCTATTTCGCCGTCATCTCCGGCGGTGAACCGTTTTACATGGAAGGGATCTTTGAAATCTTCAAAAAGCATAGCGACATGGCTTTTCTCGTATTTACCCATGGCGGTCTGATCGATGAAAAGATGATTGAGAGGCTGACTGAGGTCGGCAACGTCATGCCTTCATTTTCGCTTGAGGGGTATGAACAGGAAACCGACGAACGCCGCGGTGCAGGACATTTCAAAAAAGTTATGCATGCCATGGACCTGATGAGGGAGGGGGGACTTTCCTTCTGCGGTTCATTCACCCATTCGCGTAAAAACTCCGACATCATCACTAATGGCGATTATATAGACATGCTGGTGAAGAAGGGGGTCTTTGCGATGTGGCTCTTTTCCTATGTCCCGGTTGGACGCAAGCCTGAGCCGGAACTGATGCCCACCCCTGAGCAGCGGGACGGCCTGCGCCGGACTGTTGTTGATTATCGCGCTACCAAGCCGATGCTGTTTATTGATTTCTGGAACGACGGGCCGATGATCTCGGGCTGCCTGGCCGGCGGCCGCAAGTATTTTCATATCAATGCCAACGGCGACATCGAACCATGTGTTTTCTGCCATTTTGCCGTTGATAATATCCGCCGGACAACCATTCATGAAGCCCTGGCATCTCCGTTTTTCACGAAGATCCGCCAGAAACAGGGTGAACATGAAAACCTGCTGCGTCCCTGCATGTTGATCGATCAGCCTGCCACAGGACGGGAACTCTTTGCCTCGGAGGGTGCCTATCCGACCCATGACGGTGCAGAGGAACTTTTTACCGGTCTGGCGTCCCGCATGGATGATTACTCCCGTTCCTATGGTGAGATCGCCGACCAGATCTGGGAGGAAGAGTTCAAGGAACATCCGGCAAAGACGAAGAAAAGCGGTAGAAAAAAATGAAGAGACTGCCGGTACTACCCCAATTTTCCATTGCCGGTAACGGGTTATTGCATTGACATTTTACAGCAACTTCAATCTGTTCCTTATCAAACTGTTCACCATGCTGGTACCGAGTTGGCTGTTCCCGCCGTTCACGCTCTTCTGGGGGGGGCTGTTTTACCTGCTGCTGACTGATACACGGAGGGCAGTGCGTTCCAACCTGCGGGTTGTCACCGGCAGGAATAACGTGGAGCGGCTGGTGTTCTCAACGTTCTGCATGTTCGGCCGCAACTGGTGCGATGTGATGCTGATGATGCGGCTAAAGGGAGAGAAACTCCAGGCCATAATCGGCAGGCGCAGCAGTAGCGAACCACTGGATCGGGCGCTGGCGGCAGGTACCGGTGCGATTCTGGTCTCACCTCATCTCGGCAACTGGGAGCTGGGCGGATTGGGTCTGGCAGATCTGGGGTATAAGATCAATGTGCTGACCTTCCGCGAGCCGGATGAAAAGGTCAACGAACTGCGTGAAAAGGTGCGTGGCGAAAGGGGTATCGGCATCATCTACGTTGATCGGGATGACAGTTCACCGCTGGCGATCATTGAGGCGGTCAACGCCCTGAGACGCAACGAGATCATCTGTCTGCTGGGCGAGCGTGACGGTTCTTCACACAGTATTGAAGTGGATTTCTTCGGCAGACCAACACCGTTGCCGGTGGGGGCCGCCTATCTGGCACTGGTCAGCGGGGCACCGGTTATTCCGGTCTTTATACCGCTGGAGAACGGTAAATATTCGGCACTGATGGATGAGGCCATCTATTTCAGGGGTGGGCGCGGCCAGCACCTCCAGACCATTCAGAGTGGCATGGGAACTCTCGCTGCGGTTTTTGAACGTTACATCAGGACTTATCCGGATCAGTGGTACAATCTGTTTGATTATTGGGGGGACAAAGACAGGTTAAATGTTCGTTAGGGAGTTGCCAAATACTATTAAACAGAGGTCTTTATGATTGAAGAATTGATACCAAAGGTGAAACAGATGATCATTGACAGTCTCCGCATTGACGGGATGTCGCCTGATGAAATCGAGACCGATGCCCCTCTGTTCGGCGAAGGGCTTGGACTTGATTCCATCGATGCCCTGCAGCTGGTTGTGGCGATGGAGAAGGAATTCGGCGTGGTTGTTCCTGATGCCGCTACCGGCAGTACGGTCTTTGCCTCGGTGCGCAGCATGGCCGGGTATATTGCGGAGCACCGTAAATGAAGGTACTGCTGATCTCCCCCGGTTGGCCCAAGGGGAGGTTGTGGGGGGAGTTGGGTTTCAGGTTCCCCTCGCTCTCACTGGCTGCGATCGCCGCCGTCACTCCGCCGGAATGGGAAGTGGCACTCTGCGACGACCATTCAGAACGGATCGACTTCGACACCGATGCCGACCTCATCGCCCTGACCGCAATGACCCCGCAGGCACCGCGCGCCTACGAGATCGCCGCCGCTTTCAAAAGCCGTGGCAGGATCGTGGTCATGGGTGGTTTTCACGCCAGCAATCTGCCGGACGAGGCGCTGACTCACGTTGATGCCGTCGTTGCAGGTGAGGGAGAGGTCGTCTGGCCGCGGCTCCTGGCTGATTTTGCGCAGGGAAGGCTGCAGCGCCTCTATAAGCCGGATGCGATGATGGACATGGCTGATATTCCGGTGGCCCGTCGCGAGATTTTCAACGGCAAGGGATATCTGCTCACCAATACCATCCAGACAACCCGCGGCTGTCCCTTTGACTGCGAATTCTGCTCGGTAACCGCCTTTTACGGCCGCAACTACCGGAAACGTCCGGTTGAGAAGGTGCTGGCCGAGCTGCAGGAGTTGAGGAAGTCAAACTCATTCGTTTTTTTCGTTGATGACAACCTCGTGGCTGATCGCAAATATTCTCTGCCGCTCTTCCAGGGGATGAAGGGGATGGGTTTCAAGTGGCTCTCCCATGCGCCGATTGATTTCGCCGGCGACCAAGAGCTGATGCGTGCTGCCGGGGAATCCGGCTGTCTGGGGATGTTCGTCGGTTTCGAATCTCTGAACCAGGAATCCCTCTCAGCAATGGGCAAGGTAACCAACCGCGCCCAGTCCTTCATGGCAGATGCCCAGTCGTTCCGTGATAACGGCATCGGCATCCTCGGTTCCTTTGTGCTCGGTTATGACGGCGACACCCCCGAGATATTCCCGAAACTGCTCCGTTTCTGTGAGGATGCGCGTCTCGAAGCGGCCATTTTCCCGCTCTTGACCCCCTACCCCGGCACCACTGTCCGCCGCCGTCTGGAAGCGGAAGGTCGGATCATTTCCAGCAACTGGCGCGACTACGACATGGAACACATCACCTTTCAGCCAAAGGGGATGACCGTTCAGCAGCTTCAGGAAGGGTACGACTGGCTCAATCGCTCCTTTTATTCCTTCCCCTCAATGTATCGCCGCCTCTTTAAACTGCACCGTTCCGTACAGGTGTTCGGACCGATGAATATCGGTTTCCGTGCGGCGATCCGGCGCAAGAGGAGCGGGGCATGATCTGCTGGATGTTTCCCGGGCAGCCGGTCGCCTTTGCGGATACCCCTGTCAATGATCCGGAATTTCAGAAAATAGCACTGCTATGCCAGGAAACGACCGGTTTCAATCCCCTTGAAAGCTGCACATCAGCCTCAGATCTCAGCCAGAGTGTGCGGCTCCAGCTGTTTGGTGTCTGCGTCAGCCTGTACCGTGCAAAGGTGCTTGCGAGGCAGGGGAGCGTCCCGGACGTGATTGCCGAACACAGCATGGGGATCTATGCCTCGTTGGCGGCATCCGGCGCGACTGATGACGTGACAGCCATTGAGCTGGCCTGGCGCATCGGTGTTTGCATGGCGCGGATGGGTATGCAGAGGGAGTATGCGCTGGGGTGTATTATCGGGCTGACCCGCGTCCCTCTGGAAGCGATAGTGGCCAACAACGGCATTTACATTGCCAACTATAACACCTCACGCCATTTCCTGCTGGCTGGTGAACGGGAAAATGTCGCTGCGGCGCTGGCTGAGGCAACGGCCTCCGGTGCTTTTTCGGCCAGCGTTTTCCCCTGTGACGCGCCGCTCCACACGCCTCGGATAGAAGAGATTGCCGGAGAACTGCGGCGGATCGTGGCGGATTACCGCTTTTACGAGCCACGGATTCCGCTGGTGGAGCATATCACCCAAACTACCCTGACAGCCGCCGCAATCCCCCGCTTTATGGTGGAGGAACTCAGCCGTCCGGTTTACTGGGAAACGACCTACCGCGCCCTCCGTTCCCGGAAGGTGACACATTTTCAAGAGGTTGGGATCGGCTCGGCGCTCTCCAAATTCAACCGCTGGATTGATAGTGAATCATGAGATATCACGAAACCGGAATTACCGTCCGTTTCAACGAAATAGATGCCTACCGTGTGGCATGGCACGGCCATTACGTGGCCTGGATGGAGATCGGCCGCAACGCCCTGGCGGGAGAGTTCGATCTGGATGCCTTTCAGTTGGCGGCAGCGGGTTACCTGGGTCCGGTGGTTGCTCTTGAGCTGAAATTTCTGCGCCCTGCCCGTTTTAACGAAGAACTGACGATCCAAACCACCCTGCGACGGAATGAGACGGCCACCCTCGAATTCATCTCCACTATCACCGGTCCTGATGGTGACAAGCTGGCCATCGGAACGACGACCCATGTGCTGACCGATCTGGACGGCGTGCTCCAGTTCCAGCTTCCGCCGGTGATCGCCGAGCGGGTCAACCGCCTGCTGGCGTCGTTGGAGGTGTTATGAAACTTCTGCTGATCTCCGCCAACCGTGAGCGCGACCCCTATCCGGTCTTTCCGATCGGACTCGCCTGCCTTGCCGGGGCGCTGGAGGCTGCCGGTCACCTGTTAACGGCGCTCGACCTCTGTTTCGAGGCCGATCCCGGGCGTGCTATTTCCTCTGCCCTTGACGAGCATCAACCCGATGCCGTTGTCATCTCACTGCGTAATCTGGACAACGTTACCTGGCCCGGGAGCCGCAGCTACCTTGACGGTGTGCGGGACATCGTCTCCCTCTGTCATGCCCGGGCCGTGACGATTATCGGCGGTTCCGGTTTCTCGCTGATGCCGGTCGAAATTCTTGCATCCGTCGGTGCTCATTACGGTGTAGCGGCGGAGGGGGAAGAGGTTTTGCCGCGGCTGCTCGATTGTCTGGAGGGTGGTGGTGATGCCGCCCTGCTGCCCGGGGTCGTGCTCCCCGGAAAAACGGACTTTATGCCGCCACTGCCGCTTAGTGCCATCGGCACACCTGATCGCACCCTTTTTGATGTGGCCCGCTATTGCCGTGAAGGAGGTATGGCCAACCTGCAGACCAAGCGCGGTTGCCCTTACGGCTGCATCTACTGCACCTATCCGCTGCTGGAGGGGAGGTGCATGCGCCTCCGTCCGATAGCGGAGATCATCGCCGAGATCCGCACTCTGGTGGACGGTTATGGCGTCAGCTACCTCTATTTTGTCGATGACATCTTCAACTATCCCCCGGATTTTGCCGAAGAGCTCTGCCTGGCAATGATCGCTGAAAGGCTGGCGGTCAACTGGTCGGCCTTCATCAACCCCGATTTTGTCACGCCGCGTCTGCTGCAGCTCATGCTGGCCGCCGGTTGCGATGCGGTTGAATACGGCAGTGACTCCGGCTCGTCCCGAATGCTCAAGGCCCTCGGCAAATCGTTCACCGTTGACTCAATTCGCGACTCATCGCGTCTCTGCCGTGAGTTTGGGGTGGATTTTGCCCACTACATCCTGCTTGGCGGCCCGGGGGAAACCAGGGAAACCGTGCTGGAAACGTTTGCCCTGATGGATGAGGTCGACCCGACGGCAGTTATCACGATGACCGGAATCCGGATCTACCCCGGCACAGCTCTGGAGCAGGTCGCCCTGAGGGATGGCATAATCGCCCCGGGGGACTCGTTGCTGGAGCCGGTATTCTATATCTCGCCGGAAATCAGGGAGGAGCTCTGTGACCTGGTCACGCAGGAGGCTCTCAAACGCCGCACCTGGATCGTGCCCGGGCTGGAGGTCAATATCAATTCGGCCATGCTGGACGCCCTGAGGATGTTCCCGGTCAAGGGACCGCTCTGGAAGCTGATGAAAAGGTTGGGCCGCAGCCGTGTCAGTCCGATGTAACCTGTCGCCTCTGGACATTCAACTCAATACTAAGTAGAATTACCACATACTAAGCCTACCTGGAGCCCAGATGATTTTTTCCGGTTCAATAATCGTTGTCACCGGCGGCACCCGCGGTATCGGGCGGGCCATATCCCTGGCTTTTGCCCGAAATGGTGCGCAGGTATTTGCCGCTTATCTGAGCAATGACGATGCTGCCGCCTCCCTTGTCGTTGAGGCCGGCGGCCTCCCTGGGTCTGTTGTCGTTATCAAGGCTGATGTCAGTACGACCGAGGGGGCCCAGAAGGTCATTAATGCCGCTTCGCAGGAGTCGGGACACATCGACGTACTGGTCAATAACGCCGGGATCGTCAAGGACGGCTTTCTCGCCATGATGGCCGACGATGACTGGGATGCCGTGATACGCACGAATCTGTATCCCCTGTTTCACTGCTGCAAATGGGGCGTACGCAGGATGCTGGCCCGCCGTCGGGGCTCGATCATCACGATCTCATCCATTTCCGGCATCAGCGGGGCTTCCGGCCAGACCAACTATGCTGCTTCCAAGGGGGCGGCTATCAGTTTCACCAAATCTCTTGCCCGCGAACTGGGGGGGATGGGGATCCGGGTCAACGCCGTGGTGGCCGGTCTGATCAGGACCGACATGACGGAAGGACTCAAACAGGACGTCGTCGACAGAATCGTGAAAAACTCGGCCCTGGGCCGCATCGGTACCCCCGAAGAGGTGGCCGCTGCGGTGCTGTTTCTGGCCTCGGAACAGGCCTCCTATATCACCGGCCAAGCGCTGATTGTCGATGGAGGAGTCGTTTGATGAGCAGACAACGTGTCGTCATAACCGGTATGGGGGTCTTCAGCGGTTCCGGAACAAGTGTGCCGGCGTTTACCGACGCCCTGATGAACGGAACCAGCGGCATCGCCCCGCTCGACCTCTTTGATGTATCCCCTTTTCCCGCCCGGATCGGCTGCCAGATCAAAGGGTATGATCCACAGGAGTATTTTGACCGTACGGCTGCCAGAAAGCTCTCGCGGGCCGACCAGTTCGGGGTCATCGCCGCCGGTGAGGCGCTTCAAGACAGCGGCGTCACCGGCTGTTATTCACCCTATGAGATCGGCGTATCGATGGGGGCCGGAGCCGCCGGTATGTTCCAGGGGGAAGAGTGGCTGAAATGCCGGCTTGCCGGTCAGAAGTGCTCGCCCGATCTGCTGCGGGGCCTCCTGCCGGATACCACTACCACGGCTCTGGCCCGGGCTTACGGTCTGGCCGGTTACCAGGGGAGTGTTACTACGGCCTGTTCATCATCGGCAACTGCCATCGGCTGGGGCGCCGATCTGGTGGCCACCGGCCGACAGAAGGCGGTGCTGGCAGGTGGTGCAGATGCCCTCTGCCTGATGACTTTTGCCGGATTTAATGCCCTGCGGGTGGTGGACCCCAACCCCTGTTCCCCTTTCAGTATCGGTCGCCAGGGGATTTCACTCGGTGAAGGAGCAGCCTGTCTGGTCCTGGAGGGTGAGGAAGACGCCCGGGCACGGGGGGCCAGGATCTACGGGGAAATTCTCGGATATGCCCTTGCGGGCGAGGCCTGGCACATGACTGCGCCGGAACCGTCCGGCGGTACGGCAGCACGGGTAATGAAGGCAGCGATGCTGTCTGCCGGGGTTGAGGCCGAACAGGTCGGGTGGGTCAATGCCCACGGCACCGGTACGCCGCTGAACGACGTGGTGGAATCAAACGCCATGAAACTGGCGTTTGGCGGCCACGTTGCCGCTGTACCGCTGATCTCAACGAAGGCCATGACCGGCCACTGTCTCGGGGCCGCCGGTGCTGTCGAGGCCCTGGCAACGGTGATTGCCCTCAACCGGCGTATCATCCCGCAAACCCTCAATTTTCGCGGGCGTGATCCCGAGTGTGACCTGGATTACTGCCATGGCGGCCTGCGGCCGACCGATTGCCGCGTTGCGATGTCCAACTCCTTTGCCTTTGGCGGCAATATTACCTCTCTGGTGCTATCACGATGAACTTTCCACTTACTGATATCGTTATTACCGGTTTTTCAGCCGTAACGCCTGCCGGCAACGGCCTGGAACCTGTTCTTGAGTTGATCGCTTCCGGTCGTGATGCCCTGACACCGGTTCCTGCCGAATACGGGGGGAGTCGTGGTGAACGCTGGGGCAAAGCGCTCGGCTTTAAAGCCACCGAATTTATCCCTCCCTTGAAGGCCCGCAAGCTGGATCGCTGCAGCCAGTTTGCCGTGGCTGCTGCCGCGCTGGCCATTAAGGATGCCGGTATTGGCACGGCTACCATTTCCCCGGAACGGATCGGCATTACGCTTGGATGCGGTTTTGGCGGTGTTGCCAATTCTGCCGAATTTCTTACCGGATATTTTTTTCATGGTGTCGAAGGGCTGTCTCCGATGCTGTTCCCCAACACGGTCTCCAATGCACCAGCCAGCAATGCTTCGATCGAACATGGCCTGAAAGGCCCCAATGTGACCCAGGTACAGCGTTTCTGCTCAGCAGAGTCCGCCTTTATGATGGCCTGCCGTTTCATAATTGAGGGTCGGGCCGACATCATGCTGACCGGCGGAGCCGATGACCTGACCCCGTTGATGCTCTCCGGTTTTGCCGCCACAGGCCAGCTGCACCGTTACGCCAGGGAGTTCGGCGAGGGGTGCGGCATGCTCGTGCTGGAGAGTGCAGAACACGCCGCCGCCCGGGGCGCGCGGATCAAGGGAAGGCCCGATTCAATCAGTACCATCGGCCGGTTGCTCCCCGGTCACGAAATGGAAGGGGTTGACCTGCTCATGGCCGGTTTCGCCCCCCCTGCCCTGGTGTCCCTTTCGGGCACCACAAGGACTCTTCCGGCGTTCATGGCGCGCATCAGCGGCATCCCCGTGCTGAATACGGCGCGTGTAACCGGCAGCTCACTGGCCATGGGAGGCACTGCGATGGCTGCCCTGCTGGCCTCGCTCCGACCCGGCCAACACGGCCTGCACCTGGCCGCCTCGCCCGAAGGGCCCTTCTACGCGATCCGTTTCACCGGAGGCGACCCTGTTTAATCCCGATCCGGCACATTATCTGCCCCACCGTTATCCCTTTCTGCTGCTCAGCCGGATTGTCGAGCTGGAGCAGGGCTCACGAGCGCTTGCCACTGTCGCTATGACGTCTACTCATGGCTTTCCGCAAGTCCTCATGATTGAATCTGTTGCCCAGCTGGCCGGTATCGTTGTTGCACAGACAGAGGATGAGGGTGGTTTTATTGCATCGATAGATCATGCCCTGTTTTCCTGCCCGGCGACTGTTGGTGACCTCCTGACCGTTTCGGCCAGGGTGATAAAATCGTTCGGGCGCCTGTTTATGATTGAAGGAAATGTTACCAGCGATGCGGATCAGCTCCTCTCCGTGCAACTGACCCTGGGAGTCGGTAAACTATGATGCTCATGAAGCGGACCCATCTTTTTTTTATGCTGGTGCTGGCACTCCTGCTGAACAGCGCGCCCTGTCATGCCCGTGCCATCTCTCCTGTCGAGGGACTCGAGGCATTACGCCACGGCTTTGCCGGCATTTCCGATTTTACCGCCGACATCATCCAGGAAAAACGGCTTAGCCTGATGAAGCGGACCATGGTGATGAACGGCTCGCTCCGCTTTAAAAAGCCGGATCTGTTTTTTATGGAGATAGCCCCACCTTTCAGCAGTCGCATGCTGCTGCGTGACAGCGTCATCGAACAGGTTGCCGGAAGAGACAAGAGCCCTGTCAGAATCGCGCTGCCGCCGGAACAGGGGTTGAAACAGTGGTTTTTAAAGCTGGCCTCCCCGGTTACTTCGCTGCCGGACGGGGTGGGGGTCCAGGCCGACCTGACCAATTCCGTTTATACCGTGACGATTTCCCCTGCGGGGAAAGGGCAGATCCAGGCGATTTCCATCGTTTTTCTCCGGGACGGTACGATCAGGCGGCTTGTCATCAACGAGCGGAACGGCG
>JAQUCU010000017.1 GCA_028686055.1 Desulfuromonadaceae bacterium
TAACCCTGCTTCAACCGTGAGTCTGTCGTTTGCCCGGTATGCAACACCTGCCAGCAGTTGACGAGGAAGAGTAATAGTGGTTTTACCTCCGGAATTCGGCAGTGCTCCGGCTAACAGTTGCGACGGGAGGGCAAAACTGACATCTCCCTTCACATCGACCTCAACCTCGCTCCGATATGAAGCCCCCAGAGAAATTCCGTGACCTGCGTTATAGGCTATGGCAAGGTTATACCCCACCCCGGTTCCGTCTCCCTTGAATTTTTGATTCGCGTCGGCAAGCCCAAAAGGAGAAAGGTTGATTTTTTTCTCCAGAGTTGCATCAAGGAGGATTACATTGAGGCCGGCGGCTAAAGAAAGGTCAGGCGTCAGCTGATAGGACGCCACCGGATTGATATCAAATGTTTCGATCTTTGATTTTGTGGCTATGTACCTCCCATCCCAGGAATCGCTCCACTCCGTGCCGAGGCCGAAGGGGCTGAAGACCCCCAGTCCGGCGCTGATCTTGTCGTTGAAGGTATGACTCACATAAAACGTACTGGGATAGTAGAGGGTGTCTTCCGTTGATGCTGTGGTACCGTCTGCCGAACTCCTGAAATCTCTTGCCGGGAACAACAGCGTCGTTCCAATTTCGACCTGGGTTCCCGGCAGGCGGTTGAGCAGCGCCGGGTTGAAAAATATTGCCGAAGGCCCGTCGTTGTGGGCGACTACCGCGTCAGCCTGGCCCAAGGCCGATGCCCCCTGGGTAAAAACGCCAAACCCGGAGCCATAGGCGGGGGGCGGCACCCGCAGAACTGTTACTGTCCAAAGAATTGCAACTACAGGAAGCCATCTTTTCATATATATCATGCCCCTTTTTCAACTATGACATCCAATGCGCCTACAAATACCGATTTAGACAAACAATGTTTTATCCACTCCGGAGTAGTGCGTTATTATCCATTTTAACGACACTTGTCAAACAAAAAGCAGATCCATACGTATTATTGATAACCGGCACGCATCTATCATTCCCGAGACAACTGGATTGCTATAGAAAGAACAGTATGTTATTTGATCATATATATGGTTATAGATTTATGCCCTATAAAAAGGAATCAATGTGAAGAACCCCTCCTATATAATGGAACATGATGAGGAAGCCATCCGCCTCGACCTGAAAACAGACAGTTCCAGCGTTTCCAGGCAGGCCCTGTGGGCCGGAATCCGCCCTGGGATGCGGGTGGCCGACATAGGCTGCGGATCAGGCAAAACCACCAGTTACCTGCACACACTGGTTCAACCCGGCGGCGAAACAGTTGGTGTTGATGCTTCATCAGCACGCATCAGTCATGCGGTTGAGCAATACGGCACTAACGGCATCGAATTTGTTTGCAGGAATTTTTATGATCCTCTGGATGGCCTGGGAACGTTCGACTTTATCTGGGTCCGTTTTGTGCTCGAGTACCATAGATCAAAAAGTCGCAATATTGTTGAAAATCTGACGCGGCTTCTCAGGCCGGAGGGAATTCTCTGTCTGATCGATCTGGATTACAATTGCCTGAGCCATTTCGGACTTTCTGCCCGACTCGAGAACAGCATCAACAGCATCATGGCGGCCCTTGAAAAAGATCATGATTTTGACCCATATATAGGAAGGAAACTCTATTCATACTTGTATGATCTCGGCTACCGGGATATTACCGTGGGAGTCGGCACGCATCATCTCATATATGGAGAGCTGAATGAGGTCGACGCCTATAACTGGACGAAGAAAGTGGAAATTGCAGCGAAAAATTCAGGGTATCGTTTCGATGAATATGCAGGTGGGTATGATGAGTTTGTCGAGGAATTCAAGAACTTTTTTGCCGATTCGCGGCGTTTTACCTATACCCCCATCATCTCGTGCAGGGGGTGCAAGCCGTTAGCATGACCTGGCGGGGGTGCGGTGGCCTCCAATCCAACGGACGGCACAAGAGTATTTCCGGACTAATTGGCCCCCTGGAGACATTCATCGAAGACGTGGCGGCTCAGAAAGGCTTCCCAGTACCTTTCCTTCGCTTCCTTGTACTCAAGCAACTCCACCCCAAACCCTTCGGGTAATGTCTTTTTTTTCATCGACGACCTGCTGTTTACCCACGATATCCGTCCTGTTACATCGATTGTCGGAGAGTTGTCCGTAAGAGTTATGGAGAGCTCAACCTTAGAACCCTCACGCACATCTTCGTCGGTAGCGATAAAAATCCCGCCCATGCTCATATCCACACTGGTAGCAGCCATGGTCCTGCCGTTCAGCCCAAAGGAAACCGGCACGGATTTCTGTATCCTGACACTATTGCGCCGTTCAGTGCTCAAAGCAGATGTGTCCGTATCAGATGGAACGTTCTGATATGTCTTGGCATAATAGCTGAAAAACGCGTCCACAATCCGTTTATCGAAATGCTTGCCACACTCCTCATGCATGATCTTCATAGCCTCGCCGATGGGCATCGGGTCACGATAATGGCGCTTGGCGGTTATGGCTTCAAAATAATCAGCAACCGCGATTATCCTGGATCCCAGAGGTATTTCCTCCTCTTTGAGCTCATTTGGATAACCGCTCCCATCCACTTTTTCATGGTGAGCCCCGGCTATTTTAGGTACCTCGCAATAAATACCTTCAAAATTGATTTGTTCCAGGATCTCCCTGCTTTTATCCGCATGGGTCTTGACGATGTCGTACTCCTCGATAGTCAGGCCTCCATCCTTTTTCAGGATGGCATCAGGTACCCCGATCTTGCCGTAATCGTGGAGCAACGCCGCAACCCGGATCATCTCGCACTCGTCTCGGGGTAGGCCAAGCTCGGTGCATATCCCAACAGAGTACTCCGTGACCTTTTCGGAATGGCCGGAGGTCATGGAATCGCGAGCATCGATGCTGGCCGACAGTACCTGCAGCACGGAATTAAACTGCCGTACCTTGGCTTCAATAAGTTCCGCATTTCGCAGACTGATGCCTATAACGGATGCAATTCCCATAAGCAAGCTCATATCACTCTGGATCAGCGGTCTCTTCGTTTTCACGTTGTCTACCGCAAGAATTCCTATGGACCTGCCTTCGCAGATTATGGGGCAACAGATGAACGACTGGGTGCCTACTTTTCTGGCGAATGCCAGGCTCTGGCGTGAAAGTTTATCCGCAATATCATCCAGATTGTTGACAAGGAACGGCTTCTGCTCCCTGAAGGAGACAACGAATGCCCCATTCGATCCGGGCCGGTCCAGATGGAATGATACTGAATCGAACAGGCTGCGCTGGTCGGGAGAATATCCATAGCCGGCATGCGGAATCAGAGCGGTTCCTTCAGGATTTGCAATAAAAACCAAGCCGCGGTCGTAATCGAGCCTCTTTTCCATGATCGTAATCACATTAGCCAGAATATCGTTGCGATTCGAATGGGTGCCTAAGGCTTGACCAATTTCATTGGTCATGAGCGAGTTGTTGTAATTACTGTTGATCTGCCCAAGAAGACTGTCGTACGAATCTTTGGTGTTATTCAGGCTCGATTGCAGTACTTTTTTTTCGCTTTTAGCGACGGCATACGCAAAAATGCATGCAATTGACACGAACAGGGGGAGAACAAGTTCAACAAGTGCCCAACGGGAAGTGATTATCATCAACAACGAGACGAGAACGAAAAGCAGAGTTACACCGGCCCCAATTCTCTTCAAATAGATGGAGGTTGACTTCTCCCAAGAGATTATATACCGGCATGATTTGCCACCCTTGAAAAGGCACTCCCTATGTTCCACATGGGGAAGCCCAAAGCCAAACCTCAGTACTACCGCTTCAAAGAGGCCGAGCCTGTTCTCGCATTGGAACAGTTTTTCCTCCACCCCCTCGTAAGGTGTGACGATAATTTCGACCTTGTGTGTGGAGATTTTTTTCGATTCGTAGCTTGACGATCTCGTAAAATTTGATGTTGTCTTGTTTATGATTTCAAATGTGTTTGCCGGACCGATAGAACCAAGGATGAACTGCCTCATTACTCCAAGTGCATCGGGTGATGCCGCGTAGCGGCCCGCTTCCCTGGCAATGTTCTCGTTACCGGTCAGTTGGACAAGTTTGTAGTAAAATCGGTCAACCTGATCCTGGGTGAACCAGTGCCCCTGGTCGGAGACTTCGTAGGTATGCATGCCGGCAGTGCTCAGCAATTCGCTGACATTAATATAGCTGTACTTGCTTTTTACAAGCCTGATAAAGGTGTCTATTATCCTGCTGTTATAGAGTGGAGTTTTCATAAATTTGATGTTCCCATGCAATTGTCGACCATAGCAGCATCAAGACGCTTTTTTGATTGAGCTGAAAAAGGTGTCACAGAACTTGAAATATTGGTCAAGGTACTCCAAATTCAATATACAAAGCGTATATATTTTTTCAAAAGGCATAAAATTCCTCTCCGCATAGGAAACAGGATACATAAGAACCGGCATCTCCTGATGCTCGTACTCCCCGGCCACCTGCGAAAGTGCTGACTCGATGCAATAACGGGATATGCTTTCATTCATGACTATCACTGTCACGCAGTTGGTCAGGTTGGCCATATTGAGTCCGATATCGGTGATGTTCGCCAGAATAAGCGCCTTCAGTTCACCCCCTTCGAGAAGAGAATAAAGCCGCTTCTCCTTCTTGAATCCCAACCGTTGATATTCGTTTGCCAATCCGTCCTGAGGGACAGTTCCGGGCCGCAGGTCGAAGGCATCAATCATGAGTCCGCCCGAGACATGGCCGTAAAAACGGTTTAGTTCGGCATAATCCTCAGGCTGGATCTCCGTTAATTCCCCTGTTTCATGCATCAGTCCTTGGTTAAATTTTATGTGCTGGTAGTGAAAATAAGCCAATTTATCGAGAGAGCACCCTCTTGGATCGTTAAGCTCCTTGGCAAAACCTCCAAAAACCCGGTTCGGAAACTTGTTGTCGGGCCTGAAATAACTGAAGAGATACTTCATGTGTGCGGAGTGAATACGGTGAAGATCATTAGCATAACAGCTGATCTGCTTAAGCACCATGATACCGGCCTTCATGGATTCCTTCTTGCTGGCGGCGTGGTGGTGGATCAACCAGGAGTTCTCGTAACAGCGCACCATGGCTATATGCCCGAGGATAGACCCTTTTTCATGATGGATAAAATGCCGGGCTATACCGGGATTATGGGTGTAGAGCAGCTCATACAGCCTCTTTATCTCTTCCTTATTGGACTGGAAAAAAGCGTATTTTTCAGGGTAGATGAAACCGGTTTCGAAAAAGAATTCCCAGAGCGCATCCATATCCACGCTTGTATTGATATACGAATTTCTGTTGTCCGTCTGGTGGAGGAGCGACAACAGCTTCACTTGGTCGTCCATAGCCATATCAAGAATGGCCAGACCGCACTTCACCGCCCCTTCTTTCTCTCCATTGCCGCTTGTGTTTCGATAGACTACCTGAGCCCGGCAGATTATCTGGAAACTGTGGACAAAGCTCAGCTCCAACTCTGGAAGGATTAACCCCGCGAACAGCACGGAGTTCACTTCGTTCTCCTCCACCGAAAAGCCAGAGCCAGAAATGTCGATGGTTTTCAGCTGGATCTTTTTACCGGTAAGAGGGTGAACAAATCTCATATTCGGAGAGGGAAGCAGTTTGTATCTATTACTGCGGAACTGTTTCGGCTTGTATCTCTGGAATCGGTCATTGACTGCCGCCAGCACGAAGACTCCGGTTGTCTGTTCCAAACATTGCCTGATGATCATGCATTCGCCGGAATACAGCAGATCATGGTCCGCATAGAGGTGTAGACTCACCGGGGCTGCAGTATTTATCCACTGCAAAACCTGGGGAGAAGCCGTGATTCGGGAACAAAATGACATGCAACTGTAATCCAGCAGGGACCCTTCTAATATGACGCTGTTCTGGGTAATAAGGACTTGTATGCCTGTGCAGGAATGACGTTTGAGTTTTCTGTTATTTAGTTCGCTGCACGTTTCCGGCAGTAACAGGCTGATCCCCTGTTCATTAATGCTGATTACCTCCGGATTGGCCAGGAGGCATTTTTTGCCATCAGTGATGATAAGACTATCAAAAGTATGCGACCCAAGGAGGCCGGGACCCGGGATCCCCGTCCAGGCACAGTCAAGGCGGTCACCTGAACAGGGAAGCGGTGTTGCCTTAATGGATGTGGTCGTGGCGTATTTATTGTGTTTCAGATTAACGAGAACCGTGGAATCTTGGAAGTTTATATAGTTGAGTATGTTGACCAGATGCCGTTTACCGATACTCCTGGCAGGCTCAGCGATTCTATCGTCGTCTGGGGAGATGCCGCGTGGTATAATATGCAGCTTGTCCATACATTCCCTGGTTTTGTTCGAGTCTTTTATGCACAGTTGCTGACTGGCAAGGCGGGTAGCAACAACGACTATTTTTACCAACTGCTCATGAAATCAGCATACGACTGATTCACACCAACCAGCCAAATGAATCTCTGCGGCAAAATATCATATATGACAAGAGGGTTTCAAACTAATTAAAATAAAAGCGATGGGCCTGTTACAAATAGGTTAGGGATGTATTTCTCAGAATCCAGCATCCGCCACTTATGTCTGGCAACGTGCCAGTGCAGGCATCACGTTTATTTTTCGAAGACATGACATAACAATACTAAATCTGTAGCTTCAATACAAGAAAGAGGGGCTCTCGCCCCCCCTCCGGTATCGCTACAGTTCAGTCGCCGCCATGACAAGGACCAGTGCTGTTTTTTTCATGCAGAATCTCCTTTCACCGTTTGAATACATATACAACATTCATCAGAGAAGGAAAAAAATCGTCGCGGTGCCTTTGGCTACTTGATCAGGCTGAATTGATCGACGATACGTTGACGATAGGCGGTAATATCTTTTTCAAGTGACTGAAGAGTTGATACCTTCTGCTTGATGCTTTTGAGATGGGTGTCCAAAAGTTCGATCAGGCGCGGCATAATCTTCTCCGGCACCTTCTGCTCCTGATCATACAGCTGGGCCAGCTCCTTCATCTCCTCGAGAGACAGCCCCAATTCCTTTACCTTCAGTACGAACTTGAATCGCATTACATCAGCTTTTTCATAATACCTGACCCGCCCGTCGGTTCGTTTGGGCGGATCCACCAGCCCCAGCTTTTCGTACAGCCGGATTGTCCGGGTGGTGATGCCCAGCGCCTCGGCCAGGTCACTGATTTGCATATGCTCTTCGTTACTCAGCCTCATACTTCACCTCTGCGTCAATTAATGGAATATAGAACCAGGTTCGTTTTTTTGTCAAGGATTTTCCAAACTTGAAAATGATAAATAATCCAGAGACACATAAGCCATTTGCACTAGCAGGCAACATCGGCTAGACTTGTATATTATAACGCCGGTTATCACCTGTCCGGTGAGGTTATCGGGCATACTGCACAGCACGCAGCAGTCGGAGCGGAGTCTGAAATCATGACGAAAGGTACACCGCACAAGATCCCTCTTATAATCGGTCACCGCGGTGCTTCACGTGATGCACCGGAAAACACGCTGGAATCCTTCCGCCTGGCATGGGAACAGGGGGCGGATGGAATCGAGGCCGACTTCCGTCTCGCTGCCGACCGCCGGATCGTCTGCATGCACGATCCAACGACCGGCCGGACAACCGGCGTTGACCTGAACGTCGCCGATACCCCCCTGGAGAGCCTGCGCCGCCTTGACGCGGGACACGTGAAAGGGGAAGTCTGGTCCGGCGCCATGATACCGACTCTCGATGAAGTGCTGGCAGCGCTTCCCGGCAACAGCCGGTTATTCATCGAGATAAAGAGCGGGGCGGAGATCATCACCCATCTGGGAAGAGTGCTGCAGACATCCGGTATCTCCCCGGATCGGATCAGACTGTTGTCGTTCAGCGCCGACCTGATTACCAAACTCAAGCAGCTGCTGCCCGAATGGCACGCCTGCTGGCTATGCGATTACCGGCACAGCATAGTGAGCGACCTCTGGTGCCCCTCCCGACCAGATGTGCTCGACACGCTCCGCCGCACCGATGCCGACGGTCTGGCCAGTGCCGACCGGGAATTCCTGGACAGGGATCTGGTGGAGACACTCCGCAAATCCGGCAGGGAGATACATGTCTGGACCGTCGACCGCCCGGCTGCTGCTGAGCGGCTGTGCGCACTGGGGGTCGATTCGATCATGACCAATCGCCCCGGCTGGCTGAGGCGACAACTGGAGGGGGCCCCGAAGCCATGACCCTTTCACGCGCAGAGCTTCTACAAAGGATCGATGACCAATCCCGCCCATGGGACATCATCGTGATCGGCGGAGGTGCCACCGGGCTTGGAGCGGCAGTGGATGCTGTCAGCCGCGGTTACCGAACACTGCTGCTGGAGCAGGGGGACTTTGCCTGCGGAACATCGAGCCGGAGCACCAAGCTTATCCACGGCGGTGTACGCTACCTGCAACAGGGCAATCTGACGCTCGTCCGCGAGGCACTGCGCGAACGACACATCCTGCTGGATAACGCCCCACATCTGGTGCATGACTTACCGTTTGTAATCCCGCTCTACGGTTGGTGGGATCGGCCATTTTACGGCATCGGCATGGGGTTATACGACCTTTTGGCCGGAGCTCACGGCCTGGCACATTCACGGCACCTCAGTCGGAAAGAGACCATCAATCTGATTCCGACCGTCAGGCGGGAAAATCTTCGCGGCGGCATCGTCTACCACGATGGCCAGTTTAATGATGCCCGCATGGCCATCTGCCTGGCGTTAACCATTGCAGACCTGGGAGGAACCCCGCTCAACTACATGAAAGTCAGCGGACTCGCCGCCAGATCGGCCGGGATGACAGTAGTTACAGCCACGGAGATCGAAAGCGGCAGGGAATATGAGTTGTCAGCGCGGGCGGTGATCAACGCCACCGGTGTTTCGACTGATCAGGTGCGGCGTATGGACGAACCGTCGTGCGCCCCTCTGATCACACCGAGCCAGGGGACCCACATCGTTCTTGATCGCTCTTTCCTGCCCGGAAACTGCGCCGTCATGATTCCCCATACCGATGACGGCAGGGTCTTTTTTGCGATTCCGTGGTTCGATCACGTCATTATCGGCACCACCGACACCCACCTTGGTACTATTACGCCGGAACCGGTGCCGTTGCCGTATGAGATCGATTTCCTGCTCGCTCATGCAGGTCGCTGCCTTGAACGCCGGCCGACCCGTACCGATGTTCTCAGCGCTTTTGCCGGGCTCAGGCCGCTGGTTGGAGGAAAGGCCGGCCATAAAACCGCAGAACTGAGCCGTGAATATCTGCTGTCCGTTTCCGCTTCGGGACTTGTGACAATTACCGGCGGCAAGTGGACCACCTACCGCAGCATGGCTGTTGCCGCAGTTGATGCGGCTGCAAGGCTGGGGGGGCTGGACTCACGACCGTCTGCCACCGGATCGCTGCGCCTGCATGGGTGGGAGCCGTTATCGTCTCCAGCGGGATTTCCGGACGGTTATGGTTCAGACCGCGGGGCGCTTGAACAGCTGACCGGCGAACAACCAGCCTGGAAAGAACTTCTGCACCCCCGTCTCCCCTATACAGCCGGCGAGATTGTCTGGGCCGCACGCTTCGAATGGGCAAGGAGCGTCGAAGATGTGCTTGCCCGCCGCACCAGGGCCCTCTTTCTGGATGCAAGAGCCAGCCGCGAAATCGCCCCGTTGGTGGCGTCACTGATGGCATTCGAACTTGGATTTGACAGGGCGTGGCAGTCCCGGCAGCTGGAACGTTTTGCTGCAGTTGCAGCGCAGTACCTTCCGACCTGAGGCGGCACCAGAAAAGGATCTGTTATGAATTATTCCGCATATCTTGCCACAGGACAGATGATTGCCCTCATGCAGAATCTATCCAGGATCAAGGTCAGGCTTCACGGCCAGGAGTCTATTCCCACCGGTTCGATCATCTTTGTCGTCAACCATTTTACCCGGCTCGAAACCCTGCTGCTCCCCTACCACATCTATACCTGCACCCATGTGCCGGTCTGGTCTTTGGCCCATCACACCTTTTTCGAAGGCACCATAAGCAGTGTACTGGCAAAAGTCGGGGCGGTTTCAACCAGAAACCCCGACCGGGACCGCCTGATCGTAAAAACTCTGCTGACCGGCGAAACCAACTGGATCATTTTTCCCGAAGGGAAGATGGTCAAAGACAAGGAGGGGGTCTCCAGACCTTCTATCTTTGGCCTGCAGCGTGGCAAACGGCGGTTTGCCCACACCGGGGCCGCAAACCTGGCGCTGCGGACCGAATTCTACCGAAAACGGCTGAATTACCTGCTGACAGAAAACCCTGCTGAAGCGGAACGTCTGATGAACATGTTCCAGATTGAAAATATGATGCCGGTTCTGACCGAAACAACGTGGATCGTGCCGATCAACCTGACCTATTATCCGCTCCGGGCAAGGGAGAACGTGCTGAGCACGCTGGCCAGCCACCTTACCCATAACATATCCGACCGGCTGCGGGAGGAACTGCTGACCGAGGGCACCATGTTCTTTGAGGGAGTTGATATCGACATCCGCTTTGGCCAGGCCATTCCGGTCGAGGATTATCTCACCTCATCCCGGATCAGGAAGGACATGTTCTCACTGAGGCGGATCGATTTTGACGACCGCCTGCCATCCCTGCCGGCGATGCGCCAGGAAGCGACCCATCTGATGCACCGCTTCATGGACGACATTTACAGCATGACCACGATAAATCATGATCACCTCTTTGCATCGCTGCTCAGAACACTCCCCTTTAGCAGGATCTCCGAGGATGACTTCAGGCGGCGTGTCTTTCTGCTCACCGATCTGGTCCCGGACAAAACGTCCGTACTGTGCCACCAGAGCCTTGACTTTGGTCAGGTTGCCCTGCTGACTGACGACCGCTATCACAAATACCGTGAATTCCTGAAACTGGCGAAGGAAACCGGCGTTGTCCGCTGCGAAAACGGTATTCTGTCCAGAAATACGGCCAGCTTTTCTCCAGGGAGGGAGTTCCACCGGATACGAATTGAAAATCCGCTCGGTGTGGCAGCAAATGAAGTCCGGTCACTGTCATGTCTTAAACACCGGGTGCGTCTGTTGGCGTGGCTGCCGGAAATGATAGTCAGACACAGGGTTGTTGAAGTCATTCTGCGCCAGGCTGCGGATCAGTTTGAAGCTGATTACTCACACTTCTATTGCCCCGAAGAATCAAAAGAGCGTGCTGTCGGCGCACCTATCCTGCTGAAGGGGACGTCACGGCGGCTTGGCGTTGTACTTGTACACGGTTTTCTGGCGACTCCGCGTGAAATACTTGAACTTGCGGAGTATCTGCATGGCAAAGGGCTCTGGGTGTATTGTGTCCGTCTTCGCGGGCACGGGACTTCTCCTGAAGACCTTGCCGGCCGGAACGGGGGTGACTGGATTGAATCGGTTGACCTTGGCTATGCCCTTATGAGCGCAACCTGCAGGAAGGTTGTGATTGGCGGTTTTTCTTTAGGCGGAGGCCTGGCCCTGGACTGTGCCGTTCGCATCGGCAGAGTGGCCGGAGTTTTTGCAGTCTGCCCCCCCTTCAGCCTGAAAAGTTTACCCAGCCGCTTCGCACCTGCGGTCACTACCTGGAACAGAGCCATGGATACGCTTCACTTCAACGGAGCTGCAAAAGAGTATGTCAATAACGGCTCCGAGAGACCGGAGATCAACTATCAACGGGTTCCGGTAGCGGCGCTGTCGGAGCTGGAGCATTTCATGAAGGATCTCGAACCGCGCCTGGCAGACGTAAAGGTGCCGACCCTGATCGTGCAGGCTGACGGGGATCCGCTGGTACATCCCGAAAAGACGGCACTCCTGTTCAATCGTATCGGAGCTGAACAGAAAAAATATGTCACCTTCGACTTCCATCGCCACGGAATTCTTGCCGGAGAAGGCTCCGAAAATGTCCACGCAGAGATCGCCGCATTTATCGGCAGGGTATGACTACGATTGCAGATCAAACGGCAACGCCTCTGCTGTTTCCCCGGCAGAGGCGCTCTTTTTACAGCATCATCATTTCGTTTCCGCTCTGATTCAGCGGGTGCTGCCTCCCCGCACAGGCCAGAGATAGTACGGCTTTGCTTCCGGCTTCGGAGCGACCCTGCCGTTGCTCATATCAGCTGTCCAGATTTCACTCGGCGATTTACGGGTGGAGGTCCAGTATTCATAGTCCCGCACGTCGACAAAACCGAGCTCGCGCAGCTTCTGGTAGGGCCATGTGTCCATTTTAGCCGGGTCATACCCCATAGACGTGGCATATTCGATCAACCTTCCCATCTCCTCTTTGGACGGGACTCTCCAGTCGGTATATCCGGCATAGTTCCTTTCGTTCAGGCGCTTCATGAATTCATCGACGTTGTCGTCACCGCGCCAAATCAGCTGGCGACCCGGCATATTGGCGCTTTTCGCCCAGGTAAGTCCGGTATTCTGATCCACGGCCGTTTTTTCCAGAAAAACAAAATTCGGCCGGGCAGCGGAGCAGGCCACCAACAGCAGTGCCACAGGAAGTAACAGAAGCAGTTTTTTCATAGCGTTACCCTCCAAACGTGCCGCGTGTGAACACCTTGCGGATTTCTTTCTCATCCGACCATTCCAGAATGCCGGTTTTCAGATTTTTTAGCGACATCGTAAACTTGTAGTACACGTCAGTTGTGCTGTCGGACTTCTGCCTGATCTCGGAGAAGTTGGATGTCAGCAGATATTCGGCGCCAAACTGCTGTCCGAATTTGACGGCACGGTTTTTATCAACCAGGCCGCTGTCCTGCTGGGTCCTGAGCTCTTCGACAGCCTGCTCGTCAGTTGTGCGATCGATAAAGCGGAATTTGCCGGAACGGATCAGCTTGGCCCGGATCGAGTCGGTAATCGATTCCGTGTCGATGTGCTGCATCGTCTTGTTCTTGACAGTATCAACGCTCACCACCGGACGGCGAGAAGATGTCAATTCAACCAGCGGCGGAAACGTGAGCATTGAATCAACCATCGCTTCGGCGATCTGCCGCAGATCGGACGGACCGAATTCCTCTGACGCCGGACTGGCCGATCCGGCATCGCCGTATTGCATGGTTGATGCGCAGCCGCCGAGCGCCAGGGCGCCGATCACTGCTGCCAATAAAAGTTTTTGAATGCCGTTTTTCATACGCTGCGTCCTCACTTCTTTCATAGAGTCATTTCTGATTTCATCGGAAAAGATTGGTTGCACCCGCACCATCCCTTACCCACCTCGGCTACCCGGCTATTTTCTACCATATAAACGCAAAAAACAACTTTTAACCTGTTAAAACGACGTGGTCGAACTATAGATCCGGGCACCGGCCCGAACTACCTGCAGTACGGTTTTACCACCGGGATTTATGGTAACATCCGCGTACGCCGGGGTACCCCCCAGCGGATGCTGCAGAGCCAGCTCATAGCTGCCGGCCGGAAGCGTTGTCCGTAAAATCTGGGCGTTGGACGGCAGAGTGAGCCAGCTGCGCAGATCCGCATTATCGCTGATTATATTCCATATATTGGTCAATAGCAGTCCAACATCACCCATCTGTTTTCTGGCTTCAGCAGCTGCCACCCCCTTGGCCACTGCCCGGATAATCTGGCGGGTGGCAATCACCGGTGCCTCTTCCGTGAGCGCCTTGACCGCCAGTGCACGGACATCGCAGATCGGCTCCGTGCTGCCGATCAGTTCATTATTGTTGAGAATCTGCAGTGGAACCGGAGAAGACCACCCTTCCTGATAAATGGGAAAAGCTATCATAACAAGCCCTCCACTGCCGGCCGGAAGCGGAATTTTGATCTCATGCTTTTGAGGGACAAAACCTTCTTCGAAAAGCACCAGAAGCTCACCAGAACCGGCGCCCCCCTCATCAATGAATCGCTGTTCTTTTATGTCAAATCGCCGCCTCAGCTCTTCAAGTTCATCGTTCATCCCGAGCTTTGCCGCCAGTCGCAACACATCTTTCTGCAGGTACGTGTTCTCCGGATAGATCTCCAGCGCCTTTTTATAGTCGATATAGGCATCACCCGGCTGCCGGAGCAATTCATAGATGAAAGCGGAAATATAGAAGGTGTAGGCATTCTGGAACGAGTTTTTTACCCTGCCGGCCACCTCGTCCATCTGGGCATAGCGGCTATCGATCGTGTATGCGCTGCTGTCGACTCCTTTTTCCGCAGCTTCTTCCCGGGCCCAGTCAATCTCTTTTTGGTACCGTTTCAAAGACTCTTCCTGCTCGGCATTGGCGCGGCGCACCTCGACTCCGGCCCCCTCAAGATCCTTTTTCTTCAGATAATTGAGCGCCTGGTAATGATGCAGCAGAACACGTTCATATCCTTCGCCCTCGTAAGGAATTGCGTTGTCATTGACGATCGTTGCCGCCACGTTGGCGCCGATGGCGGAAGCGCTGATCAGGGCTTTTCTGTCGTTCTCGCTGATTTTCTCCATCGAGGCCCTGAACTCGGTCATGCTTATATCGGTTTTTCCGGTTACCTGGGCGTATCTTCCCCGCTCCATAGTGTAGAGAACCCGGTCATTACCTTTACTTTCGCTCAGTAGGAAGTGCGACAGGTCTATAGAAGTGCCGTTTGACATGGAGGCGATCAGAGGCTGAATTTTGCGGGGGTAGGCGGAAAATGTCGAGGTAGAGGCGCATCCGGCCAGCATCAGAAGCGGCGCCAGCGCTGCGACCATCCTGCAGCCTTTCAGTAATACGTTCATGCAGCCCCCCGGGGTAAATCCGCACGTTCAGATCCTGTTGCTACGGCCCTGACCGCCTGAATTCTGTCCGTCCGGCCAAACAATCGCGCAAACACATCACGTTGTCAATAGAGTACAGTACCGTCCGTTATTGAACTCGACAAGTCCCGGTTCAAACTTACTGTGGTATTTTACCCCTGTTTTTGCTATTGACTGACTCGGGTATTCATATCTGCAAGGGGGAGCTGAATGTCCGCTGTTACGGAAGGGCATGTCCAGGTCGGTACATCCGAATTCAGACGTATCAACGTGGCTCTGTTCTGCGCCGGTTTCGTCACCTTTGTCACCCTTTACGACGTACAACCGCTTCTCCCTATCTTCACGCGGGAATTCAACGTATCGCCGGCCGTGGCCAGCCTGCCGCTTTCTTTTGCGACAGTAGCACTGGCGGTCGGCATGCTGATCGCCGGTACGGTATCCGAGACCCTTGGGCGGCGCCGGGTCATGTCCGTGGCGCTCTTCCTGACGTCGCTACTGGCGGTGGCAACACCCATCAGCCATTCGTTCGAATCACTGCTGACACTGCGGCTGCTGCAGGGCCTGGTGCTGGCCGGTGTCCCGTCAGTGGCGATGGCATATCTTGGGGAGGAGATGGATGCACAGTCTATTGGCCCCGCCATGGGGCTCTATATCAGCGGCAACGCGCTCGGCGGAATGACCGGCCGGATCGGATCTGCGCTGCTCTGCCGCTATGTCCCATGGCACACGGCGATCGCCCTGATCGGTGTCATCGGTCTGCTGCTCAGCATGGTATTCATCAAGAACCTGCCACCCTCCACAAACTTCCAACAGCGTCCGTTCCGGCTGCGCTACCTGCTCACCTCGCTGCTGCAGCACCTGCACGACCCCGGCCTGCTCTGCCTTTACGCGCTGGCCTTCCTCTCAATGGGGGGGTTCATCTCGCTCTACAACTACATCGGTTTCCGTCTGTTGGCGCCACCCTACAATCTCAGCCACTATCAGGTCAGCCTGATCTTTCTGGTCTACCTGCTCGGTTCGTTCAGCTCCGGGATCATCGGCAGCCTGATTCATCGCTTTGGCCGCCCCTTCATGATCCGGCTGGCTCTATCAGTCATGCTGGCGGGGATACTGATCACGCTATCCGGACCGCTCCCCATCATCGTAGCCGGAGTGGGAGTTTTTACCTGCGGCTTTTTCAGCGCCCACGCAATCGCATCCAGCTGGGTCGGACGACGTGCCAGCACCGCCAAGGCACAGGCATCGTCGCTCTACCTCTTCTCATACTATCTGGGGTCAAGCATTTCCGGTACGGTGGGTGGGATGTTCTGGCAGAACTTCGGCTGGAACGGGGTTGCAGCGATGATCACGCTGCTGCTGCTGGCGGCATTCGCAGTGGCCGCACTGCTGCTGCGAATGCCGGCTGTTGGATAATGGGGCTACCCTTTCTGACTCTCCAGATCATTCCAGCGTAAAAAAGCCGTCTCCAGCTCCTGTTCCAACTCGGCCAGGCGTGCATTGACAACAGCAACCTCTGCCCCGGCGCTCTTGTAGAATTCAGGGTCAGCCAGACGGGCGTGCAGCTCTTCCTGTTCCTTCTCGATGGCAGAGATCCGCTCCGGCAGTGCCTCCAGCTCGCGCTGCTCATTGAACGAAAGTTTGCGGAGCTTTTCTTTCTGCGGAATCTCCTTTTCCGGGATCGTTTTCCGTACCGCCTGAGCTACAACCGCTGTCTCTGCCGCAGCCTGATTCAGCCAGTCGTCATACCCGCCGACAAACTCCCGCACCGTACCGTCTCCGGAGAGCACCAGCGTGCTTGACACCACGTTGTTGAGGAATTCGCGATCGTGGCTCACCAGCAGCAGTGTTCCGGGATACTCCATCAGCAGATCCTCCAGCAGGTCCAGCGTCTCGGCATCAAGATCGTTGGTCGGCTCATCCATCACCAGGATATTGGACGGTCTGGTGAACAGTTTCGCCAGGAGCAGCCGGTTGCGCTCGCCGCCGGAGAGGATGCTGACCGGGGAGCGGGCCCGCTCCGGTGAAAAGAGGAAATCCTGCAGGTAACCGATGATATGACGCGGCTGGCCATTGATGATCAGGGTGTCGTTCCCCTCTCCGACGTTTTCCTGCACGCTTTTGTCCATATCCAGCTGTTCGCGCAACTGGTCGAAATAGATCACCTCGCGGCGGGTTCCCAGTTTGATCTCCCCCTGTTGCGGTTCCAACTCGCCCAGCAGCAGGCGGAGCAGGGTCGTCTTGCCTGAACCGTTCGGGCCGATGATTCCGATCCGGTCGCCGCGCATGATCGTGGTGGAGAGGTTCGCGATAATCGGCCGTCCGTCATAGGCAAAGGTAACGCCGGTTGCCTCGGCGACCAGCGCCCCGGAGCGGTCTGCCACCTGAAGCTGGATTTTGGCTGTACCCTGCCGTTCGCGCCGCTGACGGGATTCTTCACGCAACTTCTTCAGCGCCCGCACCCTCCCCTCGTTGCGGGTACGACGGGCCTTGATCCCCTGCCTGACCCAGACCTCCTCCTGGGCCAGCTTTTTATCGAACAGCGCCTGACGGGAAATTTCCGCCTCCAGCAGTGCCTCGCGCCGCTCCACGAATTCATCATAGCCGCAGGAGAAGGCATAGATCCGCCCCCGGTCCAGTTCCGCTACCCGGTTGGCAAGCCGCCGGGCAAAGGCGCGGTCATGGGTCACAAACAGCACCGTTTTGACATTCCTGGCGAGAAACTCCTCCAGCCATAAGATAGTGTCGATATCGAGGTGGTTGGTCGGTTCGTCCAGAATCAGAATGTCGGGATTGGACACAAGGGCGCGAGCCAGCAATGCCCGGCGCTTGGTGCCTCCAGAGAGTGATGCGAACTCGGCCTCGGCATCCAGGTCCAGCCGGTTCAGAACCCGCTCAACCTCCTGATGCAGATTCCAGCCGTCATTCTCCTCCAGCTCTTTCTGCAGCGCTTCGAGTCGTGCAAGCATTTTATCGCTGCAGTCATGCGCCAGTTCGTGGCTGACATGGTGGTATTCAGCCAGCACTGCAGCTGCGTTGCCCATGCCGGACGCGACCACATCAAAGACGTTCCCGGCCAGCCCCTGCGGCACATCCTGGGTAAGCGCGGCCACCTTCAGCCCCTGCTGACGCTGGATTTCACCCCCCTCCTGCGGCAGTTCGCCGCCGATCAGCTTCAGCAGCGTTGATTTGCCGCTGCCGTTGCGCCCCATCAGACAGAGGCGGTCGCCCGCCTCGATCTGCAGGTTGATGCCGTCAAAAAGAGGGGGGCCGCCAAAGGCCAGGGATATGTCGCGAAGGGAAATTAGTGCCACAGGTACCTCATGATTTGTAGTGGTTGTCCTAAAACAAACGCTCCTGTCAGTACTACCTGAAGGAGCGTTTGTGATTATTATCCGGTGTGTAAATCAGACTTGAACGACTTCCTTGACACCCGGAATCTGTGCCTTTATGGCACTCTCAATGCCCATCTTAAGAGTCATCGTGGACATCGGACAGCTGCCGCAGGCGCCTTTCAGGCGAACCTTGACGATGCCGTCTTCGGTAACTTCAACCAGCTCAACATCGCCACCATCGTTCTGCAGAGCTGGGCGAACCTGCTCAAGAACCTTCAATACCTCTTCTTTCATCTGTTCATTCTCCTTTGCATGTGGTGTTGCTCAACGAGTCTCTTGTTTCGGCAGCCCGGGCTCGGTCAGATGCTCCGGCTGCATGATCTTGTCCAGTTCTTCGGCAGCCATCAAGCCCTGCTCCAGAACGATTTCCCGGATGCTCCGGCCGCTGGCTACCGATTCCTTGGCGATGGCCGCCGAGGCGTTATAGCCGATATACGGCGCCAGCACCGTCACGAGGCCAAGTGAATCTTCGAGATAACGGCGACAGCGTGCTTCGTTGGCGGTTATTTCATTTATACAGGATTCGGTAAATTTCTGCACGCAATTCTTGAGTATTTCCATTGAAAATGTCAGGTTCCAGGATATCAGTGGCATCATCACATTCAGCTCCAACTGCCCCGCCTGGGCCGCCAGCATGATCGCCTGATCGCATCCGATGACCTGAAAGCAGACCATGTTGGTCATCTCGGCCATGGAGGGGTTGATCTTTCCCGGCATGATTGAAGAGCCGGGCTGGATCGCCGGAAGGCGGATTTCGTCGAGACCGGTGCGGGGACCGGAAGCCAACAGGCGCAGATCGTTGGCGATCCGCCCCAGATTGACAGCGGTACGGCGAAGCGCAGATGAAAGGGCGAGGAAAGGGTCCATGTTCTGCATCGCCTCGAACAGGTCGGGGGAGGCAATCAGCGGAAAGCCGGTGGCAACGGTCAACTCTTCAATCATCGCCTTGATGTAGGCCGGCTCGGCGTTCAGACCTGTCCCGACGGCGGTGCCGCCGATTCCCAATTCCAGCAGCGCCGGGATACACCCCTCCAGTCCCTCGCGGTTCTTCCGGACCGCAGCGGAATACGCGCCGAACTCCTGCCCCATCCGGATCGGCACAGCATCCTGCAGGTGGGTGCGACCCGATTTGAGGATGTGATCGAACTCATTCCCCTTGGCGGCCAGGGCCAGCTCCAGCACCTCGAGCACCTCCAGCAGAGGGTCAAGCATCTCCAGCGAGGCGAGCCTGATCGCAGTCGGGATGACATCGTTGGTGGATTGGGCCATGTTGACATGGTCGTTCGGGTGGAGGGTCGAAAAATCGCCCCGCGGGAGTCCCATGAGCTCCAGTGCGCGGTTGGCCAGCACCTCGTTGGCGTTCATGTTATGTGATGTACCGGCGCCGGCCTGAAACGGATCTACGACGAACTGGTCTGCCAGCTCTCCTGCCAGCACCTCATCGGCGGCGGCCACGATCGCGTTGCCGATCACGGACGACAGCCTGCCGGTGGACATGTTGGCCATTGCGGCGCACTTCTTTATCACCGCCGTTCCCCAGACAAAGGCCGGGTGTGGCTTCAGGCCGGAGATCGGAAAGTTCTGCACGGCCCGTGCGGTCTGCGCTCCGTAATAGGCCTCGGCCGGAACCGGCATCTCTCCCATGGAATCTTTTTCAATGCGTGTGGTCATGGTTCACCTCAGACAATTATTTTCCGGAAAGCCCTAATCTGTTAACAGCAGGATAAAGCATAGCAGAAACGTGTCGGCTTGCCCATAATCAAACCGACAAGCCCTCCCACTCCCCATACAACTCTTCCAGCCGTGTATTCAGCTCTGCATGACGGTCGCCACCCTGCAGCCCCCGCTCAGGATCATCGAAGAATCCTGGCGCGTTCATCTCCGTTTCCAGCCCCGCCAGCTCCTTTTCGAGCTCAGCAATCAGCGCTTCCAACTCGCCCATCCGCTTCTGACGCACCTGTTCCTCACGCTTGCGGCGCTTTTCCTCTTCGCGATCCTTGAGCCGTACCTCTTTATGCAGAGGCGGCAGCGGCGCCGGCAAAGTATCGCCGGCTGCTGTTGCAGCCACTGTTCCGGATGAAGAGACCACATCGGTCGACACGGATGTTCCCGTCTTCTTGCCCAGATAGTACTCGTAATCCCCGAAATAGTTTTCAACCTTCCCGTTGTCAACCTCGACGACCCGGGTCGCCAGGGCGTTGACGAAGTAGCGGTCATGGGATACGAACACGACCGTACCGTCGAAGCTCCTGAGGGCGTCGAGCAGCACCTCCTTGCTGTTCAGATCAAGGTGGTTGGTCGGTTCATCCATCAGCAGCAGGTTGGAGGGGCGGAGCAGCATCTTGGCCAGGGCCAGGCGGTTCCGCTCGCCACCGGAGAGGACGCTGACCTTCTTGTGGATGTCATCGCCGGAAAAGAGAAACGCGCCGAGGATATCGCGCAGCCGCGGGACCATGTCGTACGGGGCATCGGCGTAGAGTTCATCATAGGCCGAACGGCTCTGGTCAAGCACATTGGCCTGGTCCTGGGCAAAATAATCCATGCTGACATTATGCCCGATGATCCGCTCACCCCCCTGGAATTCGCCTCCGGCAAGCACCGCCATCAGCGTCGATTTGCCGGCGCCGTTGTGACCGACCAGGGCGACCCGCTCACCTTTTTCGATCGTCAGGTCAATCCGGTCCAGGACGGTGTGGTCGCCGAACGAGCGGGTCAGTCCCTTCAGTTCGACAACGTTTTTGCCACTCTTGGGCGCTTCCGGGAACTGGAAACGTATCCTTTTCCGTTCGGGCGGGATGATAATCCTCACGACCTTCTCCAGTTGTTTGACCCGGGACTGCACCTGCGAAGCCTTGTTGGCCTGGTAGCGGAAGCGGCGGATGAAATCCTCGGTCTTTGCCACCTCTTCATCCTGGATGCGCTTGGCATTCCGGAGGGCGGTAACCCGCTCGTCGCGCTGGAAAAGATACGTTGAGTAGTTGCAGTGGTAGTCCGCCATCGTGTGGTTCCAGACTTCGGCAATGCGGCTGCAGACACTGTCCATGAAGTAGCGATCGTGGGAAACAAGGATGACCGAGCCGGGGTAGGCACAGAGATACTCCTCCAGCCAGTTGCGGGCATCGATATCCAGATGGTTGGTCGGCTCGTCCAGCAGCAGCACATCCGGCTTCTGCAGCAGCAGGCGGGCGAGGGCGATGCGCATCTGCCAGCCGCCGGAGAATTCTCCGCAGTCGCGGGTCCAGTCGGACTGGGCGAAGCCGAGCCCCTTCAATACGGTGCCGATTTCGGCTTCCATCGTATAGCCGCCGCCGTGGCGGAACTGCTCCTGCAGCTCGCCGTACCGCGACAGGATCTGGTCGTGTTCTGCTGAATCGTAGGGAAGACGTTCCAGATCTTGTCCGATCCGGTGCAGCTCCTCCTCCATCGCGAGCAGTTCGCCAAAAGCGGCACTGGCTTCAAGGAACAGCGACCGGCCGGACGTGACGATGCCGTCCTGCGGCAGGTAGGATGCCTTGGCACCCCGGGCGAACTGGATCTCGCCCGATGATGGTTCGGTCAGGCCGGCGATGATCTTCATCAGCGTCGATTTGCCGGCGCCGTTCTCTCCGACCAGCGCCACCCGCTCACCCTTTTTCAGGTGCCAGGAGATGTTCGTGAAGAGCGGCTTGCCGGCGAAGTCTTTGGATAGATTGATTAGTTGGAGCATGGCACATCTTGTAGCATGGAATGATGGCTGTCGGCAAGCGGATGCGGCTTCATGTCGCAACGTATGCCGCTTAAGCATATCTGAACATCAAGCCATCGTTGCTATAATATAAAGGGTGTCTCCTTTATCAGGAGACGCCCCTCTTTTGTGCACGTAATACCGGCAATGAGATATGTGGCGGCATGAGGCCAGTAGTGCTTGCTCTATCGTGCAAACCTGCTAGGATATCAGCAGTTATGAAACAGTGAGTCGCACTATTGCAAGCGAGGTGTGGCAAAAAGGAAGATCATGAGTAATCAAATCCGGCAAAGACACCGGACGGCGACCATAAGAATTGTGATGATCTATGCACTGTTCGGTCTGTCCTGGATATATGGTTCCGACACCGTGCTCGGCTGGGTTGTCCATAATCCGGCGGTAATGGTTAAAATTGCCGTTATCAAAGGCTCACTCTTCATCCTCTGTACCGCAACGCTCCTCTACTTCCTGATCGGCCGCTTCGTCCGTCAACGGGCTGACATCGAACAGAGGCGGGTTGAGAGCCTGAAAAACTATGAGGCACTCTTCAATGCCACGAACGAGGCCATATTTGTCCATGACGCTCAGAGTGGCCGCATTCTGGACGTAAACGAGCGCATGCTGGAAATGTACGGCTACCGTCGTGATGAAGTTCTTGCGGCAGATGTGGGCTGCCTGTCCGCAGGGACGCCCCCTTATTCACAGACGGAAGCGGCCGAGCAAGTCCGCAAGGCCCTGTTTGAAGGGCCACAGGTATTTGAATGGCTTTCGCGTAAAAAAACCGGCGAGCTGTTCTGGTCTGAAGTGTCATTAAAAAAAGTCTCAATGCACGATTACGACAGAATTATAGCTGTTGTCAGGGATATAAGTGGCCGTAAACAGTCCGAAGAGGAGAAGAGCAAACTCAAATCCCAGCTCCAGCAGGCTCAGAAAATGGAGTCGGTAGGGAGACTGGCAGGGGGAGTAGCCCACGATTTCAACAACATGCTGGGCGTCATCCTCGGCCATGCGGAGCTGGCCATTATGAAGACAGGTCCGTCCCATCCGCTCTCCGGCCATCTGGAGGAAATTCGCAACGCAGCGGAACGCTCCGCCGATCTGACCAGGCAGTTGCTGGCCTTTGCCCGAAAACAGGCCGTCGCCCCCAAAGTGCTGAAGCTGAACGAGACGGTGGCCGGAATGCTCAAGATGCTGCAACGGCTTATTGGAGAGGACATCAGCCTCACCTGGCAGCCGGGTACAAAGCTTTGGCCGGTGAAACTGGACACTTCCCAGATTGACCAGGTTCTGGCCAATCTCTGCGTCAACGCCAGGGATGCAATTGAGAACACCGGTAGAATCACCATTGAAACGGAGAATAAAACCATCGACAGGGGATACTGCGCCTCCAATCCGGAAGCGGTGCCGGGGGAGTATGTGCGGCTGGCGATCAGCGACGACGGCTGTGGCATGGACAAGGAGACCCTCAATCATATATTCGAGCCTTTTTTCACCACCAAATGCGTCGGCAAAGGAACCGGTCTTGGACTGGCCACCGTGTACGGTATCGTCAAGCAGAACAACGGCTTCATCAACGTCTACAGTGAGCCCGGACAGGGAACCACCTTCACCATCTACCTCCCCCGCCATGAGGGGGCAACCGGAGAAGTTCGAACAGCTGCAGTACCAAAACCGGCCCGGCGCGGCCATGAGACGGTTCTGCTGGTTGAAGACGAAGCGGCCATCCTGAACATGGCCACATTGATGCTCGAAAATCTCGGTTACACCGTGCTGGCTGCAAGCAGTCCGGCCGAGGCACTTCGTCTCGCCGAGGAACATTCAGGCCGGTTTCATCTGCTTATGACCGACGTGATAATGCCGGAGATGAACGGACGTGATCTGGCCAAAAATCTGCTGGCAAACCAGCCGGGGATGAAATGCCTGTATATGTCGGGGTATACGGCCAACGTTATAGTCCATCATGGTGTGCTCGATGAAGGGTTACATTTCATCCAGAAACCGTTCTCGCTGCCGGATCTGGCAACAAAGGTGCGCGAGATTCTGAATGGCCCAAACCAGACAGCATTGCCCTGATGAAATCAGGCCATGCGGCCAGAACTATTTAGCAGCTTTTATATACGCTATACCCAATCTGATCGCCGCTTCCTCGTACACCTGCTGTGCTCCGACACTGAACTGGACGAAGATAATCCGCTCCAACCCCGGATACAGTAAAATTGCATCCTGGGCCGCAGAAAGGGCGATGACTGCCGCCTCGCGCATCGGATAGCCATAGACACCGGCGCTGATGGCGGGAAAGGCGATGCTTTTCAGACCGTGCTGATACATAATCTCGAAACAGCGGCGATAGGCGGATGCCAGCAGCGCCGACTCTCCCTTTCCGCCACCGTGCCAGACCGGGCCAACGGTGTGGATGACCTGTTTTGCCGGCAGCCTGTAGCCGCCACTGATCTTGGCGTCACCGGTATCGCACCCTCCAAAGCCAGCGCACTCCCGGACGAGTTCAGGTCCGGCAACCCGATGGATGGCACCATCCACCCCTCCCCCACCCAAAAGAGTATTGTTGGCGGCATTAACAATGACGTCCACCGCCAGAGTGGTGATATCGGCCTGAATAATTTCGATGGTAGCTGCCATAATTCCTCCGCCAAACAGATGCTTGTATCGTCATACGCAGGTGATATACTGGAACCAGTTCACCACTTCCCATGCACGCAGCCGGCTGTTCTGCCTGCTGCCGCGAGAAAGAGGCGTTTATGCTCTTCTCTCCACTCCGAAAGAAAATATACCACGGAATTCTTCTCAATGCACCCCGGGATGGTGATGTTCGCTGCCAGGAATGCGGCGGCGTCTGCTGCCGCTCGTTTGCCGCCGTGGAGATCAGCTGGGAAGAGTACAAACGGCTTCAGGGCTTGGGTGCCAGACGTCTGCATCTGTCAATCTACGGACCACACAGGCTGGAGATCGACTATGGCTGCGAATTCCTGGCAGAGGGGCGCTGCAGCATCTACGAAGAGAGGCCCGATATCTGCCGCCGGTTTTTCTGCACTGACGCCTGATTATTGCGGCTCTGCCGGTTCACTGCCTCATATTTGCCGCAAAAAAACAGAACGGCCCGTTGCCATATTCGTGCAACGGGCCGTTTCCATTTTCAGGGGGAGCAGAGTTACCCCTTGATCTGCCCCTGAATACCGATTGTCACTTCGCTGTACGGAATCTGTTTGCCGCTTGCCGCCAGCGCCTGACGAGCTGCCATGCCGATGCCGCCGCAGCATGGTACCTCCATCCTCAGCACGGTAATGCTCCTGATGTCCGATTTGCTGAACAGCTCGGTCAGCTTCTGGGTGTAGAAGTTGTTGTCATCAAGCTTCGGGCACCCCATCACGACGGCCTTTCCCTTGAGGAAATCTTCGTGATAGCCGGCGTAGGCGATAGGCACGCAATCGGCAGTGATCAGCAGGTCGGCCCCCTGAAAATAGGGTGCGGTGGTGGAAACCAGGTGCAGCTGTACCGGCCATTGTCCCAGCTGGCTCTGCCTGCTGCCGACAGGGGTTGAAGCTACGGCCTGTGGTGGAGCAAAGCTCATGGCCCGGGAACCGGGGCAGCCGCCGCCGTGATGGCCTGCCGCTGCCGGCGCCTGGGGTGCATGCTGGTGAACCGGTGCCGGCCGGCCCTGTGCAGCCAGATGTTTCTCGACGGCCGCCTCATCGAACCCATCCGCCTCGCGCTCCTCGATATGGATGGCATCACGCGGACACTCGCCCAGGCAGGCCCCCAGGCCGTCGCAGAGGTTATCTGCCGCCAGCACAGCTTTACCGTTGATGATCCTGATAGCCCCCTCGGCGCAGGATGGTACGCAGAGACCGCAGCCGTCACATTTATCCTGATTGATTGTTACAATTTTTCTCAACATGGTTTGCTCTCCCATTGTCTTCGTTTTGTAGGTTATTAGAAAAAGTAATGCCAGATATAATCGAGTCTGCCTCGCAGCATCAGAGTGCGCCCGGAGTACGCCATGATTTCCTTCACTTGTGCCAGTTGCGGCTTCGCATAACAGTGGGTGCGACAATGCTTGCAGGTCGGTTTCTCCACTTCCAGCGGACATTTCAGCCGTCTGGTTATGGCATAGTGCAAAAATGCAGCACAGTCGGGACAGAGTGTGCGCGTCCCCAGCTCTCCCGGCAGATCAACCGGAGCATGTTCAGCAACGCGATGCTTCCCGGCACAATAGACCTCGACAAATTTCCCGATCAACCTGATATCTTTTTTCTGCTGCCTCGTAATCGCTTCCATGTTTGCGATAATCCCTCATTTAATCTTTATCATACATGACACAGGTCAATTTTTTCAGTTTTTCCTTTGCATGCCCCGCCGGTTTACTCTACATTCCGGCATATAAGTATCCACGCATCATGAGGTACACATGATCACCAAAGCCGTTTCTTTCGTCGCCAGATCCGGAACCGG
>JAQUCU010000018.1 GCA_028686055.1 Desulfuromonadaceae bacterium
CTGCCCCGGCGATGCGGTGTCGAGCCCGCTCAATTACTGTGAAGCGCAGGACCACCCGTACATCTCGACGGAAACGGCGTACTACCTCCATCTAACGCTGAATAATCTTCAGCCGGGATACAGCCAGATTTACAACAACCACATCCCTATCGATCCGACGCTCGACACGGCGATTGCAATCACGAAGACCGCTGCCTTTGTCAACGTAACGCGCAGTCAGCTCGTCCCCTACACGATCACCCTCAATAACACCCTAGGAGTTGCGTTGCTGAACCTGAGCGTGATTGATACCTTTCCGCTCGGATTCAAATACGTGGCAGGGTCGGCCCGCATGGACGGGCAGAAGATCGAGCCGGTGATGAACAAGCGTCAGCTGATCTGGAACATCCCTCCACTCATCAGTAAAACAAATCATGCCATGACGTTCCTGATGATTGTCGGTTCCGGTGTTTCGGAAGGCGAGTATGTGAACCGTGCCCAGGTGTTGAATAGCGTCACTAACAACGTTGCCTCCGGAGTTGCCTCCGCGACGGTGCGAGTGACACCCGATCCGGACTTCGACTGCACCGATATCATCGGCAAGGTGTTCGATGATACCAACGCCAACGGCTATCCCGATTCCAGTGAAAAAGGGTTACCCGGCGCCCGCGTCGTGACCGCCCGCGGTCTGATTGCCACCACCGATGAATACGGGCGCTTCCATATCGACTGCGCCGCTGTCCCAGACCAGGACCGCGGCAGCAACTTCATCCTCAAGCTAGACGACCGCTCCCTGCCCACCGGCTATCGGATGACCAGCGAAAATCCGCAGGTGCAGCGCGCCACGCGCGGCAAAATGCTGCGCTACAACTTCGGCGCAACCATTCACCACGTCGTATCCATGGATATTGCCGACGCGGCGTTCGAACCTAAAAGCACGAAGCTGCGCATGCAGTGGCAGCCAAGGATCGATCTTTTGTTGAAGCAATTGCGGAAAGCTCCCTCGGTGCTGCGGCTGTCGTACCTGGCGGAGGTCGAGAATAAAGGACTGGTAGAGCAGCGTGTCCAGGTGATCAAGAAGGAGATCTCCGGCAAGTGGGATGGTGACTATCCACTTACCATCGAAACTGAGATCTTCTGGCGCCGGGGATCACCGCCCTGATGCGGGCACCAAGGCGATTGATGATTGGCAGTTGCGGGGTAGGCGGGCAAGGTCGGAACTCGGCAAACCCCTGCGTATGGGTGTTAACCTCTTTTTTTAGATGGATGGAACTAATGGTGAAGCGCTGTATCGCCCTAACATTTATGCTCCTTGTGTCCGTGGCCGGAGCGGAGACCGTCGTCTGTGCGGAGACTGCGCCTGCGGCGCCCGCGAATGCGCGCCCGGAAACAAGGGAGGCTGCTACCATCGGTGAAACTACTGAGGCACACCTTCCCAAGGAGGGGGCCTTCACTCCCTGGCTTCTTGATCCGTCAGTTTTTGCGGAGGACCAGGGGGACCGCACGGAGAAACGCCGGGTCGCTGAAAAGGAAGTGAAAACGATCAAAGTGACGAATGTGGTCGCTCCCATCCACTTCCGCACGGGTGAGGCGGACATCCCCCAGGAATATGTGGCGCTTTTGCGGGGAGTGCTCGAGAAAATGCGTGGCCGCCTCAATGTGCGCCTTCACTTTGTCGGTCATGCCGACCCTCAGTCCCTCATCGGCCCCCTGAAAGCGAAATACGGCGACAATACCGGTCTGTCCCGGGAACGGGCGGGGACCGTTGCCGAATATTTTCAGCGTGCTCTCGGCTTGCCTGCGGATGCAATCTCCTACGAAGGTGTGGGGGACAGCAAGCCGATCGCCAGCAACGCCACCGAGTACGGCCGGGCACAGAACCGCCGGGTGGAGGTTGAGGTCTGGTATGATGAGATCGGCGAAAAGATGGTGGAAAAGGAAGTAATCGTCCCCGCGCAGGTGAAGCGCGTCAAGATCTGCCGCACTGAGACGGTCTGCAAGATGCGTTACAAGGAAGGCAATTCCCATCGCGCCCGCGTCAAGAATCTGGTTGCGCCCATGCACTACGACGCGGCCATGGTTACCGTACCTGAAGAGTTTCTGCAACAGATCAGGCACTCGCTGATCAACCTGCGCGGCAAGCAGAATATTGTCGTCAAGTTCATTGCCTATAGTGACAATGCTCCGCTTGTAGGGCGCGATGGGCGTATCTACGTCGACCAGATGGGGTTGTCAAAGGCGGTGGCCCGCCGCGTCGCCCTCGCCGTCCATGACGGCCTGAAGCAGTCCAATGTCGTGGTTGAAAGCGACGGCAAGGGAGCGTCCCAGCCTCTTGCTTCAAACGACACAACCCAGGGCAGGGCTATGAACCGGCGCGTTGAAGTCGAATTTTGGCACGATGATCCGCTTCAGGAGCTTCCCGACGAGCCGCAGCTCTGTCCGGAGGACGCCGGTGCCGAAACGGTCACCAAGGTCTACGTTCCTCCTTCGGGCCCGATTGCTCCGATCCTGTTCCAAAACGGGAGCCCGTTTGTACCCGTCGACTATACCGAACGGCTGCGGCAGCTCATGGACGAGATCAAGGACAAGACGAACGTCCGCCTTCGTTTTATCGGTTATATCAACAACGAGCGCCTTGACCGGCGCACCGCCGTGATTTACGGAGACGATATCGGCTGGTCAACAGCGCGCGCCCGCCGGGCCATGACCGCGGTGCGTGAGAAGATGGGACCGGGCGGTAAACAGGCGGAGTTTGAAGGCCGGGGTTACGTCCAGTCCGCGGACGTGGTCAATGCCGGATTTACCGAGTCGAGTGTCTCGAGGGTCGAGGTGCAGATCATTTATGACGAGCTTGTTGCCCTCAATGATTACGAAGGGGTGGACATCGTCCACATGACCCGCGAGGTGAACACGGCCAATGCATTCGCCCTCAATCTCATGCGCATCTCGGTCGATGGCAAGCCGGTCGACGATCCGAATAAGAGTATTCCGGACGTGCAACGCTGCACCGACGTGGCCCTTGATCACGCCCAGATCGAGTTCAAGTACGACAATCTGAGGGCGGAGCCCCGGCTGAACGTGACCGCCTGGCCGCGCAGCATCCGCTATCAGGACCTGACCGAGACCACGTTTGCCGAGAACCTGGTTCGCTTCCGCCTCTACACCAATTATCACAGCTTCATCAAGCGGGCGGAGGTCAGAATTTTTGACGAGGCCCAGTCTGTCAGTGCCACGCCAGCGGCGGTCATTTCCATGAATGGCGAAGGCATAGCGGAATGGCGGGCTGATTTTGCATCTTTTTCGGCCCCGGTCCGGGAGCTTAAATATCTGGTCCGCGTTTACGATGCGAAGGGCAACTTCGACGAGACCACGACCCAGTCGTTGTGGGTGACCGATCAGATCGATCCGTCCGTTGCCAAGGCAGACCCGGACAAGGAACTGCTGGCTGGATACGGCGGAAGCCACATCAGCCAGAGGAACATTCCGCTCAGCGGCGGGACCGTTCAGGCCTATAGCAACGCAATTCCGGCCGAACACCGCGTCTGGCTGGCCGGATACCCGGAGCCGGTGGACGGCAAGGGCCGTTTCATTGCTGAAGAAATTCTCCCGAAGGGGATGCATACCGTCGAGGTTGCCGTGCTCGACAAGTCCGGCAACGGCGAACTCTTTCTGCGCGATCTGCCCCTGAAAAAAAACGACTGGTTCACGGTGGGCATCGCCGACCTGACCCTGTCGGCCAACAAGACCAGCGGCCCTGCCCAGCTGCTGCAACCGGACAATCAGCAGTACAGCAAGAACTTTGGCGCCGAGGGACGGCTTGCCTTCTACAGTAAAGGCCAGTTCGGTAACGGCTGGGGGCTGACTGCCAGCGCCGATACGCGCGAAGGGCCGCTGGACGAGATCTTCAGCAACTTCCTGAAGAAAACGCCGGATGCGCTGTTCCGGCGTATCAACCCGGATTATCACTTTCCGACCCTTGGCGATGACAGCACGGTTGTGGAAGATGCGCCGACCAGCGGCAAATTCTTTGTCAAGCTGAAAAAAGATGACAACTACGGCCTCTGGGGTAATTTCAGAGTCGGCTATACCGATAACGACCTGGCGCATGTGGACCGTGGGCTTTATGGCGGGAACCTCCATTATCAGCCAAATGGCATCACCAGTTTCGGCGAGAAGCGTCTCATGGTTGACGGTTTTGCCGCCGATCCGGGGACAGTGGCGGGCCGCGACGAGTTTCGTGGAACCGGCGGCTCCCTTTACTACATGCGTCGGCAGGATATTCTTCAAGGATCCGAAGCGGTGCGCATTGAGGTCCGCGACAAGGATTCAGGCATTGTCCTGGCCGTCAAGAACCTGACTCCGGTTACCGATTACAATATTGACTATCTGCAAGGCCGTCTGCTGCTGACCCAGCCGCTCGACTCGACGGCGGCCGACAATCTCCTGGTGCACAGTGACACGATCGGTGGTAACCCCGTTTATCTGGTGGCCCGTTACGAATTCACGCCCGGGGTCGCGGAACTGAACGCGATGACGTTTGGCGGCCGGGCCCATTACTGGATCGGCGACTATGTCAAGGTCGGCGTGACCGGCAACGCTGAAAGCGATAGCAACCTGGTCGGGGGGGATGTGACCATCCGTAAATCATCCAATACCTGGGTCAAACTTGAAACCGGCCGCAGCAAGGGGTCGGATCTCTTTACCTCGAATTCGCTGGATGGCGGCTACACTTCCAGCACTGTCCAAACCCCGGTTGATGCCAGTACGACTGCTTCGGCCTACCGGTTCGATGTCAGCACCGGATTGCAGGATTTTAATAAAAACTGGCGGGGCAAGGTCACATTATACGGCCAGAAACTGGAGGCGGGTTATTCAGCGCCTGGCCAAGTCGCGGCTCAGGACACCTCTCAAATCGGCGGCATGGCGGAACTGCCTGTTACCGACCGTTTGGGGCTGCATCTTAAGGCCGACAAGCGGACCGTGGACCAGGGACTTGACACAGAGGCTTACGAACTGAACGCCAACTACCAGGTGAACGATCATTGGACGGTGAGTGCGGGCGGTCGCCGGGACAGCCGCGAAGACCATTCGCCGGTGGTGCCCCTGACACAGGAAGAGGGGGACCGCATCGATGTGGTGGGGAAGGTATTGTATGATTCCAAGGCACGATGGAACGGCTATGTTTTCGGTCAGAAGTCGGTTGAGGCAACCGGTAATCGTGAACAGAACGACCGGGCCGGCCTTGGCGGTGCTTATCGGGTAACCGACCGCTTCAAGCTGAACGGCGAAGTATCCGATGGGAGCCTCGGCATGGCCGGTCGGCTCGGCACCGACTATCTCTACAGCGACCGGACCACGATCTACCTTAATTATGCCATGGAGAACGAGCGTTCGGACAACGGCGTGCAGGCCAATAAGGGTACACTGACATCAGGGTTTCGCACCCGCTACTCGGACAGCGTCAGTGTTTATGGGGAAGAGCGCTATACCCACGGCGATGTGCCCGCCGGTCTCATGCATGCCTACGGCGTCGATCTGGCGCCCACTGATCGTCTTAATCTCGGGGCAAAAACGGAATTCGGCACCTTACAGGACAATCTGACGGGGGCTACGATCAAGAGAACGGCGGTCGGAGTGAACGCCGGCTACGGATTCGATAAACTGAAGCTGGCCAGCGCCTTGGAATTTCGGGTGGATGATTCGGAGCAACCGGACACCAGCAGCGTCGAACGTACCACCTGGCTGCTGAAAAACAACTTGAAATTTCAATTGACTCCGGATTGGCGGCTCATTGGCAAATTCGACTATTCCCAGAGCACAAGTTCACAGGGCCAGTTCTTCGACGGCAGTTTTATCGAGGCGGTGATGGGCTATGCCTACCGTCCTGTCAACAATGACCGGCTCAACGTCCTGCTCAAGTATACCTTTTTCTACAATGTACCGACAGCGGATCAGACCATCGGCACCAGCACGACGGCGACGGCCGGCGTTCTGCAGCGCAGTCACATCGCGTCGGTCGATGTCATGTACGATCTGACATCACAGTGGACCCTGGGCGGAAAGTACGCTTACCGACTCGGGCAGGTAAGTATGGACCGGGTCAATCCCGAGTACTTTGACAGCCGTGCCCACCTGTATGTGGTGCGTGCTGACTGGCATTTCATCCACCACTGGGATGGGCTGGTAGAAGGCCGTATACTCGACCTGCCGGATGCCCACGACCGCCGCAATGGTGTATTGCTGGGGCTCTACCGCCATCTTGGCGAGCACATGAAGGTTGGTGTCGGCTACAACTTCAGCAACTTCTCCGACGATCTGACTGATCTGAGTTACCGGCATCAGGGGCTCTTCATCAATATCGTCGGGACGATTTAGTTTGACTTCATCAACAACTAACCATAGGTGGCCAACATGCACAAACTTCTCACGGTAATTGTTTTAGGGATTTCGGCACTCTTGTTAATTCTCCCTGCGTATGCGCAGGAAGCCCCTAAGGAACAGATCAAGGGCCTGGATGAGCAGGTACAGGAAATCAAGACGGATGTTCTCTCCATTGCGGCGGAACTGAACAAGCTTGAAGAGAAGTTGCTGTATCCCTCCGACACCCAGATTGCAATCTTTGTATCAGTGCCTCAGGGGGAAAAATTCCGGCTTGATGCCGTCGATATCGCGTTGGATGGCAAATCGGTCGCTCATCACCTTTATACGTTCAAGGAGCTTGAAGCCCTGCAAAAAGGAGGCGTACAGCGTATCTATGTCGGCAATGTCAGAACAGGTGAGCACGCATTGCAAGTGACCGTATTAGGAAAATCTGAGGGAGGCTCCGATTTTCAGAAGGGTGAGAGCTTCAAAGTCGCCAAAGATATTGGTCCGAAACTGATTGGGGTCGTCTTGGCCGGCAACGGAACCGGTAACAACACTATCACTCTGAAGGATTGGTAGTCCATGTCCAGGTTGATTCTCATACTGGTCTGTCTGCTGTTCGCAACCTCTTCGCTGGCAGCCAATACCTACACTTCGAAGGGACTGAAGGATGTCTACTTTGGAGAGGCGCTCTATCATGCCTTTCAGGGGGACTGGTTTCAGTCTATCGCCCGGCTTGATACTGAACTGGGGCAGTATCGCGGACTCGATGAACCTGCACTTGACACGCTTTATTACCATGTCGACCATGCGGAATTTGCCGTCGGTGATTTCGAACTGGCATACCGGATGCACAACCGGGCCGGGCGTGCCATCACCGCGGTCATCGAGGGGAACGTCGAAGAGCCTGTGCGTAATGAAGCAATTTATCGGTTGGCACGGCTTTACTTCCAGAAAAACCAACCGGAAAATGCTCTGCATGCCTTGGAGCGGATCCGTGGGGTCATTCCCGCAAATATTCGCGACGACCTGGAGTTCTTGCGTGGGCAAATCTTCATGGCGAACGGCCGGTTTGTCGAGGCGGGACGTATTTTTAAAGATCTGCAAAGTGCCAAGAGCCTTGAAGGGTTTGCCAGCTACAACCTCGGAATCGCTTTGTTAAAAGAGGGGAAGGAACAGGAAGGGCGGCAGTATCTTGACCGTACCGGTCAAATCCTCAGTGAGATTCCGGCTACATTGGCCATCAAGGATAAGTCGAACCTGGTCCTTGGCTACAAGCTGCTGGATGAAAAATCGGTTGAAAATGCCAGGCTGGTTCTTGAGCGGGTGCGTTTAAGCGGTCCGTTCTCCAATCGGGCACTCTTGGGTTCGGGCTGGGCCGATGCCTCACAAAATCGTTTTGATCGAGCACTTGTCCCCTGGAGCATCCTGGCTCAGCGCGAGGTCACCGATCCCGCAGTCCAGGAAGCAATGCTCGCTGTGCCGTATGCCTACGGGAAGCTCAACGTCTATGGACATGCGGCAGTGATGTACGGCAAAGCCCTGGAGGCCTTTGGCAAGGAAATCGACAAGCTCGGCAGCTCGATCAAATCGGTCAGCGAAGGAAAATTTCTCGAGGCACTGACGCGGGAAGAGCTGAAACAGGACGCCAACTGGGTGGTCAAGCTGCGCAACCTTCCGGAAGCTCCCGAGACCTATTACCTTCTTGAATTGATGGCTTCTCATGATTTCCAGGAGTCACTCAAGAATTACCTCGACCTGGATGAACTGCAGAAGAAGCTCGCAACGTGGGAAAGGGACCTGGATGCATTCGAGGATATTATCCTGAAACGTCGCGCCTATTATCAACCGCTCCTCCCTGAGATTGACCGGGGATTTCGGCAGCTTGACTCGCAAATGCGTCTGCGCCTGGAACAGCGAAATAGGATCGAAAAACGTTTGCATGCAATGCTGGTGGCCCCGCGGCCCGATTACCTGGCTACTGCGGAGGAACGGATTATTTTAGAGGACATTGGACGCTTAGAACAGTCTCTGGCTGCGAAAGGTGCGGCGGTACCCGACGAAAACAAGGGCCGGATCAGCCGTTTGCGGGGGGTACTCCTCTGGAACATCAGGACGGAATATGACCAGCGCCTTACAGATGCCTACAGGGACCTGCGTGATTTGAACGTAGTCGTGGACCAGCTGAAAAAACAGTACGATGCTTTCGTCCGTACCCGCCAGGCCGCCACCCAAAGCTATGAAGGCTATGACGATGTGATCCGCCGCCAGCGCAATCTGATTGCGTCGGCCCAGGAAAAAGTGAAGGTCCTGATGGCCCGCCAGGGGAACATGCTTGAAACCATGGCCGTAAATGAACTGACCAAGCGCCGCGAACGGCTGGAGCAGTTCCAGATTACCGCCCGTTTTGCCATAGCGGACAGTTATGACCGTGCTTCCAAGGCCCAGACCGAAAAGAGCGCTACGACCCAGACCGAAAAGAGTGTTGGTAACCAGAGTGAAAAGGGCGTTCGCAATCAGGCTGCACCAAGCGTTGAAAAACAGGCGGAAAAGAGTGTGGACAACAAGACGGAAAAGAGTGTGGGCAAATGAAGAGAATCCGACTTTTAGTCTTTGCGATTCCGGCGATCCTTACTGCATGTCAAACGGTGAGCAGCAGGGAGACGATTGCCCAGTTGCGGAACATGAAGATCGAGATCAAGGAAGAGACAATTCAAGGGGGGCTTGAGAAAGCTATGGAGAGTTACCAGCGCTTTCTGGAAGAAACTCCCGAATCGGCTCTGACTCCCGCGGCGATGCGTCGCCTTGCCGACCTGAAAATCGAGAGGGAATACGGGTACACGAATGCCCCGGCGGCAGCCGGTGGACGGGCCCAGGCCCCAGCACTCTCTGCGCCGGAACGTGCCCAAAGCCCGAAGGTCGCTGCCGTCAGCCTGGCCGTGGCCCCGCAATCCGGTCAGGCTGAGTCGCAGGCGGATTTTGAAAAAAGGGCGACCCAGAGTCCGCAGCTTGCCGATAGGGGAGGAAAAACGGAGGCGTCTTCCGAATCAGGTACCGAAGACCTTGAAAGAGCAGGGACTCGGGAGGCGATCGCACTCTACAAGAAGCTGCTGGAAAAATTCCCTTATTACAAGGGGAACGATCAGGTTTTGTACCAGATGTCCCGTGCCTATGAGGAACTGGGGCAGACAGAGGAAGCCATGGGGGTCATGGACCGGCTGGTCCGTGATTTCCCGCATTCGCGCTACCTCGATGAGATGCGTTTCCGGCGGGCGGAATTCTTTTTTGTCCGCAAGCGTTACCTCGATGCAGAAGGAGGCTACAAGAGTATCGTGGATGTAGGTGTCAAGTCGCCTTTCTACGAACTCGCCCTGTACAAGCTCGGTTGGACCTTCTACAAGCAGGAGCTCTATGAGGACGGCCTGCATCGATTTATTGCGCTGCTGGACCGGAAGGTAGACACGGGATATGATTTTGCCCAAACCAAGGACGATCAGGAACGAAAGCGTGTAGAGGATGCCTTCAGGGTCATCAGCCAGAGCTTCTCGTATCTTCATGGCGCTGAATCCGTGATGGAATACTTTGGTGCCAATGGCAAGCGCAGCTATGAGGACCGCGTCTACAGCAACCTCGGTGAATTCTATTACGAAAAACGTCGTTACAGCGATGCCGCGGCCGCTTACAACACGTTCGCCAAGCAAAACCCGTTCCACCGTGTCTCACCGCAGTTTCATATGCGCGTCATCGAAATCCAGATGGCCGGAGGCTTCCCCAGCGTTGTGATCGATGCAAAGAAGCAGTTTGCCAAGAATTACGGGCTGAAGGCTGAATACTGGAAACATTTCGAGCCCAGCGCGCGTCCCGAGGTCCTTAGTTTCCTGAAGACCAACTTTACCGACCTTGCCCATCATTACCATGCGCTGTACCAGAATCCGGAACATGCCAAGGAAAAGGGAGAGAATTTCCAGGAAGCTCTGCACTGGTATGAGGAGTTCCTGGTCTCCTTCCCGAAGGATGCCGAATCGCCGGCGATCAATTATCAGTTGGCGGATCTGCTGCTTGAAAACCACTCTTTCGCCAGGGCTGCGCTGGAATACGAGAAGACTGCCTATAACTACCCACGTCATGAAAAATCCTCTGCTGCCGGCTATGCCGCCATTTATGCCTATCGGGAACACCTGCGCACCGCTGCGTCAGGGGAGAAAGACAAAGTCAAGCGTGAGACCGTGCGCAGCTCGCTCAAATTTGCGGAAACCTTCCCGAAACACGAGAAAGCGGCGATCGTCCTTGGGGCGGCCGCAGATGACCTGTACGACATGAAGGATTACGAGCAGGCTCTTGCTGCCGGCCGCAAACTCATTCAGGTATTCCCAGGTGCAGACCGGGAGACCCTCAAATCGGCTTGGATCGTCGTTGGTCATTCCAATTACGAACTCAAGCACTATGCCGAGGCTGAGGCCGCCTATGGGAAGGTTCTGGCTCTGCTTCCCGCAGAAGACAAAAACAGGGCAGGCTTTGTAGACAATCTTGCCGCATCGATTTACAAGCAGGGGGAGCAGGCCAATGCCCACAAGGATTATCGTGCCGCTGCAGACACCTTCTTGCGTGTTGGCCGCATGGCTTCCACGTCGAAGATCCGGGTGAATGCCGAGTATGATGCCGCTGTTGCCCTGATTCAGCTCAAGGACTGGAAAATGGCAGCTACTGTCCTGGTGGGATTCCGGGAGCTCTTCCCCGGCCACCAGCTGCAGCCGGAAGTCACCAGGAAGATTGCCTATGTCTACAAGGAAGACGGGAAGCTTCCTCTCGCTGCTAATGAATATGAACGGGTGGAGAGAGAATTCAAGGACGAGGAGGTGAGGAGGGCAGCTCTCATGCTTGCGGCGGAACTGCATCAGCAGGCGGGGAACAACAAGCAGGCCCTCGCAGTATACCGCCGATTTGTGGGGTACTTCCCGCAACCGGTCGAGGTTAACCTGGAAACGCGCAACAAGATTGCTGAAATCCTGAAGGGGGAGAACGATCAGAAAAGTTATCTGAGCGAGCTTAAGGAGATCGTTGCGATCGATGCAGCGGCTAAACAGGCGCGTACTCCACGTACTCGATACCTGGCTGGGAAGGCTGCTCTGGTGCTTTCAGAACAGATCTATGAGCGATTTACAGAAGTCAGGCTCGTGAAACCGTTCGAAGCCAACCTCCGTAAAAAGAAAGAGCTGATGAAAGCAACAACACAGGCGTTCAATAAACTCGTGGAGTATGAAGTTGGTGAGGTCACGGCCGCGGCGACGTTCTATCTTGCGGAGACTTATGCGCACTTCAGCAAAGCCCTGACGGAGTCCGAGCGTCCGGACGGCCTGAACGCCCAGGAAATGCAGGACTACGAACTGGCTATCGAAGAGCAGGCGTATCCGTTCGAAGAAAAAGCCATTCAGATCCACGAGAAGAATCTGGAATTGATCTCCATCGGCATCTACAACTCCTGGATCGACAAAAGTCTGGGGAAATTGGCCAAGCTCGTGCCTGCTCGCTATGACAAGCCGGAAGCGCCCAGTGACATCGTCGGCTCGCTGGAGACCTACGCGTTTGAAATTAAAAGGCCGGTACCACCAGCGGCACCGGTGGTCAAAGGGGAGGCGTCTGCTGCAGTCCCTCCTGCAGTTCAGGACAAAAAACCTGTGTCGGAAGTAGTGCCTCAGGCTAATGCAGCCGTGGCACAGCACGCAGCGGTACCTCCTGCAGCTCAGGTTGAAAAGCCGGTGCCGGAAGCAGCAGTGCCTCAGACTAACGCAACCTCGGAAAAGGCTGCAGCGGTCAAGACGCGTGCTAAGGGGAAAACATGGAAGAAACGCAAAAAGACGAAGCACTGAGGGGAAGAGAACAGGGGTCTTGTTCCCGCTTGGTAACGGTTGCCGGTTTCATGCTGTTGGTGATTGGCCTCTCGCTGCTTGCAGGAGGCGCCACTGCAGGTGAGAGTAAGGTGGAGCCAGCTAACTCCGGAATCGGCAAGGGTCTGGAAAAATGGGCCAAGTTCGTGCCTGCTCGATACGACAAACCGGAAGTTTTCACTAAAAGTGACGCTTCGCTGTTTGAAATTGAAAGGGCGGCACCGCCAGCGGCACCAGTGGTCAAAGGGGAGGCGCCTGCTGCAGCCCCTTCCTCTGCAACGACGGTTGAGAAGGGTAAGGATGCAGCACGCGCAGCCGAGGGGAATAAACATGGAACAAGCGCCAAAGAATGATGCCATGAGGGGAAAAGAGCACTGGAGTGGTTTCCGCATGGTAACGACTGCCGTTTACCTGCTGCTGGCAGTAGGCCTCTCGCTGCTCTCAGGATGCGCCACTGCGAACAAGGGCAAGGTGGAGCCGAGTGGACCACCCACGCCAGCTTCAGCAGCAACGTCGTCTCCGTCCCTACCGACAGGACCGTCAGTGGTGCATTTCACTGATGGTCGTGAAGGGTTTGTAATTACAGAACCATCCCGCATGGATGCAAAGTTGCGTGCAGACTTTGAGCAGGCGGGCACCATGATCAAGGAAGCCAAGTATGACAAGGCGATCGAGCTGCTGGAAAAAGTAATTGCACAGTCGCCGGGAGTGACCGCGCCCCATATTAACATTGCGATTGCTTATGAAAAGATAAACAAGGCGGAGCAGGCCGAACAGCATCTGAAAAAAGCCCTGGAATTGATCCCCGGTCATCCGGTGGCGAGCAACGAATACGGTTTGCTGCTACGGAAAGCGGGACGTTTTGCCGAGGGGCGGGCAATTTATGAGAAGGCGCTCGCCGCTTTTCCTGAATATTATCCGATACACAAAAACCTCGGAATTCTTTGCGACCTGTATCTGAAAGATTCGGCCTGTGCTGTTGAACATTATGAGATCTATAGCAAAGCGATGCCCAAGGACGAGCAGGTGAAGGTATGGCTTGCCGATTTGCACACCCGTGCTGGGAAAAACATCACGACACCGGCCGTGATGAAGAAAGAAACCGCCCATCCTTAGCAACCTGGCACTATGGGATAGATCACCGCTGGAATGGAGTAACCTATGTATCGGAAGTTGATTTTAAGCCTCGGCCTGGTTCTGTTCTCGGTCGCCATTGTAGCGGCGGAGAATAATGGCTCAAATGGACCAGACGTATCCAATGGATCCGGTGACCCGGGTGCCAAAGCGATCACCGGCATGTCGATTCTCGGTAACAATGAAGCACCGATGTCGCTTTTTATTGTCCCCTGGAAAAGTTCCGAGCTGGGAGTAGAGACGAACCTGAATAGAACGTTGAATGAGCACGATGTGCCAGTGGATCGGGATGTTTTTATGCGGGAGCTCGATTTCTACCAGGCCAGTGTTGGCAGTAAAACAGCAGTCTCACAAATATTGGAATCACGTTAAGCACCGCATTCTGCGGATCATCTGACCAGAAGGTCAACCTGCCAAGGAGGCAAAAAAATGTTTATAGTAAGGTTTTTTCAGATGGGTGGGGTTTTCATGTTCCCTATTCTACTCACGCTTGCGGTCGGTATCGCCATTGCAGTCGAGCGCTGGATCCAACTGAAGCGGGTTACGAAGGAAAACCGCGACATATGGGATCTGGTTCATCCGGTGCTGGCTGAGGGTGATTTCGACAAGGCCCGGGAAATGGTCAACGAGGACACGTCGCCCCTCTCACAGATGCTGGCGATGGGGTTAGCGCGCCAGGGGGCGGTTAGACGACGGGAAGACATAGAAATCGCCATGGAAGAGAGCATGATGGAGATCGTTCCTCAATTGGAAAAGCGCACACCGTACTTGGCGCTGCTCTCAAACATCGCTACTCTCTTCGGGCTGCTCGGAACCATCATGGGTCTTATCTCGGCCTTCGCCGCGGTTGCCACTGCGAGCCCTGCTGAAAAGGCCGCCCTGCTCGCGGCCAGTATTTCGGAGGCCATGAACTGTACTGCTTTTGGCCTGATGACCGCAATCCCGCTTCTACTACTCCATGCCCGCCTGACAACAACCACGGGCCAGATTGTGAACAGCCTGGAGATGGCATCGGTAAAGGCGCTCAATACTATTTCCACTTTTACCAAGCGCCAATTTTGACAGATATTGCATGTTACCAAGCGCCAAATTAACAGGAGCCGATCATGGCTAGATTTAGAAGGAGAAAGAAAGAGCCACTCGAAATGGACATCATGGAGCTCTTGAACCTGACCCCGATGATGGATGTTTTTACCGTTCTGGTGGTTTTTCTGCTCATCACTGCCGTCTTTACGAGTATTACGGTCATGGACTTGAATGTCCCGACCGGTGCTGGTGCAGCTGCATCGAACAAACCGAATTTTGCTATCGAGGTGATTGTCCGCAAGTCAGGACTGGAAATTGCCAACGGGACCTCTGTGGAGGCTGCAATTCCCAAGAAAGACAATAAATACGATCTCAAGAAGCTGTCCGAAATGCTCATTCGTCTGAAAGCCCAATATCCACAGAAGGAAGACGCGACAGTTTTGATGGAGCCGAAGATCGAATACGATTATCTGGTCCAGGTCATGGATGCGGTTCGCGGTGCCGAAGTGCTGGCGGAAGGGAGCAAAGAGGTCGAGAAAATAGTTCTCTTTCCCAATATATCCATAGGAGACGCGCCATGAGAGAAAGCAGACGTTTAAAACGCATGGAGCGCAATAACAAAAGACATCATGCACTTCTGAACCTGATACCCATGCTGGATGTTCTTTCTGTTCTGGTATTCTTTCTGCTTTTTCACTCATTCAACGGTACGTTGCCGGAACAACGACTTGTTCTGCCAGAATCCGTTATTGAGACCAAGCCCCGTGAAGCAGTGGCGATCTCGGTTACCCCCGAAGCAGTAATGATTCAGGGCAAAGCCGTAGTCAGGACCGCTGACCTTTTTGATGACCGCATTGGGATAGTTCATGAAATAACAGATCGGCTGGAAGAGATTCAACCCCGCAAGACAGACAACAAGACGGTCGCTGGAAACGAAACCAGGGAAATCACTCTCCTGGCTGACAAAACGATTCCATTCAATGTGCTTAAAAAAATAATGACAAGCTGCACGGCTTCTGGATACGGGAAGATTTCCCTTGCTGTAATCCAGAAGGCGACGCACGGCTAGCGGGTATACTGTGAATACATCGTTATTAGATCAGGAATTGGCGCCACTGAACGCCCAGATCAAGCAGGTCGAGGAAACGCTTGCGAAGCTCAAGTGTGAGACGTATGCGGTAGAGGCAGAGCTTGAAACCTTTTCTGCCGACCGGCTGCGTTTCGACACCCTGCGGGAGGCCTGCAATATCCTCGACCGACTCGACGAACTGGAGGCTGGTCAACTCTTCTGGGGAGAATTGCCGGAGATCAGGGACCCCGCCGGACGTATCGTACGGCTGCGGAGTCACATTGCCGGCTTTGACGAGGAAATTCGCGGAATTCTGGAAAAACAGGCGACTCTCAAGGCGCAAGGCAACCAGTGCCTCGAGGAGCTCGACTATCTGGACGTCCAAATTAACGATACGTACGCTCGCGACGAGAGGCGCGAGAATGAATTTGCCATCGAACGGGAGCTTTCACCGGTTTCGCATAATCCGTCGGAAATGCCCTGGAGTTATGACGAGAGTGACCGGCGGTACCGCCGTACCTTGATAATATCGCTGCTCCTCAGCTTGACCCTCGGAATTATCACCCGCCTGGTGATCCTGCCGGTGCCGGTCCGTCCGGCCGTTGTCGAAATCCCGAAACGGCTGGCGATGATGGTCAGGAAGGAACATAAGAAGCCTGAGCCGGTTAAAAAAGCCAAGGAAGAGAAAAAAGAAGAGAAAAAGCAGGCAGCAGACAAGGCCCAAGAGAAGCCGACGCAGGAACGGCCCAAAGCGCTCCCGGCTGAACAGGTGGCCGCACCCAAAAAAGCTGAAAATACAGGGGTCTTGAAGTTCAAGGACGCCTTTAAAGATCTTATTGATGAGACGCCGGTTGCCAGACTTGGGTCCGAAGCCCGTCTGAGCAACCCTGCTACCCAGGCGGCAGGGCATGCCATGGCGAGCCGTTCCCTCCTGACGATGCAGGGGGAAGGCGGCGGCGGGGTCGGCAATGGCGGAGTCAGTCGGAATGCCGGTAGCGGCGGGATCGGCACTGCCTCGCTCGGTCGGAGTGCTGGCGGCGGCAACGGTTCTCGACTTGGCCGCGGGGGCGCTGGTTTTACGCAAGTTAAGAGTGCGATCGCAGGGTCGGGTGGGAAAGAGGCCAAGTCACTTAGCTCTGGGGGGCGTGCAGGCCGAACCGACGAAGAGATTCAGATTCTATTCGATCGTTACAAGGCTGCGCTCTACCGTATCTATAATACCGAGCTGCGTAAGGATCCGACCCTTCGCGGGAAGATGGTGCTGCGGATCACAATCGAACCGAGCGGAGTGGTCTCTGCCTGTGCGGTGGATTCCAGTAATATGAACGCGGCTGAGTTCTCTGCCCAGATTGTCGGCAGGGTAAAGAAGTTCAACTTTGGCGCTAAAAATGGAGTGCCGAAGACTACGATCTTGTATCCTATCGACTTTCTCCCCGCCCGGTAAGCTGTGCGAGGGCTTGAATCGATATTCAGTATGATAGTGCAGTCCAAATTAATTGCTTATTGTAAAAACACATTAATAAAGGAGTTGATATGAAACAAAAAATAGTACTCGCAGCGATTCTTTCAACCTTCATGGCAATCCCGGCTCATGCTGGTGTCAACATTGGCATCAATGTAGGCATACCTGCCCCTCTGCCGTCATCTGTTGTTATCCAGACGGCCCCTGAATTCCTTTATTCGCCTCAACTCGGCTTCAGCGTGTCAGTAGGGTCTCCCTACGATGTTGTCTACATCGGTAATGACTACTACCTCTATAATAATGGATATTACTACAGGTCCCACAACTACAACGGACCATGGGTGGGTGTTGAAGGCCGAAGGCTGCCGCCCGGGCTTCGCAAGCACAGGTACGATGAAGTCCGCCGTTTCCGAGATGTAGAATATCGTAAGTACAACCGCGACCGCGAACATTACAATGGCCGTTGGAGACCTGGAGAGGTGGCACGAAACGGACATCACGGTGACAAAGGTCGTGGTCGAGAACATCATGATAACGAAGGCCGGCACTAAAACGGCTCAACTCCGAAGTACATAGCTAACGGGAAATTGACTCGTGCAGTAGACTTCTGAGAAGTAAACTTTAACTCAAAGCGATAAACGATAATACTAAACCATCCGTGAGGGTGGGACGGAAAACCCATGGGTCTCCTGTAGACAGCCGGGCTGCCGAAATATCGATCATATTTCCGGCACCCGGTTTCTTTTTACTGCGGAAGTAAAAGCGGCGAGAGGAGGATTTGAAAACGGATATTTAAACATGAAAGCTATTTTCGCCGCCCAGTCGGTGCGTAACAGTCAGGCTGCATTTTTAGCCTGGGCTATTTAACTGCCAGTTTAAATGCATAAGTAAGAGTTGTTGAAGAACAAGCGGCTGGGTCTCGTTTACTCATATCATCGTCCTTCACTACCGCTTTTACGACTTGTTCTGTCATACCAACAAACTATCCTCATTTTATCGAAAAAATGGAGGCGTTGTATGGAACCGATCGTTATAGTCGCTGCGGTACTGCTAATTTACGGCGGGTATATTGCCATGCTGGATGAAATAAAAGCCTGGCAGCGGAGCCGGGGAGTGAGGACGAGGAGGGCTGCACGCAGCAGTTTGTCAAGTCGGAACAAGGCCAAAGCTTCAACCTCCTGTCCGGAAGATGGTGTGGCTGCACATCCCGACCGGTTCCTCGGTTTCAATCTGGATGTAGTGTTTAATGACAAGCTCAGGCGTCAACTTGGCAGTATCCGTCAGGGATGAGGGGCAGCAAGGTTTTAAAGTGGCGGATGACGATGTTCGTGTATCCCTTAACAGTAAACGGTTTGAAACCTTTACCGTCCCTTGTTCTCTTTTTAAGAAAGTATGCATCTCATCGAGCGTGACAACTAAGAATAGAGGCAATTATGAAAAAAGTGTTTCTTATTTGGTTTGCAGTACTCTTCATGTTTCTTTCGGTATCCGGATGTGGTGATGGTGGTAGTAGTAGCGGAGGCACGTATCCAGTTCCAAAGATTACAGACATAAATGGAGGTATTTCCGGCAGCGGTTCTGTCGGAAGCATGTTTATCATTGACGGGTCTGGTTTTGGCTCTCTAAATGCTGCTAACGCCAACTATTCAGTCGACTTTCGCGATGCGAAAACCAACGCAGTTGTTGCGACAGCTTCTATAAACTATTCTACCGGGAACTGGAATGTCATTTATATCAAGGGAATCGTTCCGAACGGACTTACTGCATTAACGACTTATAAAGTCACTGTAACAACTGCCGGCGGGACTAGCAATGCTGTGAACTTCCTGGTTGTTGCAAGTGTGGCGTTCAGTCCTTCCACAATACTATGGTCACAGACTTCAAGTCTCCCAGCTGCACAACAGGGTTTCCCGACTGTTGTAGCTCCGATTTTCAAAAGCATGACCAGCGTAACGAATAATTATATCTACACACTGGGTGGGAAAAAAGTTGGTGGAAAGACGTCAAATACTGTCTACTACAGCCAGTTGGATAACGCTACCGGTGCTCTCAAAACGCCCTGGGCTACGACAACCCCTCTGCCAGCAAAAAGGGGGTTTTCTGCCGCGATTCTTGCCAACAGATTTAACTTCTTTGCAAGCGGCTATGGGACAGTTTATGTGCTGGGCGGACTCGATGACCAGGGAAAAGCAACTGATACCGTTTACTATGCACCTTTGAAAGTTGACGGTACAATAGCCCCAGTGGGTACCGTCGGAACCTGGGCAACAACAACCAAACTTCCTAAGGCATTGTTTGCCGAAGGCGCAGTTATATTCCATGGCCGTATTTATGTGGCCGGCGGAAATAATTCAACCGGCGCTCCCGTTAAATCAGCCTATTCGGCAAAGATTAATAGTGATGGAACTCTCGGCGCATGGCAGACTCTTCCTGATATGCCGATTGCACTTGCTTATCATCAGCTTGTTACTGCCGCTGGATATCTATATGCCATCGGGGGAGACAGTGCGATGGTCGATCCTCTAACCAATCTTCCGGACGCGTCATGCCAGGGAGACGTCTATTACAACAAGATCAACTTCCTGGATGGAACGTTAGCAAGTAACGCATGGAGTAAAAATACCGGAGGCATGGGTAAGAACCGTGAAAAACATACCGCTGTGGTTGCAGGGGGGTATGTACTCGTGAGTGGCGGTCTTTATAACGGCGCAACAAACGGTTTAAGCGAACAGTCCTATGCAGGCATCCAGTCTGACGGATCGCTCGCTAGCTTTAATGGTGCAACCGGCACCCACACGATTTCAGGCTCTTCATCCGGGTATAACTTTTATAATCACTCTTCGGCCTATTTTGTGGACATTAGTGGAAATCCCCATGTCCTGATCCTTGGCGGCGCGGATGCAAATTATGGCACGGTTCACAGCGAAGTCTGGTACCAACATTAATATGTAATAAAGACGATATCGAAAAGGATCCCGACCATCTGTATTGTATGCGTAAATAAGAAATACTAAAAATAAGCATCTAACCATCGTATCCTCTATAGGATACGAGGAAATCAAAGGAGGCAGTATGAGAATCAGAGTATTACTGGCAGGTCTTTTGTTGTTTGCATCAACCGCTTCGGCATTTGCAGCGGGTCCGTACGTTGGTGTTGCTGGGGGGGTGAGTATTATTCACGACAGTGATGATACTGCCCCTGGTTATTATGATGCGACTATCGCCTACGACACCGGGTATGGATTTAATCTGAGTGCAGGCTATAATTTCGATGGTTTCCGTCTTGAGGGAGAATACGGGTATAAAGCGGCCGATATAAAAGATATTTCAGGATACAGTTACAGCGGCGCGGATGCATCATTCAATAGTTTCATGGTTAACGGATATTACGACATTAAAACGAATTCTGCTGTCACTCCATTTATTGGAGCTGGTTTAGGTCTGATTTATGGTGAACTGAATGACAACGGCTATACAGTGGATGACACTGTCCCGGGTTATCAGCTTATTGCCGGTGTTGGATTCGACCTTAATAAAAACGTAACGCTTGACGTTTCTTACCGTTTGCAAGGTGCTGCAACTGATTTTGAAAAAGACGGGGAAAAAATTTCATATTTGAGCAGCAATGTTTATGCTGGGATCAGGTACAAATTCTAAAATCTAAAATATAAAAACGGATCATAAGAAAGAGGGGGGCTGAGATTCAGTCCCCCTCTTTTGTGATCGACTCCTTCTTTGCCAGGGGGTGCCTCCAGGTTCGGGTTGCTTTTGACGCGACCATAGAGGGCGACGGTATCGCTGGCCCTGGTTGTTTTCACGATAAGCCTCATGCCGTTTTCCAGCGTCAGGTCGGTTGGTGGTTCATCCGTTGCGGCAACCTTATGGTGTTTTGTGACGTGAGTTTTCCATGCCTGAAGCCAGCGCGGCTTCCCTTAAGGTCGGCATAGCTGCCGCTGACCACCTTCAGCGGTCGGGCAAAGGGGACGGCGTGGTAGATATCATTGGCCTCAGCACGACTGCGGGTTTCATTCTTGTCCACCAGCACGATTTCCCGCCCGATCCCGGCCATCACCATGGCATACGCCGCGGTTGATCCGACGAAACCGCTTCCGAATACCGATCTTCAGAGCGTTCCTCCTCAGTGAAATTCAGGATATGAATAGTATCCGATTACGTACCCTACTGAAACTGCCTTCTGAATCGCCACATGCCAAGCCCGAAATTGATACTGCCGATCAATACGATTGCGAGTATAGAATCCCAAAGATTCTTAAGCCCGGCCCCTTTGAGGAGGATGCCGAAACTGGCATCGAGGAAATAGTGGAGCGGCGAAATATACATCAGTCCGCGCATCCAGTATGTCATGGCCTCGGGCGGTGTCCAGGCGCCGGAGAGGAATATCATCGGCAGGAAAATGAGGACCGTCAGCATCCCCACTTGGGCCATGTTGCGGGCAAGAGTGGCGATGAACATCCCCAGCCCGGCGGTGGTAAACACATACAGGGTGGTCACTGCAAAGAAGAGGGTCAGGCTCCCTTGTAACGGCACATGGAAAACGCCCTCCAGAACGGCGAAGAGGGAGAGAGCCGTGCCGACCAGGATCACCGCAGTCATCGCCAGGATTTTGGGGAACATGATCTGGAACGGTGAGAGCGGCGAGACGAGGAGCTGCTCCACGGTCCCCCGCTCCTTCTCCCGCACCATGGCCGCGCCGGGAAGAAAAATGGCAAACAGGGTGATGTCGGTCAGGAGTTCCGAGATTGACATGAACCAGGCGTCGTTCTGGTTGGGATTGAACCAGGCCCGGTGGTCATCCTGGATTATCGGCAGGTTCTCCTGTCCGTCGCCGGCAACACCCAGCCGCAGGAGGGCTGCTTCCAAACCGAATTGCCCGACGATGCGCGCGCCATAACCGGCCGCCAACAGCCCGAGCACGGAGTTGGTGCTGTCCACCTGCAACTGCACGGCGGTCGGTTTTCCGTTGCGGAGATCCTCCTGAAAATGTGGGGGGATATAAAGCGCCAGCATCTCCTCTCCCTGGTCAAGCAGGCGCACCCCCTGTTCCAGATGGGCGATCTCGCCGTCCAGCTTGAAATAGGGGGGACGGAAACGATACATCAGTTCCCGTGAAGAAGCGCTCTGGTCGGCGTCATGCACGACCGTGGTGGCGTTCTTCAGTTCCAGGCTGACGCCTGAACCGGCCAGGTACACATCCATGGTGAAGACATAGACCATGAAACCGAGGACTACCGTGTCACGGAAGAGCTGCAGGAATTCCTTGACGGTCATCACCTGCATCCTGCGATACCAGACGGCAGCTCGGGCAACAAAGGGTCTGTTTGGTTGTTCTCCGTTCATACACGACTCCACTCGTAACAGCACTCTTACGAACTCGGCCTTTTGTGGAACAGGGAATATCCCAGGGTGAACAGGGCCGTTGCATAGAGAACCAGCACCAGCGTGTCCAGCCAGAGCACCCTCAGGCCGACACCTTTGAGGAAACAGCCGACCACGATATTGGTGTAATACATGGCCGGCAGGCAGTGGGCCACCATCTGGGCGGTTTTTGTCAGGGAGGTGATCGGGATCAGCACGCCTGAATAGAGCACCCCCGGCACAAGGGTGACGATGGCGGTTACCATCATGGCCGCAATCTGGGTTCTGACCAGCACCGAAACGAGCAGGCCGATGCCGGTTGTGCAGATCAGATAGAGGAAGGTTGCAGTCAGGTAAAAGAGGAAGTTTCCCTTGAACGGCGCGCCGAACAGCTGCGTTGCCAAGGCCCAGAGCACCAGCGAGTTAAATGAAGAGATGGCGATGTAGGGAGTTACCTTGCCGAACAGGAATTCCCCACGGCTGACGGTTGAGGCGTAGATGTTATAGATGGAACCGCTCTCCTTCTCCCGTACCACCCCGAGGGCGGTGAGGAAGGGGGGCGAGACCATCAGGATCACCATGATCAGTTTGGGGGCTATGGACCAGATGCTCTTGACACTCTGGTTATAGAGAAAACGGACCTCCAGACTGACCGGCTGCAGCACCTGCCGTGCCTCCTTCAGCGGCATGCCTCCCTTACGTGACAGGTAGCCGGCCAGCAGTTCCTGGCTTGCGGCACTGTTGATGGCGATCACGTACCCCTTGGTGATCATGGTCCGCGAGGGAAAAGTGCCGTCGATCAGGGTCTGCACCCGTACCGGGCGGTCGTTCAACAGCCGTTCCTGAAACTTCTCCGGGATGATGATGGCGGCGCGGACCCGGTTCTCGGTCAGGAGCCGGGCGAGAGCTCTCTCATCTGACACGTACCCTTTGAAGGCAAAGTAGCGGGAGCCGATGAAGCGGTAGGTGTAGTCCCGGCTTAGCGCGCTCCTGTCGTAATCTACCACGGCAAAGGGGATATTCTCTACGTCCAGCGAGAGACCGTAGCCCAGCAGGAGCATCATGACGACCGGCACGATGAAGGAGAGGGAAAAGAATACCCGATCGCGGATGATCTCCCGCCATTCCTTATGAGCAACCACCACGACCCGTTTCATGTTCATAACGTCACCTTCCCGTCTTCCTGGCGCTGCAGCTGTTCAAGAGCCATGACGCGGTACACAAAAACGTCCTCCATGGAAAGCGGCCGTGGCACGGCAGAGTCCAAACCAATGCCGGCTGCGGTGAGGATTGCGTGGATCTGCGCTGCATCGGCTTCAGGATTTCGTGACAGGAGATGGATTGTTTTGCCATACACCGCTGCACCGGGAAAGCCGTTCTGAAGCAATGCCTGCAGTGCCTGCAAAGGCTGACCGGTTTCCAGTTCAAGCAGCCGCCCGGCCTCTATCTCTACCTGCTGCTTCATCTCTGACGGTGAGGCATCGGCCACGACCCTGCCGGCAAACATGAGGGCCAGGTGGTCGCAATGTTCCGCTTCACTCATGTAGTGCGTGGTCACCAGGATCGTCACCCCCTCTTCCCGGGAGAGTCGAAAGATGGTCTCCCAGAGTCGCCGCCGTCCGACCGGATCGACACCCGAGGTCGGTTCATCGAGAAACAGTACCTGCGGACGATGCACGAGGGCGCAGCCCAGTGCCAGCCGTTGCCTGATCCCCATCGGGAGGCTCGCCGACAGGGTTGACTCGAAGCCGGCCAGCCCGGCCATCTCGATGATCCAGCCCGTGCGGGCCCTGGTTTCAGTTTTGCTCAGGCCGTAAATACCGGCGTAGAGGCGAATGTTCTCCAGTACGGTCAGATCCTGATAGAGTGAAAAAGCCTGGGACATGTAGCCGATCCGCTCTTTTATGGCCTGTCCGGCCTGGAGCATGTCGGCGCCGGCAACTCGTCCGGCCCCTGTGGAGGGGCGGATGATCCCGGTCAGCATCTTGATTACCGTGGTCTTGCCGGCGCCGTTTGCGCCCAAAAGCCCGAAGATTTCCCCCTGCGGCACCCGGAAGCTGACCCGATCAACGGCCCGGAAAGCGCCGAAATCACGCACCAGCTGATCAGCCTCAATGGCGAGTACATCTTTTGCCGGGCGGGCGGCCTGGTTGAAATCAGGATCTTTTGCAGCCCCGGCTTTCTCCCCGCCACCTGTCCCCAAGCGGCGCAAAAGGGCGATAAAGACATCTTCCAACTCCGGTGCAACGGCATCCGCCCTCTCCACCCGAAGCCCCTTGAGGGCGTTTTCAACCTCGTGGAGTGCCGCTGGACGGTCGGCCTGCTCCACAAAAACAGTAATCTCCGGACCGCGAGCCAAGACCTGTGGATAACGGGCCTTCATGCGGGAAAGAGCTGCCAGTTGCGGTTCTGCATGAAAGGATACGAGGGTGCCGGGGACCAGTGCGCGGATTTCATCCGGACGTCCCTTCGCCAGTACCTCTCCTTCATGAAGGAGCGATACGCGGTGAAAACGGTCTGCCTCGTCCAGGTAGGCGGTGGAGACAAGGGCGGTCATCCCCTGTTCGCGCAGGAGTTCGGCGAGAATCCCCCAGAAATCCCTCCGGGAAACCGGATCGACGCCGGTGGTAGGCTCATCCAGGATCACCAGTTCGGGTTCGTGAATCAGCGAGCAGATCAGTCCCAGTTTTTGCTTCATCCCGCCGGAAAGTTGCTTCATCGGCCGATCGCGAAAGCGGTCGAGCCTAGTCATCTCCAGCAGGCGCTGTTTGCGCTGGGCCAGTTCTTTCTCCGGCACCAGGCGCAGACGGGCGAAAAAGTCGATATTTTCCTGAATGGAAAGTTCCGGGTAAAGGTTGAGCCCTAACCCCTGGGGCATGAGGCCGAGCCGCCCCTTGATCTGTTCCGCACTCCGCTCCGAGTCGATCTTCTGCCCAAGGACCTCCACCACGCCTGTATCAAAGGTGAGCACACCGGCAAGCGCCTTCATCAGGCTGCTTTTCCCGGCGCCGTCCGGACCGATAAGCCCATAAATCTCACCACGGTTTATTTCCAGGTCGATACCTCGCACTGCCTGGATCTTTCCGTAACTCTTATGGAAACCGGCCACCCGAATCACAGGAGGTGATGGTTCTACCAGCGTGGTGTGGCCCATGGCGTTCCATCCTTCCAGCGGATTACCGCGTCAGCAGGCAGACCGGGCGAAAGGCGCCGGTCCCGATTGGAGTCAAGGTACATCTTGACCGCGTAGACCAGCTTGACCCGTTCGTCCGGGGTCTGAACCTCCTTGGGGGTGAATTCGGCGCGGGATGAGATGTATTTGACCGTGGCCGGGAAGTTGCTCGTTGGGAACGCATCGGTGAAAATCCGGACAGGAAGGCCGAGACGAAGCTTGCCGATATGAACCTCTGCAACGTAGGCCTTCAGATAGAGCCGATCCATATCGACCAGATCAAACAACGGCGCACCGGCCGCCACGATCTCGCCCACGTCCTTCATGCGGGTCATGACGATGCCGGAAACCGGGGCACGTATGGTAAGATCGTTCAGCACACTTTCCGCTTCGGCCAGTGCGCCCCGAGCCTGGTGGCGCTGGGCGGTCAACGCCGCCAGGTCATCCTCCCTGGCTTTGATCCGTTGCTGCCCGAGCCGCGCTTCGGAGAGCTGTTTCCGGGCGCGGATCAATGCTCCCTTTGCGGCATCCAGGTCATTCCTCGCGGCGACCCAGGCCAGATTTACCTGTTCACTCTTGCGCAGATCAACGCTGCCCCGCTCGGCCAGCTCCTTGAAGCGACCGGCATCACGCCGGGTCTGCTCCTCACTTGCCACAGCCTTGTTTACCACCGATGATGCCTGTGCTACCGCCGCTTCACTCCCTGCAATAGTGAGTGGCACCTCCTGGCGGTAAATTGCAAGGTTGGTTCTGCCTGCCTGGATTCTGGCATCCAGCGAGGCCACTGCTTCATTGGCCTGTGTGGCACGGGCACGGACCTGTGTATCCTCAAGCAC